>CAMLGG010000137.1 GCA_946479475.1 uncultured Ideonella sp. | reverse complement strand
CTCGGCGCTTTGCGTGCCTGGGCCGCCGCGGCGCGCCCGGTCTTCGTCTGCGGCCACGAGCGCAGCGGCACTTCGGCATTGCAGCTTGCGCTGGCCCGGCTCCCGGCCCTCGCGCCGGTGCCGGACGTCCACGAGACCTTCATCTTCAGCCGGACGCGCGAATGGCTGGCCGATCCGCCGCCCCCGATGCAGCGGGCCTACTTGGGCGGGCGCGAGGCGCTCTCGCGGCTGCGTGCGTGGGTGGGCCGGCTCTCCGGCGGGGCGGTCGATGCGATGGAGGACGACGATCTCGTCCGCGCCTTCCTCGCCTTCGCCGCGCACGAGACCTATCCCGGCCGCCGCCTGCTGGAGAAGACGCCGACCCACGTGCTCTGCCTGCCGCGCCTGTTCCACCTCTTCCCGCAGGCCCGCGTGCTGGCCTGCGTACGCGAGCCGGTGGCGATCGCCGATTCCTACCGCCGACGCCTCGCCCGCGAGCAGGCCCTGGGCAAGCCGCGAGAGGCCTGGAGCTGGCTCGAACTGGGCATCGACGAACTGGTCCAGCGCCTGCGCCGCGTCGACCGCGCGCTGCGCGAGAGCCCGGCCTTCGCACCGCGCCAGGTCTTCGTCGTGCCCTACGACTGGCTCACCGCCTCGCCGGCCGAAGCGCTGTCGGCCCTCTGCGGCTTCATCGGCGAGCCGTATGACGAGGCCCTGCTGTCGCCGCAGCCCGCTTCGCGACCCAGGGTCGACGAGCGGCTTCTGCAGCCCATCTCCGCCGCGCCGCCCGGGCCTTCGCTGCTGTCCGAGGCCGAGCGCGCCGGCTTGCGCCGCGAAACCCACGGCCTGGCCGCCCGCTGGCGGGTGCCGGGCTGCGTGCCCATCGAGAACTCCTGAGTCGTCATGCTCTTCCTGCTTTCCCCCGCCAAGACCCTGGACTACGAACGCCCGGTGCCGCCGGTGCTTGCCCGGCGGGCGACCCGCCCGCGCTTCGTCGACGAGGCCGCCGAGCTGATCGGCGTCCTGCGCGACTACACGCCGGCCCAGATCGCCTCGCTGATGGAGTTGTCGGACCCGCTGGCTCAACTCAACGCCGCCCGCTACGCCGCCTGGTCGACCCGCTTCACCGCCGCCAACAGCCGCCCTGCCGGCCTGGCCTTCGACGGCGACGTCTACGACGGCCTGCAGGCGCGCACGCTGGCCGATGCCGACTGGACCTGGGCGCAGCGCCACCTGGTGATCCTTTCCGGCCTTTACGGGCTGCTGAAGCCACTGGACAAGCTGCAGCCCTACCGGCTCGAGATGGGCACCCGGCTGCCGACGCCGGGCGGCGCGAAGGACCTCTACGGCTACTGGGGCGACACGCTGGCGCGGACGCTGAACGAGATGCAGGCGGGCGAGAAGTCGCCCATCGTCGTCAACCTGGCCTCGCAGGAGTACTCGCGGGCGGCCCTCAGGCCGGCGCTGCGCGCGCGGGTGGTCGAGTGCGTCTTCGAGGAGTGGCATGGCGGCCAGTGGAAGGTCATCAGCTTCTTCGCCAAGAAGGCGCGCGGGCTGATGGCTCGCCATGCCATCCTGCAGCGTGCCTCCACCGTGAAGGCGCTGCGGGCGTTCGATGCCGAAGGCTATGCCTTCGACGCGGCCGCTTCGGAGCCCGACCGGCTGGTCTTCCGGCGCGGCAAAGGCTGAGGCGGGGTACTCGCCTCCGCCTGGGGCTGCTCGTCCAGGAACTCGCGCACGGTCAGGTGCAAGTCGCGCTCGGCGGTCAGGCCCGCCAGCAGCGCATCGACCACCACCCGCACGCGGGGCGCCAGGTAGCGCCGGTGCGGGTAGTGCAGGACGAACTCGCGCGAGCCGGGGTCGTGCCGGTCGACCAGCAGCAGCTTGAGGCGCCCGCTGCGCAGGTAGGGCAGGGCGTGTTGCAGGCCGGCCTGCGCGATGCCGCAACCGGAAAGCACCAGGTCGAGCACCGTGGCCGGGTCGCTCACGGCCAGGCGCGGTTGCGGCTGGATCTCCAACGCCTTGCCGCGGCGTCCGGCGCCCGAGAAGCGCCAGGCGGCGGGCGTGCTGCCGGGATGGCGGACGGCCACGCATTCGTGGGCCTGCAGTTCGTCGACCGTTCGCGGGATGCCGGCGCGGCGCAGGTACGCCGGGCTCGCCACCAGTGCCAGCGGCAGCGCGCAGATCCGCCGCGCCACCAAGCTGGAATCCTGGATGAAGCCGCCGCGGATGCCGATGTCGTAGCCCTCGGCGACCAGGTCCACCGGCCGGTTCTCGAGGTCGAGCTCTATCGCCAAGCCGGGGTGCGCGGCGGTGAGCGCAGGCAGCAGCGGCAGCACCCACTGGCGGCCGAAGGCATGGCCGACCGAGATGCGGACGCGGCCGCGGGCCTCGCTGGCGCTCTGCGTCACGTCGGCCACGGCTTCGTCCAGGGCCCGCAAGGCCGTGCGGGATTTCTCCAGGAAGCGCTCGCCTTCGGCCGTCAGGGCGAGGCGCCGGGTGCTCCGCTGAAGCAGGCGAACACCCAGTTGCGCCTCCAGCTTGGCCAGGCTCTTGCTGACGGCGGCCGGCGTCAGCTCCAGCCTGTCGGCCGCCGCCGCGAGGCTGCCCGCGCTGGCCGCTTCGACGAAGGCCAGCAGTCCCTGAAGTTGCTTCACGCAGCCGATTCTCAACCATCATTCATGAATGCATCAAGTGAGGGTGACTTCCAGTCAGGGAGCTGGATTCCTAGAGTTCAGTCCATGGCGGGCCCGGCGGGCGGGTCGGCCGGCAAGGAAAGGAAGACACCATGAAGATCGGAATCCTGGGTTCGGGCACGGTGGCGCAGACGCTGGCGGCCGGGCTCGCGAGCCACGGCCACGAGGTGATGCTCGGCACGCGGGAGCCGGCGAAGCTGGCCGAGTTCGCGGCGAAGCACGCGGGCGTGAAGGTGGGCAGCGGCGTCGAGGCCGCGGCGTTCGCCGAGCTCGCACTGCTGGCCGTGAAAGGCACGGCCGCGCAGGCCGCGCTGCAGGGCGAGGTGAGCCGCCGGCTGGCCGGCAAGGTGCTCGTCGATGCCACCAACCCCATCGCCGACGCGCCGCCGGACCAGGGCGTGCTGCGCTTGTTCACCACGCTGGACGACTCGCTGATGGAGCGCCTTCAACGCGCCCACCCCGCGGTCCGTTTCGTCAAGGCCTTCAACTCCGTCGGCTCGGCGCTGATGATCGACCCCAAGCTGCCGGGCGGACGTCCGACGATGTTCATCGCCGGCGACGACGCCGAGGCCAAGCAGGCGGTGGCAGGGCTGCTGGAGGAGGTCGGCTGGGACTCGGCCGACATGGGCGGCGCCGTGGCCGCGCGGGCCATCGAGCCGCTGTGCATCCTCTGGTGCATCCCCGGCTTCCTGCGCAACGACTGGATGCACGCGTTCAAGCTCCTCACGGCGTGAATCACCGGACAGCGTGCCCTTGTCCGGACTGACTGGAGCCCTCCTCGCGGAGGAGGGCTGGGAGGTGTCGTCGAACTGACTGGAGCCCCGCTCTCGGAGGGGGCTAGGGGGAGCCCACGGACGCCCCGCAGGGACTGGCGGAGTGAGCTGGCTCACTCCGCCAGACCCTGCGCGACAATGTCGCGCATGACGACGTCGACTGCGATCACTCATGAGTTGCGGGCCTGGATCGTGGCCCAGGCCGAGGCCGGTTTCCCCCCCGAGGAGGTGCTGGCCGCGATGAAGAACAGCGGCTGGCCCGAGGACATTGCCATCGAGGCGATGGAGACCACGCTCACCGAGCACCTGCAGGCCAGGGGCAAGCCGATCCCGGGGCAGGAGCTGCCCGAGCCGGCCATCGCCGATGGCTCGTCCCGCCTGGTGGTGAGCGGCCACGAGGTGAAGGTCCTGATGAACATGCTGCTGCCGCGCGTGGTGGTCTTCGGCGGACTGCTGACCGAGGACGAGTGCGACGAGATCGTCGAGCTCGCGCAAGGGCGGCTCACCCGCTCCGAGACCGTGGTCAACGAGACCGGCGGCAGCGAGGTCAACACCGCCCGCACCAGCGACGGGATGTTCTTCAGCCGCTCGGAGTACCCGGTGATCCAGCGCGTCGAGCAGCGCATTGCCGAGCTGCTGTGCTGGCCGGTGCGCAATGGCGAGGGCCTGCAGGTGCTGCGCTACCGGCCGGGCGCCGAGTACAAGCCGCACCACGACTACTTCGATCCGGTCCACCCCGGCACGCCGACCATCCTCTCGCGCGGCGGCCAGCGCGTCGGCACGCTGGTGATGTACCTGAACACGCCCAAGCGCGGGGGCGCCACGACCTTCCCGGACGTCGGGCTGGAGGTCGCGCCGGTGAAGGGCAACGCGGTGTTCTTCAGCTACAACGCACCGCACGCCAGCACCAAGACTCTGCACGGCGGCGCGCCGGTGCTGGAAGGCGAGAAGTGGGTCGCCACCAAGTGGCTGAGAGAGCGAGAGTTCGTCTGAGCTTCTAGCTTTCGTCGATGGCCGCGCGGTAGGCATGCCAGCTGGCGTGCCCGGCCACCGGCCCGATGACCAGCAGGCCGGCAAAACCAGGCAGCATCGCCAGCACCACCAGCGCCGTCAGCAGCGCCCCCCACAGCAGCATCACGCCCGGCTGGGTGAGGGCCAGGCGCATGCTGGTGAGACCGGCGGTGATCGCGTCGGTGGAGCGGTCCAGGATCATCGGGATCGACACCACGCTGACCGCGAAGATCAGCCCCGCGAACAAGCCGCCCACGACGAGGTAGGCGGCGATGAAGTTCAGGTTTTCCGGGTCCAGCAGGGCCAGCAGCGAGCCCTTGAAATCCGGCATGCCGTCGAAGCTCAGGGCGAAGACCACCAGCGACGCGCGGCCCCAGAGCATCTCCAGCACCAGCAGAACGAAGCCGAAGATCGCCAGCGTGCCGGTGCGTGTCTGCCAGGCGGTGAGCGACAGCAGCAGGCTCGGGCGCTCGCCGCGCTCCAGCGCCTGGCTGACGTGGTAGAGCCCGAGGCAGAGGAAAGGCCCCATCAGCAGGAATCCTGCCGAAAGCGCCAGCGTGTAGGCCGGCGCATGCTGGAACACCCCGAGCAGGGCCCAGCCCATGGCCATGAAGCAGGCGCCGTAGAAAAGGCCGATGGCCGGCGCACGGCGGAAGTCGTGCCAGCCGAGCGCCAGCCAGCGCAAAGGGTCGCTCAGGCGGAGGGCACGCAGGGGCGGCGTCAGCGTCCCCCCGGTGGTGGTGTCGGCATCCATGGGGCCAGCGTAGGCACGGGCTTGACCGGCGTCCATCGGGCCGGCCCCAGGCCCGCTTGACGGATGTCAAGCCAGGTGGCCGCCGGTGGCCGGACTCCTAGAATCCGCGCCCATGTCGTCCACCGCCCGCGTGCTCAACGTCTCCAGCTACCGCTTCGTCCCGCTCGACGACCTGGAGAGCCTGCGCCTGCGCCTGCACGAGCGTGCGGTCGCCGCCGGCCTGAAGGGCACGGTGCTCCTGGCCGAGGAGGGCATCAACCTGTTCCTCGCCGGCGAGGCGGATGCCTTGCGGGGCTGGCTCGGTGCCCTGCGCGAGGAGGCCCCCTTCGCCGGCCTGGACGCCAAGGAAAGCTGGAGCGAAGGCATGCCGTTCAAGCGGCTGAAGGTGAAGGTCAAGCGCGAGATCATCCGCATGAACATGCCGGCCGTGCGGCCTTCCGCCGGCCGCGCCCCGGCGGTCGCGCCGGCCACCCTGGCGCGCTGGCTGCAGGCCGGCCGCGACGACGAAGGCCGTCCGGTGGTCATGCTCGACACGCGCAACGGCTTCGAGGTCGACGCTGGCGCCTTCGAGGGCGCGATCGACTGGCGGCTGGAGCGTTTCTCGGACTTCCCCGCCGCACTGGCCGAGCGCCGGGCCGAACTGGCCGGCAAGACGGTCGTCAGCTACTGCACCGGCGGCATCCGCTGCGAGAAGGCGGCGCTGGTCATGCAGGAGCTCGGCGTCGAGCGCAGCTACCAGCTCGAGGGCGGCATCCTGCGCTACTTCGAGCAGACCGAGGGCGCGCCGCACTGGCGCGGCCGCTGCTTCGTCTTCGACGAGCGCGAGACGCTGGGCGCGGACCTCGCATGAAGATGCTGCTCTGGCGAGCCTCGGGCATCCTGCTGATGCTGACGGCGCTGGCCGTGCCGGTGGCCCGCGCGCCGGATCGCCCGGTCGAGACGCTGGTGGCCCGCTGGGCGCCGCCGCCTTCCGATTTCATCGAGATCAAGGGGCAGATGGTCCACCTGCGCGACGAGGGCCCGCGCGATGATCCGCACCCCATCGTCCTCGTCCATGGCACCTCGGCCAGCCTGCACACCTGGGAGGGTTGGGCGACGGCGCTGAAGGCCCAGCGGCGGGTGGTCAGCTTCGACCTGCCGGGTTTCGGCCTGACCGGGCCCTTCACCGGCACCTATCCGGCCGACGACTACCACGGCGACACGCTGGCCCGCTTCGTCATCGACCTGCTCGACCAGCTGCACCTGCAGCGCGTGGTCCTGGGCGGCAACTCCCTCGGCGGCGAGGTGGCCTGGCGGGTCGCTTCGCTCGCACCGGAGCGGGTCGATCGGCTGGTGCTGGTGGATTCGTCCGGCTACGACGTCGAGCCGCTCGAATGGCCGGTCGGCTTCCGGCTGGCCCGCACACCGGTGGTCGGCGCGCTGAGCGAGTGGTTCCTGCTGCGCGGGCTCGTCGACGAGAGCGTGCGCAGCGTCTACGGGGATCCGGCCAAGGTCACGCCGGCGCTGGTCGACCGGTATTTCGAGCTGACCCTGCGCGAAGGCAACCGCCATGCTTTGCGCGAGCGGATGCAGCAGCTCGATGCGGGCAAGGACGTGGGCCGCCTGTCCTCGCTGAAGGTGCCGACGCTGCTGATCTGGGGCGGCCGGGATCGGCTGATCCCGCCCCCGGTGGCCGAGCGCTTTCGCCAGGCCATTGCCGGCAGCCGCCTGGTCGTCTTCCCGGAGCTGGGCCACGTGCCGCAGGAAGAGGACCCGCAGCGAACGGTCGAAGCGGTGAAGGAGTTCCTCGGCGGCATGGGCTGACCGGGGATCTGCCCGCTTGCGGCGGTGTCCCTGGGCAGGCAGCATGCGGCCATGCACCGGAGGGATCGCCGACCGAAGAGTGGGTGGAGGTGCCGGGGAAGCCGTGTTCGCGCCGGGCTCGTGGGCCTGGCCGCCGCGGCGGCCCTGGCATGGCTCGCCCCTGCCTGGGCCCGCGGCCCGGCGGTGGCAGCGCCGATGGTCTGCCCCGAGCGCGCCATCAGCGTCGCCTTCTACGAGTTCGGCGCCCTGTACCGGGGAGCCGGCGGCGAGCGCGGCGAGGGCCTGGAAGGCAGCGGCATCGACGTCGACCTGATGCGCGAGCTCAAGCGTCGCAGCGGCTGTCGCTTCGAAGGCTCCGTCATGACCCGGGCGCGGATCTGGTCGGAGCTCGAGGCCGGCCGGCTCGACATGACCACCTCCGGCATCGCCACGCCCGAGCGAGAGAAGCTCTACGCGTTTGCACCCTACATCCTGCTCAAGCACAGCGTGTGGATGCTGGCCAGCCACCCGCCGGTGAAGGATGGACTGGCCGGCTTCATGGCCGATCCGAAGCTGCGCTGGGGCGCGGTGCGGGGCTACAAGCACACCCCGGACTACGACGCCGCGCTCGACGCGGCGCGGGCCCAGGGCCGGGTGGTCGAGGCGACCGATGACGCGGCCCTGTTGCGCCTGCTGGCCGAAGGCAGCGTGGACGCGGTGATCGGCCATGCGGTGGTGATGCGCCGCTATGCGGCCGAGCACCCGCGCAAGCCGCAGCTGGTTTCGCTGGATTGGGCGCCTCGCGGTTCCGTCGTCCCCGAGGGCCTGGTGCTCTCGCGTGCGCGCTTCGGCGAGACCGAGATCGCGGCCTGGCGGCGCCTGGTGTGGGAGATCGTCCGCGACGGCACGCTGGCCCGCATCGCGCGCCGCCATGTGCCGGAGGACGAGGTGCCGGACCTGGTCCCGCGCGAGGACCTCAGCCGTTGAGCGCGGCCAGCACCTCCGAGCGGAACTCGCGCTGGTACAGCACGAAGACGACGGAGGCCGTGGCGGCCAGGCAGGCCCAGGGCGAGAAGAACCAGGCGATCAATGCGAAGGCCATGTAGTAGGCACGCAGGCCGTCGTTGAAGGTCTCGGCCGCCAGGCCCATGATCCGGCCTGCGCGTTCGGCGAAGGCATCACGCTCCTCGTCGGTCCAGGGGTGGTCGTGGGTGGGCGCCGCGGCCACCAGCAGCACGCCGAAGCTGTACTGCCGCATGCTCCAGGTGAAGCGGAAGAAGGCGTAGACGAAGATCGCCGTCAGCACCGCCACCTTGACGTCGAACACCAGCACCGACGTGCGGGCGGCGAAGGGGATCTCGCGCACGAACTCGGTCGCCTTGTCGTTGGTGCTCAGCACCGCCAGCAGACCGCCGATGATCAGGATGGTGGTGGAGGCGAAGAACGATGGGCTGGTCGAGAGGTTCTGCGCCACCATGCCGTCGACGACGCGGTTCTCGCGCATCGTGGTCCGCCACATCCACTGCCGTCGCACGCGGTTGGTGGAGGCCAGGATCGACGGCCGGGTGTCGGCGCGCTTCTTCGCGAAGCGGGCATAGGCCGCCCAGGCGACGAACAGGGTGACGACGGCCAGCCAGTCGATGGCCGGCAGCAGGCCGAGGGCGCCGAGGGTGAGGCTCATGGGCGCAATGTAGCGCCCATGGCCTCGGTCCCAGGTCGCGCCAACTTCAGTCGAGGCGGGCCAGGTCGAACACCAGCACGTTGGCGGCCTTGCCGGCGCCGAGCTGGAGCCGCGTCTCGCCATCCAGCGTCACGCCATCGCCGGCCCGAAGGCGATGCTCGCCGTTGAGCGTGACCTCGCCTTCGGCCACGTGCACGTAGGCCAGCCGCTTCGGGTCCAGCGCGAGCTCGGCCGATTCGTCGCCGTCGAAAAGGCCGGCGCGGATCGAGGCGTCGGCGTGCAGAGTCACGGCGCCGTCGCGGCCGTCGGGCGCGGCCACCAGCCGCAGCTGGCCGCGCTTGACGGCCGGCCCGAACTCCTTCTGCTCGTAGCCGGGCTCCAGCCCGGCGCGCGAGGGCAGCAGCCAGATCTGCAGGAAGTGCGTGGCCTGGCCCTGAGCGTGGTTGAACTCGCTGTGCCGCACGCCCGTGCCGGCGGTCATGCGCTGGACCTCCCCGGGGCGAATGGCCGTGCCGTTGCCCATGTTGTCGCGGTGCGCGAGCTCGCCTTCGAGCACGTAGCTGACGATCTCCATGTCGCGATGGCCGTGGGTGCCGAAGCCGGTGCCCGGGGCGATGCGGTCGTCGTTGATGACGCGCAGGTTGCCCACGCCCATGTGGGCCGGGTCGTAGTAGTCGGCGAAGGAGAAGGTGTGGAAGCTCTTGAGCCAGCCGTGGTCGGCGATGCCGCGGTCCTCGGCCTTGCGTACGGTGATCATGGTCAAACCTCCTGTGGTCGATGGAGCCATCGTAGGCAGGTGCCCGCTCGGCCGGGGCGGCCGGGCTTGAAGCGAGCTTTCAAATAACATGAAGCTCGTGGATAGACGCAGCGCCCTGACCCCCGACGCCCTCGCGATGATGGACACCATCGCCCGCACCGGCAGCTTCGCCGCCGCCGCCCGCGCCCTCGGCAAGGTGCCCTCGGCCCTCACGTACAGCGTGCGGCAGCTGGAGGATTCCCTCGACGTGCTGCTCTTCGACCGCCGCTCCCGCCAGGCCAAGCTCACGGCTGCCGGCGAGGAGCTGCTTTCCGAAGGGCGCCGGCTGCTGGCCGAGATGGACGCCGTCGCACAGCGGGTGCGCCGAGTCTCCACCGGCTGGGAGACCGAGCTCACCATCGCGGTGGACGACGTGCTTTCGAGGCTCACGCTGCTGGAGTTGTGCGATGCCTTCTATGCGCTGAGGCCCGGCGGCGAAGGCGAGCCCGGCCCCGGCACCCGCCTGCGCCTGCGCACCGAGGTGCTGGCCGGCACGTGGGAGGCGCTCGTCTCAGGCCAGGCGGACCTCGCGCTCGGCGTGCCGGGCGACATGCCGGCGCCGCCCGGCATCGAGATGAAGGTCCTGGGCGAACTGCAGTTCGTCTTCGCGATGGCCCCGCATCACCCGCTGGCGGCCTTGCCCGAGCCTTTGACGGACGACCAGATCATCGGCCACCGGGCGATCGCGGTCGCCGATTCGGCCATGCGCATGCAGCCCTTGACCGTCAACCTGCTGCCGGGGCAGGAGGTGCTGACGGTGTCGAGCATGCAGGACAAGATCTCCGCGCAGCTGCGCTGCCTGGGCTGCGGCTTCGTGCCCGAGCCGCTGGTGCGCGAGCACGTCCGGCACGGCCACCTCGTGGTCAAGCAGGTGGCCCGCACCCGGCGCGTCGGCGGGATGGCGTATGCCTGGCGAAGTGCAGCGGTGCCGCAGCCGAAGAAGCCGCCGCAGGGTCTCGCCCTGCAGTGGTGGCTGCAGCAGCTCGCCAGCCCGGCGACCCGCCGCGCCCTGCTGGAGCGGCATCTGCCGACGTCGCTGGGGTAGCGCCGTGGCCGATCGCTACGTCGGCCGGTTCGCGCCATCGCCCACCGGCCCGTTGCATTCAGGCTCGCTGGTGGCCGCCTTGGCGAGCTGGCTGGATGCACGGGCGGCAGGCGGCCGTTGGCTGGTGAGGATGGAGGACGTCGACGGCCCGCGCTGCGTGCCCGGTGCCGCGGAGCTCATCCTGCAGCAGCTGGCCGCGTGCGGACTCGTGGCCGACGAGCCGCCCGTCTGGCAATCGTCACGCGGCACGCTGTACCAGGCAGCGCTCGATCGCCTGCTCGCCGACGGTCTGGCCTATCCCTGTTCCTGCAGCCGCAAGGAGATCGACGCCGTGCTCGCGGGCCGGGGCCAGCACCACGAGCGGCATGGCGAGCGCGTCTATCCGGGCACCTGCCGCCAGGGCCTGCACGGCCGCGCGGCGCGCGCCTGGCGCCTGCGCACGGATGCGCCCGACGGCAGCGACCTCGGTGTCGAGTGGCTCGACCGGCGCCTGGGCTTCCAGCGGCAGGACCTGACGAAGGAGGTCGGCGACTTCGTGCTCAAGCGGGCCGATGGCCTCTGGGCCTACCAGCTCGCGGTCGTGGTCGACGACGCGAAGCAGGGCATCACCCACGTCGTCCGCGGCGAGGATCTGGCCGACAACACGCCGCGGCAGATCCACCTGCAGCGCCTGCTGGGCTTCGCGACGCCCGGCTACCTGCACACGCCGCTGGTGCTGGCGGAGGATGGCCAGAAGCTGTCCAAGCAGAACGGCGCCACGCCGCTGGACGTTTCGGACCCGCTGGCGGCGCTGAAGCGGGCCGCGGCGGTGCTGGGCTTGCCGTCCCGTCTGCCCACGGGCGACCGGGCGGCCTGGCTCGAGGCCGCGGTGGCCGCATGGACACGGGCCTGGCCCCTGCCGGCGATGGCATCATCGCCGACCGTTTTCACCATTCCCAAGGACCCCACATCATGAAAACCGCGAGCGGCTTGCAGATCGACGACCGCGTGACCGGCAGCGGCGACTCGGCCCGGGCCGGCCAGACGGTCACCGTGCACTACACCGGCTGGCTGCACGACGCCGCCGCGCCGGAAGGCCGCGGACGCAAGTTCGACTCGAGCAAGGACCGGGGCGAGCCTTTCGAGTTCGCGCTCGGCGCGGGCCAGGTGATCCGCGGCTGGGACGAGGGCGTGCAGGGCATGCAGGTCGGCGGCACGCGCGTGCTGACCATCCCGCCCGAACTGGGCTACGGCGCCCGCGGTGCCGGCGGCGTGATCCCGCCGAACGCCACGCTGGTCTTCGAGGTGGAGCTGCTGCCGACCCCCGACCGGCCGCAGCTGCAGATGGACGACGTGAAGCCCGGCACGGGCGAGACCGCGAAGGAAGGTGACAGCGTGACGGTGCACTACACCGGCTGGCTCCATGACGAGAACGCGCCGAACGGGCGCGGGCGCAAGTTCGACTCCAGCAAGGACCGCAACGACCCCTTCGAATTCGAGCTCGGCGCCGGCATGGTGATCCGCGGCTGGGACGAAGGCGTGCAGGGCATGAAGGTCGGCGGCACCCGCATCCTGACCATCCCGCCGCACCTCGGCTATGGCGCGCGTGGCGCCGGCGGTGTGATCCCGCCGAACGCCACGCTCATCTTCGAAGTCGAGCTGCTGGCGGTCTGACGCTTCGTCAGAATCTCTCGTGAGGGCCCAGGTAGCGCCACTGGCCCACCGGGAGCTTGCCCAGCACCACGCTGCCGATCCGCACGCGCTTCAGGCCGACAACCTTCAGGCCCACGAGCTCGCACATGCGGCGGATCTGGCGCTTGCGGCCCTCGCGCAGGACGAAGCGCAGCTGGTCCTCGTTGGCCCAGCTGACCTTGGCCGGCTTGAGCTGCTTGCCATCGAGCTCCAGGCCGTGTCGCAGGCGCTCGAGCTCCGCCTCGGGCAGCCGGCCTTCACGCTGGTACTCGACGCGGACGAGGTACTCCTTCTCGACGTCGGAGTCCTCGCCGATCAGGTGCTTGGCGATGCGGCCGTCCTGGGTCAGCACCAGCAGGCCGGTCGAGTCGATGTCGAGCCGGCCCGCCGGCGCGAGACCCCGGGCGTGGCCGGGATGGAAGGGGCGGCGCAGCGGGTCCTCGGGCCAGTGGGTGGCCGCCGTCACCAGCACGCTCGCCGGCTCGTAGCCATCCTCGGCCTGGCCCGAGACATAGCCGATCGGCTTGTGCAGCAGGATGGTCACGCGCTGCGCCTGCTGCTGGTGAGCCGCGGGGTCGATCTCGACCTTCGCGTCGGGCAGCACGCGCTGGCCCAGGACGGCCATCTTGCCGTCGACCTTGACCCAGCCGGCGGCTATCCAGTCGTCGGCCTCGCGGCGCGAGGCCAGGCCGCGGTCGCCCAGCAGCTTGGACAGGCGGATGCCCTCGGCTTCGGAGCTGCGGGGCGCCGGGGGGCGCGGCGCAGGCCGGACCTGCGGCGGGGGTGCTTGATCGCGCGCCACGCGCCGCGGCCCGGCGGATGGAGCCCCGGGCGGACGAGGCGATGCCGGCTTTGGTGCCGCGGCAGGCACCGGGGCAGGGCTGGCGGCCGGCGTGGCGGCGCGGGTGGCACGCTTGGGCGTGCGCTGGATGTTGCGGTCGGAGCGCATGGTCATGGTGTTCAGCGCCCCCGCAGGAACAGCGCGTCGAGTTCCTTCATCGTCACCTGGCGCCAGGTCGGGCGCCCGTGGTTGCACTGGTCGGCGCGCTCGGTGGCTTCCATCTGGCGCAGCAGGCCGTTCATCTCTTCGATCGTGAGCCTGCGGTGGGCGCGAACGGCACCGTTGCCGGCCATCGTGGCCAGGATTTCGTCCTGCGCACGCTCGAGCAGGCGGCCGGCGTCGGCCTCGGCGAGCTCGGCCAGCTCGCGCAGCACCGAGCGGGCCAGCGCCACCGGATCGGCATCGGGCAGGGCCGCGGGGCGGGAGCGCACGGCCAGGGTCGTCGGGCCGAGAGGCGAGATGTCCAGGCCCAGCGCGCCCAGGTCCGCGGCCCGCGATTCGACCACGGCGACCTCTTCCTGCGTCGCTGCGAAAGTGGCGGGGATCAGCAGGGGCTGGGCGGCCAGCGGAGCTTGCCGCGCGGCCGCCTTGAGGCGCTCGTAGACGATGCGCTCGTGGGCGGCATGCATGTCGACCACCACCAGGCCGTGGGCGTTCTCTGCCAGCACGTAGACGCCGGCCAGCTGGGCCAGGGCGCGGCCCAGGGGCCAGTCGGCCGGCGTCGCGGGAGCTTCGCTCGGCGTGTCGATCCGCGTGTCGATCCGCGTCTCGAACGGCAGGGGCGGCGGCGGGGGTTCGACGGCGGGCGATGCCGTCCAGGGCGCCGGCGCCTCGCGGGCCCAAAGCACGCCCACGTCCTGCAGGCCCAGGCGGGTCTGGTGTGCGCCGAAGGGCAGCCCGGACGGCGGTGACGGCGATTCGAAGCGCGGCATCGCCGG
>CAMLGG010000136.1 GCA_946479475.1 uncultured Ideonella sp. | reverse complement strand
CTG
The DNA here is from genome assembly GCA_946479475.1 of uncultured Ideonella sp. Next base: position 13,990 of record CAMLGG010000136.1, on the reverse strand, counting down.
ATGCTGATGCTGATGCTGATGCTGATGCTGATGCTGATGCTGATGCTGATGCCGCCGAAGTCTCGCGCAGCAACGTCCAGGGAATGAATCAGCCATGCACATCCAAGCCGCTCCTGTGGTCCGGACTGCTCGGCATCGCTTTTCCTGGGCGCACCCGCCGGGGGTCCAATGCGCCGCCTTGGGCGGGCGAAAGGAGTCGCCGCGATGAAGATCCATCCGTTGCTTGCCTTCCTGGGAGCGCTCCTCGGCGCAGCGCCGGTGCTGGCGGGAGACGACTGCGACGTGCCGGTGAGCCAGTGGCAGTCGCGCGACGCGGTCATGCGCCGGGCCGCGCAGCAGGGCTGGCAGGTGCAGCGCCTCAAGATCGACGACGGCTGCTACGAGATCCTCGGCCGCGACGCCCAGGGCCGCGAGTTCAAGGCCAAGCTCGACCCGAAGACCCTCGAGCCGGTGAAGATGAAGCTTCACGACCGCGACCGCGACCGCGACCGCAATCGCGAGCGGACGCGCGGCAGCTCGGGGGCGGCCTCGGCTGCCGAGGCCGGGACCGCATCCGCCCCCCCGCCGCGCGCCTCGGCCCCATGAACCTGCAACAACGGAGAAGCTCCATGTCCAGACCACTGCTTTCCACCGTGGCCGCTGCCTGCGCGCTCGCTCTGCCTGCAGCGGCGCAGAGCCGCCCGGTCACGATCACCGCCGCGCTGAAGAACTACGGCGGCAACGGCGCTTACCTGGCCGTCTACCTCACCGATGCGAAGGGCGCCTACGCCCGCACCCTGTGGGTGGCCGGCGGCAAGGCCAAGTACTACAAGCACCTGGCTGACTGGAACCGGCTGTCGGCCGCCGACAGCAAGCGGCTGCAGGGCGTGACCGGCGCCAGCGTGGGCCAGGGCCGAACGCTCAAGGTGACGGCGGAGCTGGCCGACGCGCTGATCGACGCCGGCTACGAGATCCGTGTCGACGCCGCGGCCGAAGACATGCGCGACAGCCCGGCCGAGATCCGCGTGCCGCTGAATGCGGCCAACGCGGGCAAGCCGCAGGCCGGCAAGCAGTACGTCGAGTCGTTGAGCTTCCAGCTGCCGTGAGGACGGTGACATGGGCTGGAGGCTGATCCACCGCTGGCTGGGCCTGGTGGCCGGCGCCGTCGCGCTGGTCCTGGGCATCAGCGGCGCGGTGCTCGCCGTCGACCCGGTGCGCGATGCGTGGACCGCGGTGCCGGCGGCGAGCGAGACGCCGGTGTCGACGCTGGTGCAGCGCGTGTCGGCAAGCGTCGGCGGCGCCGAGGAGATCCGTCGCCTGCCTGCGGGCGACATCGTGGTCTATGCCTTCGACGCCGGCCAGGCCCGGGCGTGGCAGGTCGATCCGGCCGATGGCCGCATCCTCGGCCCCTACGAGCCTTCGGCGCTGTCGCGCTGGTTCAAGAACCTGCACCGCTCGTTCCTGCTCGGCGATGGCGGGCGCGTGGCGGCCGCCGCCGTCGCGGTGGCGATGCTGCTGCTGTCGGTGTCGGGGCTCGTGCTGCTGCTGCGCCGCATGGGCGGCTGGCGCCGGCTCTTCGAGCGCGTGCGCGGCTCGCTGCCGCAGCGCCTGCACGCCATCACCGGCCGGGTCGTGCTCGTCGTGCTGCTGCTGTCGTCGCTGACGGCGCTGTACATGAGCGCAGCCACCTTCGGCCTGGTGACCCTGGAGCCGGATCAGGAGCCCGACGTGGTGTCCGTGCCGGGAGGCCAGCCCGCATCGGCCGCCGTGCCGCTGCCGCTGCTGCAGGGCCTGCGCGTGGGCGACCTGCGGCGGCTGAACTTCCCCGACGCCACCGACCCCGAAGACACCTGGAAAGTGACCACCGCCCAGGGCCTGGGCTGGGTGGACCGGTACTCGGGCCGCACGCTCGCCTGGCAGGACGCCACCGCCGCGCAGCGCGTGCACGATCTCGCGCTGCTGCTGCACACCGGCGCGGGCGCCTGGGCGTGGGCGCTGGTGCTCGGCGCTGCCGCCGCGTGCATCCCGCTGTTCTGGGTGACCGGCGTGATGCTGTGGTGGCGCGCGCGCAGCCTCAGGCCCCGGGTCGCGGACAACAGCGCCTCGGCGGGCGCCGACACGCTGATCTTCGTCGCCAGCGAAACCGGCACCACCTGGGGCTTCGCGCTGGCGCTGCACGCGGCGCTGGTGCGCGCAGGCCACCGCGTGCGCACCGACGGCCTCGAGCACTTCCAGGCCGGCGCGGCGGTGCAGCGGATCATCGTGCTCGCGGCGACCTACGGCGACGGCCAGGCGCCGGCGCACGCGGCGGACGCGCTTGCGCGCATCGGGCGCACGCCGGTCACCGCGGCAACGGTGGCGGTGCTCGGCTTCGGCGACCGGCAGTACCCGGCCTTCTGCGGCTTTGCCGAGGCCCTGGATCGAGCCCTTCGCGAGCACGGCTGGGCCGCGCTGCTGCCGCTCGCGCGCATCCATCAGCAGTCGGCGCAGGAGTTCGCGCGCTGGGGGCAGGATCTGGCGCAGGCGCTGGGCGAGCCGCTGGAGATCGAGTACCGGCCGCGGGTGCCGCCGAGCACCGCGCTGCAGCTGGTGTCGCGCCGCGACTACCCGGGCGCGGCGGGCGAGCCCGCGGCCATCCTGCGCTTCGCGCTGCCGCAGCCGCGCTGGCAGGACCGCCTGCGGGGACGCGGGCTGGGCAACTTCGTAGCCGGCGACCTGGTGGGCGTGCTGGCGCCGGGCTCCACGGTGCCGCGCTACTACTCACTGGCCTCGGGCCGGCGCGACGGCTTCGTCGAGATCTGCGTGCGCCGCATGCCCGGCGGCGTGTGCTCGGGGTATCTGCACGCGCTCCAGCCCGGCGATTCGATCCAGGCCTTCGTGCGCCGCAATCCCGGCTTCGCGCTCGATGGCGACAAGGCACCGGTGCTGCTGATCGGTGCCGGCACCGGCGTGGCTCCGCTGGCCGGCTTCATCCGCGGCAACACGCGGCGCACGCCGATGCACCTGTACTTCGGCGGGCGCAACCCGGCACGGGACTTCTACTTCGGCGCCGAACTCGAGCGCTGGCTGGGCGAGCACCGGCTGGCCAGCCTGCACACCGCGTTCTCGCGGGTGCCCGACGGCGGCGGCTACGTGCAGGACGCGCTGCGCCGCGATGGCGCGCGCCTGCGCGAGCTCCTGGCCGGCGGCGCCCGCGTCCGCGTGTGCGGCAGCCGCCCGATGGCCGCGGGCGTGGCGCAGGCGCTCGACGGCATCCTCGGGCCGCTGCGATCGAGCGTGGCCTTGCTGAAGGCCAAGGGCCGCTATGCCGAGGACGTGTTCTGAAACGCAGCCGCCCACGCGGCTGCAGCGCCTGCGCCTGCACGGCCCCACGATGGGCACGCGCTGGTCCGTGTGTTGCGACGCCGAGGCGGCAGTCGACGCCGACGCGCTGCAGCTGGGGCTGTCCGCGGCGGTGGCGCAGGTGGACACGCAGATGTCGCCGTGGAAGCCAGCGAGCGCACTGAACCGCCTGAATGCGGCGCCGCCCGGCGAGTGGGTGGCACTGCCCGCCGAAACGATGCAGGTGCTCGAGCACGCGCTGCGGGTCTGCCGCGACAGCAACGGCGCATTCGACCCGGCCGTCGGCGCACTGGTCGATGCCTGGGGCTTCGGCCCCGTGCGCGACGCACCTGACGCCGCGGCGATCCGCGCCGCGGCCCAGGGCGGGCACCGACCGGCGCATCAGGCGCTCGAACTCGATCCGCCCACCGGCCGCGCGCGCAAGCATGCGCCGCTGCAGCTGGACCTGTGCGGCATCGCCAAGGGCTACGCGGTCGACCGCATGACCGAGGTGCTGCATCGCCACGGGGTGGCGCATGCACTGGTGGCACTGGACGGCGAGCTGCGCGCGCTGGGCAGCCAGGCCCACGGCCAGCCGTGGGCGGTGGCGGTGGAAAGCCCCGAGCCCGGGCGCCGCGCGGCCCATGGGGTGATCGAACTGCAGGACCTGGCGGTGGCCACCTCCGGCGACTACCGCCGCTTCGTCGACATCGGCGGCGTGCGCCTGACGCACACCATGGACGCGCGCCGCGGTGCGCCGGTGCGCAACGACCTGGCCTCGGTCACGGTGCTCGCGCACGACTGCACGAGTGCCGACGCCTGGGCCACCGCGCTGCTGGTCGCGGGTCCCGGCGAAGGCCTGGCGCTGGCGCAGCGCCAGGGGCTGGAGGCGCTGTTCCTGCTGCGCCGCGACGGGCACTGGGTGGAGCTGGGGCTGGGCCGATTCGCGAGCAGCCGTTGAAGCTGCTCGCGTGCAGCAGGCCGCGACACCCGCCTCAAGCCTTCAACCGCCACCCCGTCTTGAAGATCCACCCCACGACCGCCAGCGAAGCGAAGAGGAACACCAGCGTCATCCCCAGGCTGATGCCGAGCGCCACGTCCGCGTGGCCGTAGAAGCTCCACCGGAACCCGCTCACCAGATAGACCACCGGGTTGGCCAGCGCGACCTTCTGCCACGCGCCCGGCAGCATGTCGATCGTGTAGAAGCTGCCACCCAGGAACGTCAGCGGCGTGATGATCAGCAGCGGCACGGCCTGCAGCTTCTCGAAGCCGTCGGCCCACAGGCCGATGATGAAGCCGATGAGGCTGAAGGTGACCGCGGTGAGCAGCAGGAACAGCAGCATCCACACGGGATGCAGGATCTGCAGCGGCACGAACAGGCCCGCCGTGGCCAGGATGATCAGGCCCAGGATGATGGACTTGGACGCCGCCGCGCCCACGTAGCCCAGCACCGCCTCCCACGGCGAGACCGGGGCCGAGAGCAGCTCGTAGATCGTCCCGCTGAAGCGCGGGAAGTAGATGCCGAAGGACGCGTTCGACACGCTCTGCGTCAGCAGCGAGAGCATGATCAGCCCGGGCACGATGAAGGCGCCGTAGCTGACGCCTTCGACGCTCTGGATGCGCGAGCCGATGGCGGCGCCGAAGACGATGAAGTACAGCGAGGTCGACACCACGGGGGACACCACGCTTTGCATCAGCGTGCGGCGCGTGCGCGCCATCTCGAAGCCGTAGATCGCGCGGACGGCGTGCAGGTTCATGCGTTCGCTCCCGTTGCACTGCCTTCGAGCAGGCTGACGAAGATGTCCTCCAGCGAGCTTTGCGTGGTCTGCAGGTCGGTGAAGTGGATGCCGGCCCGGTCGAGCGCCTGGAGGAACCCGGCCATGCCGGCCTGCTCGCGCTCGCGATCGTAGGTGTAGACGAGCTCGTGGCCGTCCTTGGCCAGCGTCAGCGCGCCGTGCGGCACACCGGCCAGCACCGGCGGCGATTCAAGCGGCTGCTGCAGCGCCAGCGTGAGCTGCTTGCGGCCCAGCTTGTGCATCAGCGCCGCCTTCTCCTCCACCAGGATCAGCCGGCCCTTGTTGATGACGCCGATGCGGTCGGCCATCTCCTCGGCCTCCTCGATGTAGTGCGTGGTGAGGATCACGGTGACGCCGGACTCGCGCAGCTGGCTCACCAGGGCCCACATGTCGCGCCGCAGGGTCACGTCCACGCCCGCGGTGGGCTCGTCGAGGAACAGCACCTGCGGCTCGTGCGACAGCGCCTTGGCGATCAGCAGCCGGCGCTTCATGCCGCCGCTCAGGGTCATGATCTTGCTGTCCCTCTTCTCCCACAGCGAAAGCGAGCGCAGCACCCGCTCGACGTGCCCGGGATTGGCGGGCTTGCCGAACAGGCCGCGGCTGTAGGAGACAGTGGCCAGCACCGTCTCGAACGCGTCGGTGGTCAGCTCCTGCGGCACCAGGCCGATCATTTCGCGCGCGGCGCGCCATTCGCGCACGATGTCGTGGCCGCCCACCTGCACGCTGCCGCTGCTGGCGTTGACGATCCCGCAGATGATGCTGATGAGGGTCGTCTTGCCGGCGCCGTTGGGGCCGAGCAGCGCGAAGATCTCGCCGCGGCGGATGTGGAGGTCGATGTGATCGAGCGCCGTCAGGCCGCTGGCATACGTCTTCGAGACCGCGTCGATGCTCAGGATGTCGGGCATGGGCGGAGGATAGCCCGAGGCCGCGAATCGCCGCCTACCACACTCGCGCCTCCAAGGGCTTTGGAGCGAGGGCGGACAATCCGTCGATGAACGAAACCCATCTGCTCGCCGTCCATCATCAACAACCCCTGGCCGCCCGCTGGTTCAGCCTGGCCAGCTACTGCCTGGAGAGTGGCTGCACCGTGGTCACCTACGACGCCGACACCTTCAGGGCGGAGGTGAGGGACGGCCAGGCGGCCGGCCTCCTGACGGGCTTCTTCGAGGCCAAGGTTCAGGAGGATGGCCGCGCACGCTGGACCTGGGCCTGGAAGGACGAGGACGCACCCGTCAAGGCGGGCCTGCAGGAGGAAGCCGGCCTCAGCGAGTCCTGGACGCAGGTGCTCTCCGACTGGCGCCAGCGCGCGTTCCAGGGCTGACGCAGGCGCCGATGCCCGCTTGAACGATCGGGCCGGGACCAGGGCCATGGCTTCGGGCGCATGATCCCTCCGCCGCGCAGGCCGCGGCCCAGGGATTCACGCGCAAGAACCGGAGATCGCCATGAGCGCTGACGCATCGCAGGACAAGGGCCCCGATCTCGCCCAGGGCATTGCCCTGGACACCCTCGCCGACGGCCAGATGCTGGCCGGCCACGTCGGCGAAGAGGCCGTGCTGCTGGCCCGCCGCGGCGGCGAGTACTTCGCCATAGGCGCCGAGTGCACGCACTATCACGGTCCTCTCGCCGAGGGCCTGATGGTCGGCGACACGGTGCGCTGCCCGTGGCACCACGCCTGCTTCAGCCTGCGGACCGGCGAAGCGCTGAGCGCGCCGGCGTTGAGCCCCGTGGCGTGCTTCGACACCGAGGTGCGGCAAGGCAGGGTGATCGTGACCGGCAAGGCGCAGCCGAAGGAAGTCGCCCGCCCGGCGCCCGCCGGTGCACCGCCGCAGAAGATCGTCATCGTCGGCGGCGGCGCAGCCGGCTTCGCGGCCGCCGAGATGCTGCGGCGCCAGCGCTACCGGGGCGGCATCGTGATGCTGAGCGACGACGGCGCGGCGCCGGTCGATCGGCCCAGCCTGTCCAAGGACTATCTCGCCGGCAACGCGCCCGAGGAGTGGGTGCCGCTGCGCGACGAAGGCTTCTACGCCGAGCAGTCCATCGACTTGCGGTTGAACACCAGCGTCGTCGGGATCGACACGCAGGCACGCGAGGTCGGGCTGGATGGCGGCGGCAAGCTGGCCTACGACCGGCTGCTGCTGGCCACGGGTGCCGAGCCGGTGCGATTGTCGATCCCCGGCATCGGCCTGCCGCATGTGCACACGCTTCGCACGCTGGCCGATTGCCGCTCTATCATCGCCGGGGCGACGAAGGCGCGGCGTGCTGTCGTGATGGGCGCCAGCTTCATCGGCCTCGAGGGGGCAGCCTCCTTGCGGGCACGTGGCATCGAGGTGCACGTCGTTGCGCCGGAGACCCGGCCGATGGAGCGCGTGCTGGGTCCCCAGCTGGGGGATTTCATACGCCGCCTGCATGAAGAGCACGGCGTCGTCTTTCACTTGCCCGACACGGCCAGCTCGATCGACGAGCGGCAGGTCACGCTCAAGAGCGGGGGCAGCATCGCCGCCGACCTGGTGGTGGCCGGCGTCGGCGTGCGGCCCCGGCTCGCGCTGGCCGAGAAGGCGGGCCTGGCGATCGACAGGGGCGTGACCGTCGATGCCTGGCTGCAGACCAGCGCGCCGGGCGTCTTCGCCGCGGGCGACATCGCGCGGTGGCCCGATCCGCACACCGGCGAGGCCATCCGCGTCGAGCACTGGGTCGTCGCCGAGCGCCAGGGCCAGACCGCCGCCCTGAACATGCTCGGCCATCGCGAGAAGTTCGACGCCGTGCCCTTCTTCTGGAGCCAGCACTACGACGTGCCCATCAACTACGTCGGCCATGCCGAGAACTGGGACGAGATCGTCGTCGATGGCGACATCGCGGGCCGCGACTGCACGCTGCAGTACAAGCGCCAGGGCCGCGTGCTGGCGGTGGCGACGATCTATCGCGACGCGGCCAGCCTCGCCGCCGAGGTGCGGATGGAGGAGCAGGCCCGTTGAGCCGAGGCCGGGCCGCCAGTCTGCACCGCGCCTCGAACGCGGGTCTGTCCGACATACGCTGCCCGAGCCGGCTCCTAGGCTGGAAGTTCCTCATCACCCTCGATGGAGAACACCATGACCCACCGACAGAATCCGCGCGACGCGCAGGCGCCGAAGTCGGGCAAGTCCGACAACGACAAGAACAAGCTCGGCGACGCACGCCCCACCCAGCTCAACCAGGGTCACCGCACGCCCGACAGCCGGCATGACCGCGAAGCCCACGTCGGCTCCGGCAACCAGACGCAGTCACGCAGCCAGCATCGTTGAGCGGCATGGGGCGAGGGTGGCGGCGGGTACAGAATCCGGGGCTGAAACAGCCTCCACCCACCAGCACCCGTACGCACCTTGAAGCTCGCCACCTGGAACGTCAACTCGCTCGCCGTCCGCCTGCCCCAGCTCCTGCAGTGGCTCGCCGACAACCCCGTCGATGCCATCGTGCTACAGGAAACCAAGCTGGCCGACGACAAGTTCCCGGCCGCCGAGATCGAGGCGGCCGGCTACCGCGTGGCCTTCCACGGCCAGAAGACCTACAACGGCGTGGCCCTGCTCTCGCGGGGCACGCTGGCCGACAAGGTGGTGAAGAACATCCCCAACCACGGCGACGAGCAGGCCCGCGTCATCGCCGGCACGCTGGGCGACCTGCGCATCGTCGGCGGCTACTTCCCCAACGGCCAGGCGCCCGGCAGCGAGAAGTTCGCCTACAAGATGGGCTGGCTGAACGCCCTGCGCGATTGGCTGCGCGCCGAGCTGGCCGAGCATCCGCGGCTGGTGCTGATGGGCGACTTCAACATCGCGCCGGAGGACCGCGACGTGCATGACCCGGTGCTCTGGGCCGGCCAGATCCACTGCACCGACGAGGAGCGCGAGCACTTTCGCGCCCTGCTCGGGCTCGGCCTGCACGACGCCTTCCGCCTCTTCGAGCAGCCGCCCAAATGCTGGAGCTGGTGGGATTACCGCAACCTCGCCTTCCGCAAGAACCAGGGCCTGCGCATCGATCACATCCTCGTCAGCGAGGCGCTCAAGGGCAGCGTCACGGCCTGCACCATCGACAAGCTGCCCCGCAAGGCCGAGCGGCCCAGCGATCATGCGCCGGTGATCGTCGAGCTGGCCGGGGCCTGAACGGCTCAGGCTCCTCGAGCCTGCTCGGTCGTGCGGCGCGGCTCGGGCGCGCCGGCGGCCGGCCGCGATCGCCACATCGCGATCACGTTGCCGGCGATCGCGAGCGAGACGCCCGCGACCGTCTCGCCCGTCCAGGCAAAGCCCTCGAAGAGCGAGGACACGAACAGCGCGACCACCGGCGTCAGCACGCCGATGTAGCCCGCGCGGGCCGGCCCGATGCGGTGCACCAGCGCGTAGAAGGCGCCGAAGGTCACCACCGATCCGGCCAGCGCCAGGTAGGCGAGCGATGCGGCGAAGGCCGGGCTCCAATCGATGTGCCACGAGCGCCCCGTGGCCGCAGTGGCCACGAAGGAGCCCAGCGAGCCCCACGCCATCGCCCAGGCCAGGGGCGCCCAGCCGCTGATGCCCTCGCGCTGGTAGCGCGCGGCCGCGATGGTCGACACGCTCGAAAGCAGCACCGCGGCCGCTGTCAGCACCGCGCCCAGCACCACCTCGCCGGAGGCCCCCAGGCGGCCGAACTCATGCGCGAAGATCAGGCCGACCCCGGCCAGCCCGAGGCCGCCGCCGGCGGCGACGCGAAGCGACATCGGCGTGCCGAGGAAAAGCCGCGCCGCCACCAACCCGACGAGCGGTGACGCCGCATAGCCCACCGCCACCACGCCGCTGACGACGAAGCGCTCGGCGTGGTAGATGAAGACGTAGTTCACGCACAGGCCGGTGAGCCCCTGCAGGGCGAACAGGGCCTGCAGGCGCGGCGCGAAGCCAAGCGCGATGCCGCGCCAGCGGCACCAGCCGAAGAGCACGGCCGAGGCCAGCGCGAAGCGGATCGCGACGCCGAGCTCCGGCGCGACCGCTTCAATCTGCGCGGTGATGGCGAACCAGGTCGTGCCCCAGATGAGCACGCAGGCGGCGTAGAGCGAAAGGGTGGACGTGGGCATCCGGCGAGTCTGTCATCGCCGGATGTCCGATCCTGTCAGCAGGGTTGCGGAGCCCTCTCAAGCGCACGTGTCACTGCCACCTTGCCTGAACCCCGCGGGGGCGCTCAATCGTCGAGGCCCAGCTCCTGGATCTTGCGCGTGATGGTGTTGCGGCCGATGCCGAGCTTCTGCGCGGCCTCGATGCGGCGACCGCGCGTGAGGGCCAGCGCGGTGCGGATCATGCGGCCTTCGAACTCGCGCGTGAGGCTGTCCCACACGTCGTGCTGGCCGGCCTCGAGGCGACGCCGGGCCTCGTTCTCCAGATCGGCGAGCCAACGGGCGTCCGAAGCCATAGGCGCCTCGGGAGCCACCAACGGCGCCAGCTCCGCCGGCTCGGAAGCGGGCCGCGAAAGATCGGAGGCCGGCGCGCTCGCCGACGCCACGCGCTCGGCAGGCGCCCCCACCGCCGAGGCGGCACGACCGGTCAGCTCCGCAGGCAGGTCCTTGGGCTCGATCACCTGCGCCGGCGCCATCACCGTGAGCCAGTGGCACACGTTCTCCAGCTGCCGCACGTTGCCCGGGAACTCGAAGGACTTCAGCTGCGCCAGCGCCTCGTCGCTGATGCGCTTGGGCTCGACGCCGAGCTCCTTCGCGCTCTTTTGCAGGAAGAAGCGAGCCAGCGCCGGGATGTCGTCCGCCCGCTCGCGCAGGGGCGGCAGGCGAAGACGGATCACGTTCAGGCGGTGGAAAAGGTCCTCCCGGAAGACGCCCTGGCGAACCCGCTCTTCCAGGTTCTGGTGAGTGGCTGCAATAACGCGCACGTTGGCCTTCAGCGGCTGGTGACCGCCCACGCGGTAGAACTGGCCGTCCGACAGCACGCGCAGCAGGCGCGTCTGCAGGTCGAAGGGCATGTCGCCGATCTCGTCGAGGAACAGCGTGCCGCCGTCGGCCTGCTCGAAGCGCCCGCGCCGCATCGTCTGCGCGCCGGTGAAGGCGCCGCGCTCGTGGCCGAAGAGCTCGCTCTCGAGCAGGTCCTTCGGGATGGCGGCGGTGTTGATGGCGATGAAGGGGCCGTTGGTACCGCTGTCGCCGCGCGGGCTGTGGCGATGCAGGGCGTGGGCGACCAGCTCCTTGCCGGTGCCGGACTCGCCGGTGATCAGCACCGTCACGTTGCTCTGCGAAAGCCGGCCGATGGCGCGGAACACGTCCTGCATCGCCGGCGCCTGGCCGAGGATCTCGGGAGCCGGCAGGTGGCGCTCGTCCTTGACCTCCTCGCGCAGGCTCTCGTCGACCGCGCGGCGGATGAGCTCCACCGCCTTGGTCAGGTCGAAGGGCTTGGGCAGGTACTCGAAGGCGCCGCCCTGGAAGGCCGAGACCGCGCTGTCGAGGTCCGAGTAGGCGGTCATGATGATGACGGGCAGGCCAGGCAGCCTGTCCTTCACCTTGGCCAGCAGCTCCAGCCCCGAGCCGCCGGGCATGCGGATGTCGCTGACCAGCACCTGCGGCTCGTCCTCGACGAGGGCCGCGAGCACTTCGCGCGGGTTGGCGAAGCTGCGCACGGGCAGTTGCTCGCGCGCCAGTGCCTTCTCGAGCACGAAGCGAATCGATTGGTCGTCGTCAACGATCCAGATGGGTTTCATCAAGTGTGGCTGGTGGATGCGTCAGGGCAACGGAATCACGATCTTGAAGACCGTGCGTCCCGGCTCGCTGTCGCATTCGATCGTCCCCTGATGCTGCTGCACGAAGGTCTGCGCCAGTGTGAGCCCGAGCCCTGAGCCCCCATCCCGCCCTGACACCAGCGGGTAGAAGATGCGTTCACGCAGGTGCTCGGGGACGCCCGGTCCGTTGTCCTGGATATGCAATTCCAATGCCAGTCGGAAGCGCTGCTTGCCGATGGTCACCTGCCGGGCGATCCGCGTGCGCAGGACGATCGCTGCATCACCCTGCTCCATGCGCTCGGAAAGCACCTGCGCCGCGTTCTGCACGATGTTGAGCACCGCCTGGATCAGCTGCTCGCGGTCGCCCCGGAACTCGGGGATGGAGGCGTCGTAGTCGCGCTGCACCTTGAGGCCGCGCGGGTACTCCACCAGCACCAGCGAGCGAACGCGCTCGCAGACCTCATGGATGTTCACGTCGCCCACCACGTGCGGCTTGCGATGCGGCGCGAGCAGCCTGTCGACCAGGGTCTGCAGGCGATCGGCCTCGTGGATGATGACCTGGGTGTACTCGGTCAGCTCGGGCGAAGGCACCTCCATCGCCAGCAGCTGCGCCGCGCCACGGATGCCGCCCAGCGGGTTCTTGATCTCGTGGGCGAGGTTGCGGATGAGCTCCTTGGTCACCTCGGCCTGGCCCAGCACGCGCTCCTCTCGCTCCTGCCGCGCCTGCTGCTCGATCTCGATCATCTCGACCAGGATCGCGCCGCCCATGCGCTCGGTCTGGCTGACGATGATGTGCACCGGCAGCGGCAACTGGTCGTGGCCCACCGCGGCGCGCCGCAGGGCGCCCTCGAAGCGGCGGGTGGAGAACTCGTTGCGGGCCACCACGGCGATGGCCTCCAGCAGGGTGGCCGGCTCGCGCAGCCACTCGTGCAGATGACGCGTCGTCAGGGTGCGGCGGGAGACGCCGATCACCGACTCGAGCTGCGCGTTGACGAACAGGCACTCGCCATCGGGCCGCACCACCGCGACCATGGTGGCCAGCAGGTCGAGCGCGTCGAGGCCGGTGTTCTCGGGCCGCGACGTGGGCATGGTCACGAGGGCAGCTTGGCGAGCTCGCGCTTGATGGCCGCGATGTCGGCCTCCTGGCGAGAGATCGCGGCCTTCATCTCGGCCAACCTGTCGAGATAGCGCTGGGCATTGCGGTTCTCGTCGCCGCGGCGCTCGGGCTCGCCGTTGTTGTACTCGCGCTTGAGCCCTTCGAGCCGCTCCTCGGCCCGGCGCAGTTCCTCCTCGAGGATGCGGCGGGCGTCGCTGTCGCGGGCCTTCTGCTCGGCCGAGTCGACCTTGTCCGCGCCCTTCGGCGACGAGCCGGGGCCCGCCACCGGCCGGGGCTTGGGCCCGGCGATGGTGGTCGGCTGCTGCGCCTCGCGAGCCTTGCAGCCGCGCGCGTCGGCTTCCTTCTGGGTGATGGTGTTGGTGAAGACGTTGCCCGGGCAGACGTAGTACACCGAGCCCTGGGCCCAGGCGCCGGCAGCGGCCACGACGAGGGCCGGCAGGGCGAGGACACGGGGAAGGCAAGCCTGGAACTTCATCCGCGGAATTGTGAGGCCAAACACCTGCACAACGTCCCGGGCCGGCATGGCGCCGACCCGGATGGCGAGAAAAAAGGGCGGCCGAAGCCGCCCTTTGCGTGGATCCCTCGGGGGATCACAGCGAGTAGTACATGTCGAACTCGACCGGGTGGGTCGTCATGCGGAAGCGGGTGACTTCCTGCATCTTCAGCTCGATGTAGGCGTCCAGGTAGGCGTCGGTGAACACGCCGCCCTTGGTCAGGAACGCGCGGTCCTTGTCCAGGTAGTCCAGCGCCTGGTCCAGGCTGTGGCAGACGGTCGGGATCTTCGCGTCCTCTTCCGGCGGCAGGTGGTACAGGTCCTTGGTGGCGGCCTCGCCCGGATGGATCTTGTTCTCCACGCCGTCCAGGCCGGCCATCAGCATCGCCGAGAAGGCCAGGTACGGGTTGGCGGAAGGATCCGGGAAGCGCGCCTCGATGCGGCGGCCCTTCGGGTTGGCGACGTAGGGGATGCGGATCGAGGCCGAGCGGTTGCGCGAGCTGTAGGCCAGCTTCACCGGGGCTTCGAAGCCGGGCACCAGGCGCTTGTAGCTGTTGGTGCCGGGGTTGGTGATGGCGT
>CAMLGG010000135.1 GCA_946479475.1 uncultured Ideonella sp. | reverse complement strand
GCTTCCTTGTACAGGCGCGGCACCGTCTCGAGGTTGTGGTTCATGACATCCGGCGGCGCGGCCTTGAGGATGTCGAGCGCCCTGTCCATGCGGCCGCGGAAGTCGGGCGTGAGGATCTCGATGCGGGTGGCGGGCGATTGCTCGCGCACCTGCCGGATGCAGTCGACGAAGTGGCCGGCGCCGCCGTCGCGCAGGTCGTCCCTGTCCACGCTGGTGATGACGACGTACTTGAGCTTCAGCGCCGCGATCGTCTTGGCCAGGTTCGCCGGCTCCTGCGTGTCCAGCGGATCCGGCCGGCCGTGGCCGACGTCGCAGAACGGGCAGCGGCGGGTGCACTTGTCGCCCATGATCATGAAGGTCGCCGTCCCGTGGCCGAAGCACTCGCCGATGTTCGGGCAGGAGGCTTCCTCGCAGACCGTGTGCAGCTTGTGCTCGCGCAGGATCTGCTTGATCTCGTAGAAGCGCGTGCTGGGCGAGCCGGCCTTGACGCGGATCCACTCGGGCTTCTTGAGCACCTCGGCCGGGACCACCTTGATAGGGATGCGCGCCGTCTTGGCCTGGGCCTTCTGCTTGGCCGTGGCGTCGTAATCGGCGCCGGTCTTGGCTTCGTGGGTGGTGTTCTGCGTGGACATTTCGGTGATCCGATCTTCAGCGGCCCAGATGCGTTGCCAGCCGCTCGGCCAGACGGCCCGCGACGTCCTCAGGGTTTGCACGGATGCCCAGTGTAGCCATGTCGACTGTCCGGAGGCTTGCGTAGCCGCACGGATTGATCCGGCTGAAAGGTTCCAGGTCCATCGCCACATTCAGCGAAAGGCCATGGTAAGTGCAGTGGTTGCTCACTTTAATTCCGAGCGCGGCGATCTTGGCCAATCCCTGGAACGGATCCTGTCGTGGACCGGCCGGCAGCCCTGCGTTGAACGGGTCCGCCAGGTTCACGTAGATGCCGGGCGCCCCGGCGACCCGAAAGCCGACGATGCCCCAGGCCTGCAAGGTCTGGATCGCGGCGGCCTCGAGCCGGAACACGTACTCCTTGACGAAGAAGCCGAGCCTGCGCAGGTCGAGGAGGGGGTAGGCCACCACCTGGCCCGGCCCGTGGTAGGTGACCTGGCCGCCCCGGTTGGAAGCGATGACCGGGATGTCGCCCGCGGCGAGCACATGCTCGGCCTTGCCGGCGAGTCCTTGGGTGAACACCGGCGGATGCTCGACCAGCCAAAGCTCGTCCGGCGTGGCCTCCTGCCGCTCGGCCGTGAAGCGGCGCATGGCCTCGTAAGTTTCGGCATAGGGTTGCCGACCGAGAAAGCGGGTATGCAGTGTGCTCGGATGGTCGGGCATGGGCCGGTATTGTCCGGCCTGGGACGGATGCCCCCGCGGGCAGCCACGCGGCCGGAAGCGCGTATACGGCAGGAATGCGATTCGATGGGACGAAGGACATGAACCGAGGCTTGATGGCTTGGATCCTCGCGACCGGCCTGATCGCCAGCGCGAATGGCGCCTGGGCGGACGAGATGACGCCGGCGGAGCGCCATGTCGCCCTGGCGCAGGCGGTCGAGGTCTACGAGCGGGGCGACTTCGCCGCCGCGCAGCTGCGCTTCACCGCGCTCGCCAACGCCGGGGAGCCGGCGGCCTGGCACAACCTGGCGGTGATGCACCTGCGGGGAGAGTTGCCGGGTGCCAGCGTCACCAAGGCCCGGGAGCTTCTGGAGCAGGCGGCGGCCCATGGGTTCGTCACCGCGGCCATGGCCCTGGGCGAGTTGTACGAAAGCGGACGGCTCGGGGCGCCCGACCTGCCGCAGGCGCTGGCCTGGTATCAACGTGCGGCGGATGCCGGCAGCGTCGACGCACAAGTGGCCACCGCGACCGCCTACTTCATGGGTCGAGGGACTCGGCCCGACGCGGTCGAGGCAGCGCGCTGGTATCGCATGGCGGCCAATGGCGGCGACGTCGGCGCCCAGTACATCCTCGGCTCGATGTACGAGAAGGGCGACGGCGTGGCGGCGGACCTGCGGCTTGCCCGCTACTGGTACGCAGCCGCCGCCCGCCAGGGCGACGAAGCCGCTCCGGACAAGCTCAAGGACATCGACGCCCGGCTGGCCAAGCCGTGACTACAGCACCACCTTGACCATCGGGTGGCTCGAAAGCGTGCGGTACAGCTCGTCGAGCTGTTCGCGGCTGGTGGCCGTGACGGTGATCGTTATGCCGAGGTAGTTGCCGCCCTTGCTGGGCCGTGTCTCCACCGTGCCGGGGTCGAAGTCGGGATCGAACTGCAGGGCGACCGAGACGATGGCCTCGACGAAGCCCTCGACGTGCGCGCCCATCACCTTGATGGGGAAGGCGCTCGGATATTCGATCAGGGATTGCTCGGGCGGGATCTCTTGCATCAGGCACTCAGATCGATTGCTCGCGCTTGGCGCGCTGGTAGGCCTCGTACAGACGGGCATAGACCGGCCCCGGCTTGCCTCGCAAGGCGCCGTGGCCGACCGGATCGCCGTCGAGCCTGGTCACCGGCAGCACCTCGCGCCCGGCGGAGCTGAGCAACAGCTCGTCAGCAGTGCGGACATCGGCCTCGCTGATCGGGCGCAGGTTGAAGGCGATGCCCTCCTCCTCGCAAAGCTCGCGCAACAGGCCGACGCGGATGCCTTCCAGCAGATGCTCGCTCATCGGCGGGCCGAGCAGCGCGCCCTCGTGGACGATCCAGACGTTGCTCGACGAGCCCTCGGTGAGCCAGGGCCCCCCCTGCGCCCCCTCGCGAAAGAGGATGGTTTCGGCGGCGTTCTGGTCCACGGCGATCTGACGCGCGATCACGTTGCCCAGCAGCGAGGTGCACTTGATGTCGCCGCGCTCCCAACGGAAGTCGCGAGCGCTGACGCAGGCGACGCCGTGGTGGCGCTGCTCAGCCGGCACCGGCTTGTACGGATTGCTCATCATGAACACCGTAGGCTCGAGGCCTATCGGCATGACGTGGTCCCTCATCGCCACGCCGCGGGTGACCTGGATGTAGAGGAACTGGTCGTCGGCCGGCTGCGCCTCGATCACGCGCCGGGCGCGGGCGAGCCAGTCGTCGCGGTGGGCGAGGCCGGCGGGCGCGGGGATGCGCAGCTTGTCGAGGTTGCGGGCCAGCCGGGCCATGTGCTCGTCGAAGCGGAACAGGCGCCGGCCATAGACCGGCAAGGCCTCGTACACGCCGTCGCCGAAGATGAAGCCCCGGTCGAGCACGCTGACCTTGGCCTGGGACAGCGGCAGCAGCTCGCCGTTCAGGTCACACAGGGTGTCAGGCAGCGGCACTGCGCTCATCGGGACCTCCAGGGCACCCGGCACAGGGGTGCAGGCTGGCAGATTACTTGATCCACAGCCGGATGGCATCCCAGGCGCGGCCCAGCAGGCCGGCCTGGGGCACTTCATCGGCCACCACCAGGGGCAAGGCAGCAACGGGCGTACCCGCCGACGTGGTCACCTTCAGCGTGCCCACGCGCTGACCTTTCGCCAGCGGGGCGACCAGCGGGTCGGTGCGTTCGATGGCGGTCTTGAGCTTGTCGCCCTCGCCGCGCGGCACGGCCACGAAGACGGGCCCTTCGGCGACCAGCTTCGCCTCGTTGGCCTGCCCCTTCCAGACCGGCACGGTGGCGATGGGCTTGCCGGCCTCGAACAGGCGCACGTCGTCGAAGGCGGTGAAGCCCCAGTTCAGCAGCTTCTGGCTCTCGTTGGCCCGGGCCTGGCTCGAATCGGTGCCCATGACGACGGAAAGCAGGCGCCGCTTGCCATTCGGGAAATCGCGCTGGGAAGAAGCGACGAGGCAGTAGCCGGCCGCGTCGGTGAAGCCGGTCTTCATGCCGTCGACCGTCGGATCGCGGCGCAGCAGCAGGTTGCGGTTGTCCTGGCGGATGTTGTTGAACGTGTACTCCTTGACGGAGTAGTAGGGGTAGCGGTCGGGGAAGTCCTTGATGATGTGCTGCGCGATCACCGCGAGTTCGCGCGCAGTGCTGCTGTGGCCCGCCTCGGTCAGGCCGGTGGCGTTCTTGAAGCTCGTGTTCTTCAGGCCCCACTCCTGGGCCTGGCGGTTCATCATCGCGACGAAGTTCTCGACCGTGCCACCCACGCCCTCGGCCAGCGCGACGGAAGAATCGTTGCCCGAGACGATGATGGTGCCGCGCAGCAGCTCGTCGACCGTCGGCGTCATCTTCGGGTCGATGAACATCAGCGAGCCGCCGCCCTTGCGCTCGGCCCACGCACGGGTGGAAACGGGCAGGCGCTGCTCGAGCGTGATCTTCTTGTCGCGCAGGGCGACAAAGGCCAGGTAGGCCGTCATCAGCTTGGTCAGCGAGGCCGGCTCGGCCGGCGCGTCGGCATTGCGCTCGGCCAGGACCTGGTTGGCCGTCATGTCGACCAGGAAGAAGGAACGGGCGGCGATCTCGGGAGGTTGCGGTGCGGTCTGCGCAAGCGCGCCGAGGCTGACGGCGGCGCCAAGCAGGCTGGCGCCGAGGAGGCGAAGGGTTCGGTTCATCGGGAAGAGGAAGGAAAGAAGACAGGCGCACGTCACGCCGGCCGGTGCCAGGCGTTGACGACGATGGATTTCAGCAGCGTGAGCTGGCCGTGGAAGAAATGGCCGACGCCGGGCACGACGATGACCGGCAGGTGCTGTGGGCGTGCCCAGTCGAGGGCGGCGGAAAGAGGCACCACGTCGTCGACCTCGCCGTGGACCACGAGGGTGTCGGCGGGCACCGGTGCCACGTCGAAATTCTGGGCGGCCGGTCCAACGAGCACCAGGCGCTCGGCCGGCTCGCCCGCCTCGGCGAGGCGGCGCGCCGCCTGGGAGGTCACGTAGGCGCCGAACGAGAAGCCGGCCAGGGCCAGCGGCAGGCCGGCGACGCGCTGGTCGGCGATCACCGCCAGGGCGTCGTCGATCTCGCCATGGCCCTCGTCCCAGCGGCCCTCGGAGGCGCCGACGCCGCGGAAGTTGAAGCGCACCGCGCGGTAGCCGAGCTGGACGAAGGCACGCGCCAGCATCTGGGCGACCTTGTTGTCCATCGTGCCGCCGTGCTGCGGATGGGGATGGCAGATGACCGCCACGCCGCGAACCGTCGTCCCGGCAGGCGGCACGTCGACGGCCACCTCGAGCGTACCGGCAGGGCCGGGCAGGCGCAGGCGCTGGGTGCTGGAATTCATTCGTTGGAACCGTTGCCGCGGCTCAGCGGCCGACTTCCGGCGGCAGGATCAGGCGCTCGACCGGCTGGCCGCCCTTGAGGTGCGATTCGACGATCTCGTCGATGTCCTCCTCGTCGACATACGTGTACCAGACGCCCTCGGGGTAGACGACGGCCACCGGCCCGCCGGCGCAGCGATCGAGGCAGCCGGCCTTGTTGACGCGCACGCCGCCGGGCCCGGCCAGGCCCGCCGCCTTCACCTGGGCCTTGCAGCGGTCGAAGCCCTGCTGGGCAGCATGCTGCATGCAGCTCGCCTCGCCGTTGTCCCGCCGGTTCAGGCAGAAGAAGATGTGGTGCTTGTAGTAGCTCATCGTCGGAAATTGTAGGAGCCGGGTCGGCGTGGTCGGTTCCGTCCTCACGGCGCGGCATCCGCCCGGGGCGATGCCAGGTGAGCTGCCAGCCAGAGCAGCGACGCCAGCGGCCACAGCCAGCCGACCCACTGCGCCAGGCCATGAAAGTGGATGAAACGACCCTGCTCCCAGGCCTGCAGGCTTAGCGCGAAGTACGGGTCCGAAGGCGCCTGCGCCACGAGCATCAGGCCGGCCGACGTCACGGCGATGCCCAGCGAAGCCGCCAGGCGGCCGGGCGAACGCAGCAGCAGGGCCGCCAGCCCGAGGGCGACCAGGCAGGCGGGCGCGACCAGCGGCGTGAACCACGCCAGCGCATGCGTCGGCCCGAAGTTGAGCGCTGCCGAGAGCGTGGTGGTCGCCAGGCCGACCGCCGCGATCGTCACGCTCACCGCGGCTCGCCGCCATCCCGGGCGCGTGACCACGAACGCGAGCAGGCAAGGCCCGAGCAACCCGAGCGCGATGCCCATGGCCTCGGGCAGCGCCGAGAGCTGGCCGGCCGGCGGAGGGGAGTTCTCGAGCCAGGCCAGCAGGTCTTCGGCTCCTCGCACGTCCACCAGCAGGTCCATCAGTTCGTCCTGCAGGCGGCTCCAGCTCGGACCCAGCCCGAACGGCATGGGCGTGGGAAACAGCAGGCCGAGCGGCCAGGCCAGCAGCAGGGCGAGCGCGCCGGCACTGCGGCGGATGAACCAGCGGTCGCGGGCGATCTGCCACCGATCCACCCAGCCCAGGCGCAGGACGAGGGCGGAAACGGTGGCGCCGGTCGCCGCGCCCGCGGCGTTGAGGCCCCAGTCCAGCCGCGACGGAAAGCGTGGCGGCAGGAACTGCTGAGTCAGCTCCATGGCATACGAAAGCATTGCGCAGCCGAATGCTGCGGCGATCCAGCAGCGCCAGGGCCGGCCTCCCCCGCGCACACCGGCCGCGTACACCAGCGCGGCGACCGGCCCATAGCCCAGGTAGTTGGCCCAGATGTCGAAGCGGTAGCGTTGCGGGGGCAGTGGCAGCCACATCAGCTCGGCCAGCGTCGCACCGGCCGGCCAGCGCCAGTCGCCGAAGGGGTACAGGCTCGCGTAGACGACCAGGCACACCGCCAGCCCGGCCAGCGGCAGGGCCGAGCTGACATGGCGGCGTGGAAGGACCGGGGCGGACACGGGCGCAGCCGAGCGTGATCAGAACGGCTTGACCACGGCCAGCACGACGATCAGCGTGAACAGCAGGACGGTCAGCTCGTTGAAGACCCGGAACCAGCGCTCGCTGCGGCGGTTGTGCAACGACTCGAACTTGCGAAGGAGCGCCAGGCAGGCGTGGTGATAGCCGACTGCAAGCACCACGAGCAGCAGCTTGGCGTGCAGCCAGCCGTTGCCGGGCCCGCGCCAGGTCGAGAATCCCAGCCACAGCCACAGGCCCAGCGCGAGCGCCGGGATCATCAGCAGTGTCGAGAAGCGATGGAGCCGGCGCGCCATCAGCAGCAGGCGCTCGCGTTCGGCGTGGCTGTCGCCCGGCACCGAGGCCAGGTTGACGAAGAAGCGCGGAAGGTAGAACAGGCCTGCGAACCAGCTCGCCACGAAGACGATGTGGAAGGCCTTGACCCAGAGATAGAGGCTCGTCATTGGCCGATTATGCGGTGCACAATTTCACGGTTTGCACCGCAGCATGCGCGGCGTCGCGTCACGGCCAGGGCGCGGTCATGCCACGAAAGGCAGCGCACAAAGAAAGAGCCCCGACCAGGGGCCGGGGCTGAAAAGCCTTGACGCTGTCATCACGTAAAGGCACCTGCTCAGGGAGGAAAAGCAGGGAGAAATGCCCTCACGGGCATCGCTCACTGGCAACTTTAACACCGCTTGGCGGCTCTGTACCATAGGCGCTGGTCACAAATTTCACCGCCTTCGCGTCCCCTTTTCATGCTGCCTGCCTATCCCGCCAGCCGCCCGCGCCGCCTTCGTCGCGATGCCTTCAGCCGAGCCCTGGTACGTGAACACTCGCTCGGATCGTCGGACCTTATCTACCCTGTCTTCGTGCTCGATGGCCAGGGCCGGCGCGAGGCCGTGGCCAGCATGCCCGGCGTGGAGCGATTGAGCGTCGACCTGCTGTTCGCCCAGGCCGAGGCCTGCGTGTCGCTCGGCGTGCCGGTGATGGCGCTGTTCCCGGTGATCGACCCTTCGCTGAAGACGCCCGACGGCATCGAGGCCACCAGGCCCGAAGGGCTCGTGCCGCGCGCGGTGCGGGCGCTGAAGGACCGCTTTCCCGAGCTCGGCTTGCTGACCGACGTCGCGCTCGACCCCTTCACCAGCCACGGCCAGGACGGCCTGCTGGACGAGCGTGGCTACATCATCAACGACGAGACGGTGCAGGTGCTCACCCGGCAGGCGCTGGTGCAGGCCGAGGCCGGCGTCGACATCGTCGCCCCCTCGGACATGATGGACGGCCGCATAGGCGCCATCCGCTCGGCGCTAGAGGGCGCCGGCCAGATCCACACGAGGATCATGGCGTACAGCGCCAAGTACGCGAGCGCCTTCTACGGCCCCTTCCGCGACGCAGTGGGTTCGGCGAAGAACCTGGGCAAGAGCGACAAGAAGACCTACCAGATGGATCCGGCCAACAGCGACGAGGCGCTGCGCGAAGTGGCGCTCGACATCGCAGAGGGCGCCGACATGGTGATGGTCAAGCCGGGCATGCCGTATCTCGACATCGTGCGGCGCGTGAAGGACGAGTTCCGCATGCCCACCTTCGCCTACCAGGTCAGCGGCGAGTACGCGATGCTCAAGGCGGCCTCGGCCAACGGCTGGCTGGACCACGACGCGGTGATGATGGAATCGCTGCTCGCGTTCAAGCGCGCTGGTGCCGACGGCGTGCTGACCTACTTCGCGCTCGATGCGGCGCGCCTGCTGAAGCAACAGGCCTGATAGCGGCCGAGACAACGGGCCGCCGATGCGCATCTTCCACATCACGGCCGATCGATTCGCCGAGTACGAGGAACTGCCCGAGCAATTGCCGGCGCAGGGGTTCCTGTGGGTGGGCAGCGGGCGGCGGGAATTCGAGGTCCAGCGCGAGCTGCTGCAGGGGCGGCTGCAACGCTGGGCTGGCGCGGGCATCGTCGACCTGCACGTCAGCGACCTGCTGAACAACCAGCTGCCTTCACACTTCGAGGACACCTCGTGGTACGACATGCTGGTCTTCCGCCGGCTGGCCGCGGCCAGCTCGGGCCGCAACCTCTTCGTCGACGAGGAGCACGGGACCCTGGCGTCGGCCCGGCGCGCGCTGGAAGCGATAGACACCAGCCCGGTCGGCTTCGTGGTCTTCGACCGCGTCCTGCTGACTGTGCATCCCACCGAGTGCTCGGTGCGCGAGCACTTCGCGCGCCGCCTGACCCAGCACTCGCAGGAGTCTGACCTGCGCGGCACGGCGCGCCTGCCGAGCAGCCCCGCCGACCTGATGCTGCGCATGCTGAACTTCATGGTCGACAACTACCTCGACCTGCGGCGCCTGCTGACGCGCCAGCTCACCACCCTGCAGAACGCGCTGCTCGACCCCAAGGGCCATTTCCGCGACTGGCAGGTGCTGCTGGCCAGCCGCAACACCCTGCACGTGCTGGAGGACACCTGCGAGGACCAGCGCGCCGCCGTGCAGGAGTGGATAGACGCGCTGGACGAATGGCCGATCGCCTCGGGCGACAGCGCGGCGCAGCGCGAGCGGGAGCTTCTGCGCGTGCGCTCACGCGACGTGCTCGAGCACATCGAGCGCGTGCTCACGCACGTGAGGCGGCTGGAGTCCTCTGCCGAAGCGGCCGTGCAGATGCACTTCTCGGCGCTCGGCCACCGCACCAACGACATCATGCGCACGCTCACCGTGCTGACCGCCATCTTCCTGCCGCTGAACCTCATCACCGGCATCTTCGGCATGAACTTCGAGGTGATCCCGCTGACGCATGCGGTGACCGGCTTCTGGGTCGCCATCGGCATCATGGCCGCCACCGCCATCGGGCTCGGCGCCTTCTTCTGGCGCAAGCGCTACCTCGGGACCCACACGCGGCTCTAGCGCGCTCAGCGCCGCTTGCGGTACGGGTCCTTCAGGCCCAGGCCGAGCAGGATCCCTGTTTCGCGCGCCTCCATCTCCTCGGCATCCTCGTCGCCGGTCTCGTGGTCCCAGCCCTGGGCGTGAAGCGTGCCGTGAACGAGCAGGTGGGCGTAGTGGTCGGCCACCGGGATGCGCATCTCGCGCGCCTCGCGCGCCACCACGGGTGCGCAGAGGATCAGGTCGGCCTGGACCACCGGCTCCTGCAGGTAGTCGAAGGTGAGCACGTTGGTGGCGTAGTCCTTGCCGCGGAACTCGCGGTTGAGGGTGCGGCCCTCTTCCTCGCCCACGATGCGCACGGTGATCTCGCCCGGCGCATCCAGGGCCGCACGCACCCAGCGGGCCACGCGATGGCGCGGCAGATGCTCGCGATGGCGGGCATCGGCGAACTGCAGGCTCAGCGTGAGCGAGGGCCTGGAGCTCATTGCTTCTGCCGTGCCTCGTAGGCCTCGACGATGCGGGCGACCAGCGGGTGGCGAACCACGTCGCTGGCGTTGAAACGAGTCATCGCGATGCCCTTGACCTTCTTCAGCACATCGGCTGCGTCTATCAGGCCGCTGGGCATGCCGCGCGGCAGGTCGATCTGGCTGATGTCGCCGTTGACGACGGCTTTCGAGCCGAAGCCGATGCGGGTGAGGAACATCTTCATCTGCTCGGGCGTGGTGTTCTGCGCCTCGTCGAGGATGACGAAGGAGTGGTTCAGCGTGCGGCCGCGCATGAAGGCGAGCGGCGCCACCTCCAGCAGGCCCTTCTCGAAGGCCTTGGTGACGCGGTCGAAGCCCATCAGGTCGTACAGCGCGTCGTACAACGGCCGAAGGTATGGATCGACCTTCTGCGTGAGGTCGCCGGGCAGGAAGCCGAGGCGCTCGCCCGCCTCGACGGCCGGCCGCGTCAGCACGATGCGCTGCACGCCGCTTCGCTCCAGCGCGTCCACCGCGCAGGCGACCGCCAGGAAAGTCTTGCCGGTGCCGGCCGGCCCGATGCCGAAGGTGATGTCGTGCGAGAGGATCTGCCGCAGGTACTGCACCTGGTTGGGCGTGCGGCCGGTGAGATCGGCGCGCCGGGTGTGCAGGACGATCTCGCCTTCATCGTCGACGGCCGCGGCCGACTTGGCCGCGGGGCCACGTCGCAGGTCATCCAGCGCCAGTTGCAGCGTCTCGGCGTGGAGGGGCTTCTTCGCCCGCTCGTAGAGCGAGACCAGCAGCGCCAGCGCGCGCTCGGCGTCGCGCTTGCCGCCCTCGACGCGGAAGGCGCCCTGGCGGTGGGTGATGGTCACCGGCAGGGCGGCCTCGATCGCGCGCAAATGCTCGTCGAGTGCGCCGCAGAGGTGGGCCAGACGCGGGTTGTCGAGCGGGGTGAAGGTGTGGCGGAGGATCAAGTGCCGGGCTCGTCGTTCGGTCGAGCCCGGCATTGTCCGGCAAACCTCCGCCGGCCGTCAGGGTCCGATGGGGATGAAGACCAGCCGCGGATCGTCGGTCAAGGTAACCAGGACCAGCGAGTCGCCGCTGAAGACCAGCTGCGCATCCAGCAGGGCCTTCGCGTAACCGGCGACCTTGAAGGTCTTCTGGATCGCTCCGTCCGGCTTGTAGAGCCAGATGTCCGAAGTGCTGTACCAGCCCGAGATGCCGCCGGCGATGCGGCCGTCGCTGCCGACTTCCACGTTGTTCGGGTAGGCGTCGCCGCCGGGCAGGTTGCCGATGGCGGACAGATCGTCGCCCTTCCAGGTGTAGAACTGGTAGGGGGAACCGCTGGCGGTGTAGACGGTCGTGCCGGCAGGCGAGACGGCGATGTCTCCTCCATTGCTGCCCACGTCCCAGTGATCGCCCAGTTGCGTGGCGACCAGCGTGCCCCCGCCGAGCTCGGCGTACTCCAGCGCGAAGCTGACCGCGCTGGAAGGGCTCAGGCCCTGGTTGAGGTAGTAGAGGCGGCTGCCGTCCGGCGTCGCGGCGATGCGATCGGTGCCGTAGTAGGAGCCGGACCAGCTGCCGACAGGGCCCACGGAGGCGCCGTCCGAGGTGCGGTAGGCGGACTGGTCTCCCAGCACCAGCACTTCCTTGCCGCCCGCCACCAGGGCTTTCAGGGTGGACCCGCCGGGCGTCGGGTTGACGGCGTCGATGGTACGAACGGCCTTGCGCAGCGCCAGGTCGATCACGCGGATCCGCTTGAAGCCGCTGTCGATGACATACAGGAACCGCCCGTCGGGCGACGCCGACATGGCGCCGGCGGCCGTTGCGGCATTCGCGATGGTCGCCACCTTGGCACCCGTGTGCACGTGGTAGACGTCGATGGTGCTGCCGCCCTGGTGCGCGTAGACGTACGGGCGGATGGGGTCGGACTCGATCTCGGAGTAGGCCGTCCCGGACTTCGTCAACGTGGCGGACAGCTTCGAGCTTCCCTTCCACAGGCCCACCTTGAGCACCGTGCCTGCGGAGACCTTGGCGTCGGAGCTGCTGATCCGCACCGTCGCGATCTCCAGCGAATCGGTCGCCAGCGCAGCAGGACTGGCGGTCAGGGTCAGCGTGCCGCCGGTCGTTCCCGAACCGGTCACGGTCAGCCACGCCTTGTCGGAGCTCGCCGTCCACGCAACGGCACGGCCGAAGTTCTCCTTCACCGTCACGCTGGCCGACAGCCGGCTCCAGCCTGGCACCGATGTCAGCGCCACGCCATAGCGCGACGCCGTCAGGCGATGGGTATCCTGCCGCAGCGTGACGGGGACCTGCTGCTGGAGCGTGTCGCCGTTCACCACGACCTCGAAGACCACGGTCCCGGCGGTGACGCCCGTGGGCGCCTGCGAGAAGTCCGGGGTGAACCGGATCGCCTGTCCGGCGCTGGCAACCTCGCCACTGGTGGCATCGGCGCTCAGCCAGGAGGGCATGGAGGCAATGCGCCAGGAATGGGTCTGGCCATCGATGCCCAACGCCAGCTGCAAGTCCTGCGCGGCGGCATCGTGGCCTGCGGCGCCGCCGAAGCTCAGCTGGGCGGGTGTCACGCTGACCTCGGGCGCCGAAAGATCGAGCGTGACCGGCAGCTCGATCGATTGCCCGTCCGCGGTCCCCAGGGTGATCGCTGCTTCATGGTGACCGGAAGCCAGGCTGCTCGGGTCGATCGAGACCTGCATCGATTCGCCGCCCTGGCCCGAGGCGGGCGAGACCAGGAGCCAGGGCACGCCGGACTCCGCTGTCCACGCGAGGCCGGCCCCCTGGACCGTCACCGTCTGCGCGGCGGGCACGGCATCGCCATTGACGCCCGTGAAGGCCAGGCTGGAGACGTCCGCATGCAGCCGCGCGATCACCTTGTAGTTCACCGTGATCGGCGTGGAGTCCAGCACGTTGCCATCCTTGTCGACGGCGCCGGCCAGCAGGTGCGCGGTGTGCTGGCCCACGGGCGCGGGCCCTGACAGGCCGATGCTCACCTGGTACGGGGACGCCGCACCGGTCATCTCGGCGCCGAGCCAGCTCTCCTCGGGATAGGCCGGGTCGAAGGCGAGCCCCACGGCGGCAATGCCGCTGCCGCTGACCTGCACGGTCAGGGTCTGGACCGGCGGAGCCTGGTCGTCCTCGTAGCTGTCGGCCAGCGTGACCGACGAGGCGCTGGCCGTCACGGAGGCCGAAGGGCCGTCGCTTCCTCCACCGCCACCGCAGGCACTCAAACCCGCGAACACCGTGACTGCGGCAATGGCGCGCAGTTGCACCCACGCGCGCGCCAGCCGCGCCCGCGACAGATCGAACCCCATGGAACTCCCTCTCAGCGTTGTATGTGCCAATCCCGGCACAGGCGGCAAGGCCGCCATCGACAGTCCCGCTTGCGGGCTGTTCACAAATTTTAACAACCAGGGAGGCGGCGTCTCATGCCCGTCCGCCGCGTTTCCGTTTCTCGCGTGACGGGTTGCGCACCGGCCGTTGAGCAGGGGTGCACCGATAATCCGCCGCCATGATCGGCCGACTGACGGGATTGCTGGCGGAGAAATCGCCGCCTCTGGTGCTCATCGACGTCAACGGCGTCGGCTACGAGGTCGACGTGCCGATGAGCACCTTCTACAACCTGCCTGCCCTGGGCGAGCGGGTCACCTTGCTGACCCACCTCGTCGTGCGCGAGGACGCCCACCTGCTCTACGGCTTCCTCACGGCCGCCGAGCGCGCCACCTTCCGCGAGCTCGTGAAGATCTCCGGCATCGGGCCGCGCACGGCGCTGGCGGTGCTCTCCGGCCTGTCGGTTTCAGAGCTGGCCGCCACCGTCTCGCGGCAGGAGGGCGGCCGGCTGCAGAAGGTGCCGGGCATAGGCAAGAAGACCGCCGAGCGGCTGCTGCTGGAGCTCAAGGGCAAGCTGGCGCCGGAGATCGGCACCCCGGCGGCGCAGCTGGCCACCGACGCCCAGGCCGACATCGTTCAGGCCCTCATCGCGCTCGGCTACAGCGAGAAGGATGCCGCCGCAGCGCTGAAGAAACTGCCGGCCGACGTCGGCGTGAGCGAAGGCATCAAGCTGGCGCTCAAGGCCCTGGCCTGAGAGGTCCGCCCGTCACTGCCCCAGCGCCTTCACCGGGGCCGAGACCTGCAGCGTCTCCTTGCGCCCGCCCTGGCCTTCGACGGTGAGCGTGAGCGGCA
>CAMLGG010000134.1 GCA_946479475.1 uncultured Ideonella sp. | reverse complement strand
GGAAGATCTGGTGGCTCGCCTTGTCGGCAAAGCGGTTGATCTTGTCCTCGATGCTGGGGCAGTACCTCGGCCCCACGCCTTCGATCACGCCGGTGAACATCGGGCTGCGGTCGAAGCCGGAACGGATGATCTCGTGGGTCCGGTCGTTGGTGTGGGTGATCCAGCATGGCAGCTGGCGAGGATGCATCACCGCGGAGCCCATGAAGCTGAAGACCGGCACCGGATCGATGTCGCCCGGCTGCTCGGCCAGCCGCGAGAAGTCGATCGAGCGGCCATCGATGCGCGGCGGCGTCCCGGTCTTCAGGCGCCCCTGGGGAAGCTTCAGTTCCTTGAGCCGCGCGGACAGGCTGACCGCCGGTGGGTCACCCGCCCTTCCCCCGCTGTGGTTCTGCAGCCCGACATGGATCCGCCCATCCAGGAAGGTGCCGGCCGTCAACACCACCGACCTCGCTCGGAAGCGGATGCCCACTTGCGTCACCGCACCCACCACCCGGTCGCCCTCGACCATCAGGTCATCGACGGCCTGCTGGAAAAGCCAGAGGTTGGGCTGGTTCTCCAGCCGACGGCGGATGGCCGCCTTGTAGAGCACGCGGTCCGCCTGGGCGCGAGTCGCCCGAACCGCCGGACCCTTGCTGGAATTGAGGATGCGGAACTGGATGCCCGCCTCGTCAGTCGCCAGGGCCATTGCCCCGCCGAGCGCGTCGACCTCCTTGACCAGATGCCCCTTGCCTATCCCGCCTATGGACGGGTTGCAACTCATCTGCCCCAGCGTCTCGATGTTGTGGGTCAGCAGCAGCGTGGCGCAGCCCATGCGGGCGGCGGCCAGCGCAGCCTCGGTGCCAGCATGGCCACCGCCGACCACGATGACGTCGAATTCCTGGGGGTAGAGCACGGCAGGGGCGCGAAGGGAGCACGCGCGTAAAGGCTTGATTTTAAAGGCGCCACCGGATTTCGTCAGTCGCGGAGAATCGCGACGTGAGCACGACTGCCCTCGCCTGCCGCCCGGGCTGCGGCGCATGCTGCACTGCGCCATCGATTTCCAGCCCGATTCCCGGAATGCCCGAGGGCAAGCCGGCCGGCGTCCGCTGCGTGCAACTCGACGAGGGCGAGCGCTGCCGGCTGTTCCACGATCCCCGGCGGCCGGCCGTCTGCAGTTCACTGGCGCCGAGTGCGGCCATGTGCGGGCCCGATCGGGTGCACGCGCTCCGCTGGCTGACGGCGCTCGAGGCGGCCACCACGCCCGCCGGCGGGCCGGCCGCACCCCGCCGGGTTGGCGCCGGCGCAGGTGCGGCCCCCTGGCCTGCTGCCCAACGCGCCTCTTCTAGATCATCGATGCCGGGGCGCGCGGCGCCACCGACAAAAAAGAAAGGTGCTGACGGCGAGAACGACGCCAGCACCTTGAAAGTCAACCAAGCCAAACCCGGGGGCGGGGAAACCGCCTGACCAGGCCCGACGCTGGTTGTGGAGGGATTCGAATGGGGGCGACGCCGGCTCAGCGATCCGATCGGTAGCGCATGCCCGATATGCCGTCTCCGGCACAGGCCCTAAGCGCCGCCCGGGCTTCATGCATGGCTTACCAGCCGGTCTTGGGCAAGTCGGTGCCGCCGTCCCCGCCGCTCACATACCGCAGCGATGAGCGGTCGAGCTCGCGCATCGGGCGAACCGGGCTCTTCGCAACACGGCGACGCAGCGGGAAACGAATCACGGACAACAGGGCTCGCTTCATGGTGACTCCGGGGCAGTAGGGCGCTGGTGAAGCGCATGCCGCCATTGAAGCAACCGGCCCTCGATTCGGACACTGTCAACTCTTACAGGTCGAGGTAACTGGCTGTCACCGGCCGGTTACCCGCCTCCAGGGTCGCTCAGTGAATCAGTCCCAGGCGCAAGGCCTTGAGCACCGCCTGGTGCTTGTTCACGGATCCCAGCTTTCGCATCGCGTTCTGGATATGCAGCACCGCCGTCCGCTCGCTGATGCCGAGGATGCTGCCCACTTCCCAAGCCGTCTTGCCCTCCATCGTCCAACGCAGCGCCTCAAGCTCGCGTGGTGTCAAGGAGGGCGAGTCCACCAGCCGCTCGGCGGGGACGAACAGGCGCAGTGCGGTGTCCTGCGCGTGCACCGCGAACAACTGCAGGTCCGCCACCATTCGCGTCAGGTCGCTGGAGTCCATCGGCAGCGACTGGTCACGGTCGACGCCGAGCATGAAATGGCGCCCTTCCGGCAGGTGAAGTGCCAGCGCGATGCCTGTTCGGTAGCCAAAGGCAGCCTGCTCTTCCCAGACGTCGATCGCACCGTGACGGAGGTACGTGGCCTGATCCCACACCATCGGGACTGCACCGCGCTTGAGGTGCTGCATAACCGGATCGCGACGCCGGCTGTCATCGCCCGAGCCGCCGCTGTCGCGGTAGTTGGACGGCATGTTGTCGATGCTGATGAAGTCGCTGCGGGTGGGCGAGTGATCCACCACGGTCAAGGCGGAGACGTACTGGAATCCCAGCTCGTTGGCGAACCGGATGATCTGCCCCCGGAAGTCATCCGCAGAGCGGGCTTCCATGATGGACAGGTAACTGGCATTGATGAACGTAGCGCTCACCACGCCCCCCTGACAGGATTGACAGCTAGTCGATGCAAGACAAGGTCTCCAGACTTCAGGCTCTTCGAGCGAAGAAGAAGGCCATCATGCACACGACCTCCACCAGCGTCTCCATGCCACCCCCCTGGGCCCTTTACGCCTGGCCGGCCGTATTCTGTCAGGCGAACGTGAAGCGTAAGGCAAGATTCGTTCACTTGGGAACCCGGGTGACCTCCACGGATGAGCCGGGTGTGCCAAAAGCCGGCCAAACGGTGTGGAGTGAACACCTCGACGACGGCGAGGCCGGCATCGCCTGGGACTGGATCCAGATCGCCGACGGGGTGGTGGCCATGGCCAACCCCTTGTGCGTTCTCACCAATCTCCGGCTGGTCGGCGAACACGGCGAGTTGCTGGCCGCGCGCGAATCGGCGCTGCACCTGAGCCGCCTGGTCTGCCAACTGCCTTGGCAAGACGAAGTGTGGCGCGCCGCTCAAGCGGCCTGAAGCCCAGGGCAAGCCGGGGCGCGCCGCCAGCCGGTCGCTCCTCAGGAGCGAACAGGTGCAACGCGGCCTCCTGCGAGTGCACGGCGAAAAGGCGCATATCCGCCACCACCCGCGTGAGTTCCTGCGTAGATCGGTCCACAGGCTGGTCGCGATCGACGCTGAACATGAAATGCCGGCCTCCCGGATCCCGGCCGTGGGCGCTCATCGCACCGCCGCTCGTGCGAACTGTCGGGACACGTAAGCCAGGCAGAGCACCGCCAGCAGCACGCAGGCCAGCGCGGGCACGAGCATGTCGAGCCCACTGATCGGCTCGCCCTTGAGCACCCGGGCCATCAGGGTCGACTGGGCCAATGCCGGCACCCACAAGTGCCAGGGCCGCTCGCCCTCCTGGCTGAACAGGGCGATCATCGGCAGGAGCGACAAGGCCAGCACGATCACCGTGGCATTGGCCTGGGCCTCCTTGAAGCTGCGGCAGCGGATGGCCACCGCCATCAGCAGCGCCGACAAGGCACCGGCCAGGGGCAGCAGCAGGCCGAGGAAGGCCATCGCCTCGCCGAGGCCGTACTGGAACATCGCCGCCAGCGTCTCGCTGCGCAGCAGCCACTGGCCGGGCAGGAAGCTGAAGGACGACAGCACCGCGATGAGCATGCCGACGGCCCACACCGCGCCCCACTTGCCGGCCACCAGCGCCCACCGCGGGGCCGGGTTCATCAGCAGGGGCTCGAGCGACCCGCGCTCGCGCTCGCCGGCCGTCGTGTCGAGCGCCGCGTTGAGTGCGCCGTACAAGACTGCCATGAGCACGAAGAAGGGCAGCATCGCCGTGAGCTGCGCAGCCCGCGAGGCCGGATTGGCGAGATCGCGCTCCTCCACCTGCACCGATTGCACCGCCGCCGGCGCAACGCCGCGAACGGCGAGCCGCAGCGTCGCTTGCTCCTGGTTGAAGCCGTCCAGCAGCCGGCCCACGCGGCCGACGCCGCTTTGCGCGCGCTGGTTGGCGCTGGAGGAGACGATCTCCAGCACCGGTGCCTCGCCCCGCGCCAGCTCCTCCTCGAAATCGCGCGGCACCACCAGCACCGGATCGGCCAGGCGGCTGTCCTTCAACTGCTGCTCGTAGTCGCTGGGCGCCTGCTTGAGCGTGTAGGTCTGCCGAAGCAGGTAGTTGCGCAAAGTCGGCGCGGCGTCCAGGCCGACGGCCGTGAGCTCGCGCGCCTCGGCACGTTGCTCGATGCTGGAGACCAGCGTCGAGATCAGCACCAGCACCAGCGGGCCCATCGCCACCGAGCTGATGAAGACGGTCATCAGCGTGCGGCGGTCGCGCAGGGCATCGAGCAGCTCCTTGCGGAACACGGTCCACGCGGATCGCAACAGGCTCGCCATCACTGCCCGTCCTCCAGCGCCGGCGAAAGGCTGTGGTCGCCCGCCTCGTCGCGTTCGCGGCGGGTGAAGGCGAGGTCGACGAAGGCCTCCTCGAAATCCCGCTGGCCGGTGCGGGCAGACAGTTCGGCCACGGTGCCCTCGGCCACGGTGCGGCCGTGCGAGATCACGATGACGCGGTCGCACAGGCGCTCGACCTCCTGCATGATGTGGGTCGAGAACACGATGCACTTGCCCTCGTCGTCGCGCAGGCGCCTGAGCGCTTCGCGCAGGCCGCGCGTCGCCAGCACGTCCAGGCCGTTGGTGGGCTCGTCGAGCACGATGTTCGGCGGGTCGTGCACCAGG
This sequence comes from uncultured Ideonella sp., assembly GCA_946479475.1. The sequence goes on along the minus strand of CAMLGG010000134.1, from coordinate 9,427 downwards.
GCGCGGGCCAGTGCAGTCTTCATCTTCTCGCCCTGGCTGAAGCCGTCGGTGCGGCGATCGAGCAAGCTCTCCATCTCGAGCACGCGCGCCAGCTTTTCGGCGCGGGCGCTGGCGGCCGCGCCGGCCATGCCGTGCAGCCGCCCGTAGTAGACGATGTTCTCGCGTGCCGTCAGGCGCGGGTACAGGCCCCGCGCGTCGGAAAGCACGCCGATTCGGGCCAATGCCGCCATGGGCTGGACGGCCACGTCCAGGCCATCCACCCGCACCCGGCCGCCGTCGGGCCGAATGAGCGCCGCAATCATGCGCAGGGTCGTGGTCTTGCCCGCGCCATTGGGGCCGAGCAGGCCGGTGATGCGGCCATCCTCCGCCCGCCAGCTGATGCCGTCGACCGCGCGCACCTCATGGCGGCGGCTGCCCCGGCCCTGCACGAAATGCTTGGCGAGCTGTTCGACCTCGATCATTTGTCGGCCTTCGAATAGCGCGCCGCGTCGGGGGAGGTCTCGCGCGGGCGCGGGGGCGGCGGTGGCGGCGTGACGGCCACCGGCGGCACGGGCGGCAACGGCAGGGCGAAGGCAGGCGGGCGCGGCATCTCGCCTACGCAGCGCGCGTCGCCCTCCACCGCGGCCAGCGCCGCCGCTTCGTCCTCGTTGTCGATGAAGCGGTAGACCGCATCGCGCAGGCAGGCCAGGGACAGCGTCCCGTGACCGGCATGGGGCACGACCACATGGCGCGCCCGCGCGCCGAGGGCCTTGGCCACCCGCTCGCCATGGCGCGGCGGCGTCGCGGGATCGTCCCCGCCAGAAAGCACCAACGTCGCCGCCGGCGCGGGCGGCAGGGTGTAGAAGGCGGGCGCCACTTCGCCGCGCGGCCATGCGGCACAGGCCTGGCGGTACATGCTCAAGGCGGCATCGCCGAAGTCGGTGCCGGGCTTGTCGGCGTTCTTGCCCACCAGCGGCATGTCCTCGCTGCACACCACCGAGAAATGCATGCCCATCGCCAGTTCCAGCGAACGGCCGCTGCTCGTGCCCATGGCGCTGGCCAGGCCGACGATGGCGTCGAAGCGGCCGGAGGCGGCCTCGCTGATGGCGAACGGCAAGCCCGCCGCGAGCGAGGGCGAGTACAACGGCAGCCGCACCAGGCCTAGCAGGATGTCGCGGGTCAGCACGAGGCGTTCGTCCCGCCCCGTCACCGGATGCACCACGGTGACCTCGCGCGGCGTGGAGCCCAGGACCGCCTTCCACTGAGCCCGCAACGTCGGGAAGCGGCTGCGGCAGCCGGCATCGGCCTCGCAATCGGCGAGCAGCGCGTCGAAGGCGCGCTGGGTGTCGGACGAGAACGATCCCGGCAACGACATGTCCGGCGGCGCCACGCCGTCGATCACCGCACGCCGGACGCTGCCGGGGAACTGGCGCATGTAGTCCAGCACGGCGCGGGTCCCGTACGAGCCGCCGATCAGGTTGACCCGGGACACGCCCAGGGCCTGTCGCACCGCATCGGCATCGGCCACGGCGATGGACGTGGTGAACTGCCGCAGGTCGCCGTAGGGCAGCTTCTGCAAGGCGTCGCGGCACTCCAGCACCAACTTGGCCTGGCGCGACGGATCGATCGAATCGGCCAGCGGCCGAGTGGGCGACTCGGGATCGCACATCAGCGGCGCGCTGTGCCCGGTGCCTCGCTGGTCGACGAGGATCAGGTCGCGCCGGTTCAGGAAGCGGCTGTACATCCGCGAAAGCATCCCCGCCAGCTCTATCGCGCTCTGCCCGGGCCCGCCGGCGAAGAACAGCACCGGATCGGGCTTCTTGTTGCGGGCGATGGCCGGCAGTACCGCCACCCGGATCTCGATCTGCGCGCCGTCGGGGCGATTCGGGTCCAGCGGACGAAGGAGGCTGCCGCACAGGGCGTCGTGTTCCACGGCCTTCAAGCGGCAGGGCTGAAGCACCAAGGGCGCCTTGGCCATGACGGACCCGGCGAACGCCAGGCCGCAGAGCGCAGCGGCAAGCGATCGCCGCAGCCGGGTCGCGCTCAAGGCTGTTGCGCCGGCGCGAGCAGGCGTTGCAGTTCGCCACTTTCGAGCAGGCGCCCGAGATCCTCGGCACCCCCGACCAGCCGCCCGCCGACGAACACCATCGGGAAGGTGGGCCATCCGGTCCACATCTTCAAGGCATTGCGCCGCCTCCATTGGCTGAGATAGCTGCCGTACTCCAGGTACTGAAAGGGGATGCCGGCCGCATCGAGCAGCCGGCGGGCCTTGCGCACGAACGGGTTGGTCGCCATGCCGACCACGACCACCGGATGCGCGGCCACCGCCTCACGCACCTCGGCCACGATGGCCGACTGGTGCGCGGCCACGCGCTCGCGCACGGCAGGATGGATCAGCTCCTCGGCAAGGACGGCACGCGGCATGGGTCTGGGCGATCGACTCGATGCGGCGCAATCTAACAGAGCCGGCGGACGTTCAGCCGGCCCGCCGTGCAGGTCGCGGTGCAGAGCAGAGGCCCGTCCTCAGGCCACCTTCTTCAGGACGCCTTCGCAAGCTGCACGCTGGGCATCGGCCGCGGGCAGCTTGGCGCACACCGGCGCCAGCTTGGCGTGCAGCCTCTCGACCACCGCGCGGTGCTGCCCCTTGGCGCTCCAGGCGGCGAGCTGGTCGCCGATCTTCTGCATCGAGCGGGCGCTTCGCTCGTAGAAGGCGGCCTGCTGGCCATCGGCCTCCTGGATCAGCGTGGCCACCGCCTTCTCGATCCGCACCTCGTCCTGCGGCGCGAGCTCGACCAGGCTGGCCACGTATGCCGAGCCCCACTGCAGGCGCGTGGCCGGGCCCTCGCTGGTCTCGAAGGCCTTCTGGTACCAGTCCAGCGCCTCGGCCTTGCGGCCCTGCCTCTTGGCGTTGCCGCCCAGCTGGCTCATCAGGTAGTAGGGCGAATGGCTCTTCGCGAGGCTGGCCTTGAGCAGCGCGTCGCTGTCCTTCCAAAGGCCGGCTTGACCGAGCATGTAGCCGGCCGCGGTGATCACCGCCTGCCGCTCGTAGCCGTCGCTGATCTCCCGGTCCGCGCTGGCCGCCGCATCGCGGACCTCCTTGAGCAAGGGCTGCGGCAGCTTCGGCACCAGCGTCTGCATGGGCTGGTCAAGCCGTGCGAGCTCCACCCGGCCGATCAGCGCGGACATTCGGTCCGCCCGTGAAAGCGAGCCGTCGGCGGCCAGCCGGACCAGCGCTGCATCCAGCGCCCGCACCACGGCCTGGCGATCGGCGCCCGGCGCAGGGGCCAGCGCCTTGGCGAGCTCAGGCGCCGCATTGACCAGCACGTCCATCTGGCCACGGCTGGCAGCCGGGTCGGCCAGCAGCTTCAGCACCTGTGAACGCAAGGCGGCGTCCGGCCTGACGCCCTGCATCTCGTTGCTTTCGGCGAGCGACTTCAGGCGCAGGCGCGTGGCCGCCTCCGCCTCGCTGGACGGGCAGCCCGCGGCCAGCGTGGCCAGCAGGCCCGCGCGCTCGTTCTCGGGGACGAGCTGGGCCTCGTCCGTGTCCCAGGAGTAGAAGGCGAGCATGCGCCACTCGTTGGGCGAGACCGGCTTGCCGGCCCGTGCCTCCGCCAGCACCGTCTTCACCGGGCGGCCGCCGGCCAGGCCCATCTGCAGCACGTTCATCACCGCGGCAGCATCGGCCTCGCCAGGCAGGCGCGTGATCTCGGCACCTTCGGTGTTGAACAGGATCATGGTCGGGTAGCCCCGCACCTTGAAGCGCGCGCCCAGCTTCTGCGCGCCGGGCAGGTCGCCGTCGATGCTGACCGCCACGAAGCTCTTGGAGCGCTCGATGAAATCCTGCCGGTTGAACAGCGTCGCCTTGAGCTGGTTGCACGGCGGGCACCACTTGGCGCCCCAATACACGAGCACCGGCTTCTTCTCGGCCTTGCCCTGGGCGAACGCCCGCTCGATGTCTGCATCCGCCGCTGCCGCCTGCCAGGCCACTTGCCCGCTGGAGGGCACGTTGGCCGCGGCGGGCGGCGCCTGCAACACCGCGGCCACCAGGATCGCGAGCGACGCAAGGCGGAAGTTCGGGCGAGTTCTCATGGGCTGGGCCTCCGGTGGGAAGTCGGCCCGCCGTGTCGCCGCAGCGCCGCTGCTGGCGGCACGGGCATGGGATGGCGGGCGAGCAGGCGATTGTGAAACACTTCGCGCCTCTCGATCGTGCCGACCTGCGCGCCAGCTGTCTCCAACGCAGGTTGCTCCAGGCAGTGCGGCGGCTGGCGGCGCTGCCCGGCCCTGGCGGGCGAGCCCATCAACAGCCAGCCGAGCCACGGAGATCGCATGAAAGATCGCAAGAACTTGGCCGTACCGCCTTCGGCCGAGGGCCGCCGACGCCTGCTCGGCGGCGCGGCAGGCCTGGGCCTGATCCTGGCCGCGCCGGCCGCCTTGTGCGCCACCCCCCTGGCCACCCGCATGCGCGCGCGCTACCGCCTCGCCAAGGACTACGGCATTCCTGCCGAGACCTTCGGCATCGTGCCCTGGGCGGTGACGGTGTTCCAGGACAGCGACGACTTCACGTTGCAGTCCGACGGGAAGGTCCTGATCAACACGACCGGGCTGTACGAACTGGTGTTCTCGTCCGACTGGGATGCCAATTCGAACCGCGACGTCGACCTGCGCAAGATCGGCATCCGGCGCCAGGCCGTGGGGCAGCCCGACGAACCCATCGCGGCGCACGAGCGGCTGGGCTTCACCAACATGCCAGGCTCCGACCCGCCGGCCATGGCGCGCTACGAAGGCGAGTGGGCGCCGCCGGTGATCGGCCTCGGCAAGACCGTCTCCACCGACGTCACGGTGAAGGACACCGGCGGCAGCGACGTGCGGCCGGGCGACGCGGCCGTCGCGGCGCTCTCGTCCATCAGCCAGGGCAAGCTGAGCGACGCCGCCTTGTCCGCACTGATCGTGCAGGCCAAGGTCATCGACGCGAACAAGGTCCGCGTTTCGCTGTTCAATCCGAGCATCTCCGGCGGCATCTCGCTTTCGCCGGGGAAGCTCAGCGTGATGGCCATGAGCAGCACCCGCACCCGCGGGTCCAACGCCGATTCGTGGATGATGCTGCACACCGCGTCGACCCAGCTGAACGCGGGCGACAAGGTCTACGGCCTGATCGAGCACAAGGTGGACGGCACGCTGCTGCAAGCCACCAAGAGCAGCTACCTGCAGATCGACCGGCTCGGTTGAACGCAGCGCCCGTCAGGCCCCTGCGCCGAGCAGGGCCTGCGGCGGCTCCTCGTCGGGCGGCATGGCGCTGGCACGGGCCAGCGCCATCCAGACCGCGAAAGGCAGGCGGAAGGCGCGCCTCGGCGCCGGCCTGAGCACCTCGAGGGCGCCGAAGCGGCATTCGCCGCCCGGCCCCTGTTCCAGCGGCAACGCCTGCATCACGCCATAGACCTCGGGGATCTCCTCGGCGCGGCCGATGCCCGCCCTGATCACGTACCAGCATTCGCTGCACAGGGCCCGGTAGGCCTCGCCCTTGGCCGGCCGCTTGAGATCGGACAGCAGGTCGGCGCGGCGCACCTTCACCTCGTGCACGATGGGCAGCGCGTAGTCCTCCACCGTGGTGTGGCGAATGGAATAGACGTCGGGCATGGCCATCGCCCATCGCGTCACGGGCAGCGTCTGCCCCTCGGGGCCCGCGAGCTCGGGCTCCACGGGCGCCCGCAGCGACAGCCCGCGCCACACGATCCGCCCGGCGCGCTGCATCTCGCAGGCGACCCGCTCGACCAGCGCTTCGTGCGCGTCCCGCGCGGAGCGGTTGCGATGCAGCGTGGCCGCCAGCACCTGGATGCCGGCATCGGTGACGCGCAGAGTCTCGCGCCCCTGGCCGTCGCGCACGCGCTCCAGCCAGCCGGCGGCCAGCAGCTCGACCTCGACCAGGTCCTGGCACGGCCAGCCGGCCGAGCGCCAGACCTCGCGCAGGCGGCGCCGGTGCACGCTGCCCAGCACGGGCGGCGCCAGCATCGCCGAGCCCTCGGCGTTCACGGCCGCTTCCTACCGGTGCGCCCCGCTCACGCCACGATATCCACGCCCCGCGCGAACGCCACCCGGCCTTTCACCTGGGACACCGAGTCGCTCGGCTCGGGGTAGTACCAGACCGCATCGGGCTTCAGCTCCCCGTTGACCAGCAGGCTGTGGTAGCGGGCCTGGCCCATCCAGTTGCTGGTGCGGTGGTTGGAGAAGCTGGTGTATTCGCGCTTGAGCGAAGCCTCGGGAAAGTAGTGCTCGCCCTCGACGAGCACGGTGTCGTCGCTCTCGGCGACGACTACGCCGTTGAAGATGGCTTTCATGGGTGGAACTCCGCTGGGGCATGGCCGGCCGACGGATCATGCTAACTCTGCGGGGATGCACCGGGCCACCGCCCGGAATTCCGACCCCCGGCCCGGCACCGTCACCCACCCTATACTGGCCTGCTGCCATGCTCTCCGCGCGGACCGACAACGACATGAGGGAGTCGATCGCCTCCAACCAGCTGGCTGCCGCCGCGGCGGTAGCGACCGGTGCGAACGCCACCGGCGAGGCCCGCCGCGGGCCGGCTCCGGGCGCGGTCCCGATCGCCTTCGGCGATGCCCACACCCGCTGCTTCGGCTGGTACCACGCCCCCAGCCAGCCGGCCCGCGCCACCGGCGTGGTGCTGTGCCGGCCCGTCGGCTACGAGGGCACCTGCGCCTACGAGACCTACACCCAGCTGGCCGAACGCCTGGCCGACGACGGCTTCGCGGCGATTCGCTTCGATTACCACGGCACCGGCGATTCGATCGGCAGCGACGCCGACCCCGACCGGGTGGCCGCCTGGCGGTCCTGCATCGCCGCCGCCCTCGAAGAGATCGGGCGGCTGTCCGGCTGCACGCGCCTCGCCCTGTTCGGTGTTCGCATCGGCGCAACGCTGGCGGCGGCCGTCGCGGCGGAACGCGGTGGCGTCGACAGCGTCGCGTGGTGGGCCCCCTGCCCCACTGGCCGGGCCTTCGTTCGCGAGCTGCGCGCAGCCGGCACCATGCGGGCGCATGCGCCGCGTCCCGGTGCATCGGCCGACGACGACCTGGAGACCCTCGGCACGCTCTACACCGCGCAGACGCTGGCCGACCTGCAGTCGCTGGATGCCCGATCCGCTGCCGGCGCCGCGCGGCCCGCGCCACGCGCGCTGTTCATCGGCCGGGACGACCTGCCCGGCGCCGGCCCCATGCCCGCGGCCTACCGCGAGGCGGGGATCGACACCACCGTGGTGGAGTGGCCGGGCTACGTCGCCATGATGGCCGAGCCGCACGAGGTGGACGTGCCGCGCGAGACGCTCGACGGCATCGTCGCCTGGCTGCGTGCCGGCGAGCCGACCGGCGGCGCGCTGCGCCCGACACCGGGCGTGGCCGACGCGCCGCCCCAGCGCGAAGCCGTGTTCGGCGGCGTGCGCGAGATCCCGCTGCTGTTCGGCCGCGAGCACGGCTTGTTCGGCATCCTCGCCGAGCCCGAGAACCTGACCGCCGCGGGGGCGCGGGCCGAGACAGCCATCCTGATGCTCAACGTGGGCACCAACCACCGCGTCGGGCCGAACCGGCTGTACGTCAAGATGGCTCGCGCCTGGGCCGCCCGGGGCTACCGCTCGCTGCGCTTCGACCTGGCCGGCATCGGCGACAGCCGCACCGCAGCAGGCTACGCGGCGACCCGGCTGTACTCCAAGGGCTCGACGGTCGACGTCGGCGCCGCGATCGAGCGCCTCTCCGGCCTGGGCGTGCAGCGGTTCATCCTGGTCGGCCTGTGCTCGGGCGCCTACGTCGCCTTCCAGACCGCCCTGGCCGATCCGCGCGTCACCGGCCTGGTGCTCATCAATCCGCGACGCCTCGACTGGAAGGAAGGCGAGACGCTGCAAAGCGCCATGCAGCGCAGCTACAAGTCCAGCCACTACTACCGGCGCGCGATGTTCGAGCCCGCCACCTACCGCCGCCTGCTCAAGGGCGAGATCGACGTCCGCGGCATCGCGGGCCGCCTGGCCACGCTCACGCGCGTGCGGGCCGAGCGCGCCGCCCGCCGCCTGCTCGGCCGGGCACCGGGCGAGGAGAACGTGCTGGCCAACATGCGGCTGCTCAGCGAACGCGGCACCGACATCCTGCTCATCGTGGCCGAAGCCGACGACGGCCTCGACTACCTCGAGTACCACCTGGGGCCCCGCGGCCGCCACATGCAGGGCCAGCCCAACTTCAGAATGCTGATGGTGGCCGGCGCCGACCACACGCTCTCGCAGACCGACAGCCAGCAGCACGTGATCGAGGCGGTGCGCGAGCACCTCGACCACACGGCCAACGACTAGCCCGCCGGCGCTGCCTTCTTCAAGGCTCCGGGCGCGGCTTCGCCGCAGCCGGTCATGAGGTCGCCGGCGCGCGCCGCGTCGCGGCAGTCGGTGAAGAGCCTGGCGCCTGGTTCGCGGCAAGGCTCCAGGGCCTTGGCCAGGGCGTCGATGAAGGCCCGGGTCTTGGCCGGCATCAGGCGCCGCTCCGGGAACACGGCCCACGCGGGCGCGGGCGGCGAGCGCCAGGCCGGCAGCACTCGCACGAGTTCGCCGGCATGCACATAGGGCAAGGCGAAGAAATCCGCCGCCAGCGCCAGGCCGAGGCCGGCACGCGCCATGCGCAGCAGCACGGGTGGCGAATTGGCCAGCACGCGCCGCGGCGGCAGCCCCTGCCAGCGCTCGACGGGGGCGGCCTCGGCGCCGGCACCTTCCACCGGCCGCTCCAGCCGCCACGGCACGGCCTCGCCGCCCTGCCCGGCGATCGCCAGCGCTCGCCAGCTGCCCTCGGCGGCCATCAGCTCTTCCGGGTGCTGCGGCATGCCGTTGCCGGCGACCCATTCCGGCGAGGCGAACAGCCCGCCACTGAACCAGGCGAGGCGCCGGGCCGAGAGCTGGGCGTCGTCGGGCAGGTTGCCCATGCGCAGGGCGACGTCGAAGTTCTCGGCCAGCAGGTCGACCCGGCGGGGCGACAGGTCGAGCTCCAGCGTCACCGCGGGATGCTCGCGCACGAAGGCTTCCAGCATCGGCCCGAGGGCGAGGATGGCGATGTCGTTGGGCATCGAGACCCGCAGGTGCCCGCTGGGCCGCGCCTGGCGATGCTCGGCCAGCGCCAGCGTGCCATCCACCTCGGCCACCACCTGGCGGGCATGTTCCAGCACCGCGGCCCCGAACTCGGTGACCGTCAGCCGCCGGGTGGTGCGCAGGATCAAGCGCTCGCCCAGCTGTGCTTCCAGACCGGAAAGGCGCCGCGAAAGCGTCGACTTGGGCAGCCCGAGCTTGTCGGCCGCCCGGGTGAAGCTGCCGGCCTCGGCCACATGGGCGAACAGGGCCAGGTCATTGGGGTCGACGGCGGAGGTGCTCATTGAAGCCCCTCGTCCGACGAGTACGTCGGCCGATCCCCCGAGGGGG
>CAMLGG010000133.1 GCA_946479475.1 uncultured Ideonella sp. | reverse complement strand
GACCTTCAGCGGCCTGCCGCTGGACGAGCGGCTTCGCGAGCGCGGCGCCGAGGCGCGCTGCGGCGTGCAGGTGATCGACCTGCGCAGCGGCGACGTGGTGCACTGGCTGCGCATCGAAGGCATGGTGCAGGAGCTCTACGACGTCGTGCCGCTGCCCGGCGTGCGCCGCCCGATGGCGCTCGGCTTCAAGACCGACGAGATCCGACGGGTCCTGAGCATCGAGGAGTGAGCGCCGATCGGGTCAGGCGGACGCGAAGCGCTGCAGCACGTGGTAGCCGCCCGCCGACTCGGCGAGCACGTAGCCGCCGTCGCAGCTCCATTGCACCGGAGGCGGCGAAGCACCGGCCAGCGCCGCGCCCTGGCCATGACGCGCGAAGGTGACGTGAGGCCGATAGGGGCGAGGCTCCACCGGCAGCTCCAGCGAGCGCAGGGCTCGGGCCAGGCGCGAGTGCAGTTCCTTCAGCGGCTCGGGCGAGGGCGTGGAGGGTTGCAGCACCGCGATGCCGTGGTGCCAGACGGCGAACTCGTCGAGCCACAGCTCGAAGGCCGGCACGGGAGGCACGGCCAGCCCGCGGACGAGCTCGGGCAGCCGCGAACGGGGCACGGCGCCGATGAAATGCAGCGTCACGTGCAGGCCTGCCGCGGCCGCCAGGCGCGAGCCCCTCGGCCAGTTCACCGCGCCCTGCCACGCCTGCAGCTGCCGCCGGACGCCCTCGTCCGGCCACAGAGCGATGAACAGGCGGGCCGGATCCGGTGGCGACGGTGGCTTCAAGGCGGACATGGCGCTCATTGTTGAGCGAGGCCACGCGGCCCTGCCCCTGGAATCCCCCTGCCCGCAGCCGCGTGGGCCGCGGGGACAATCCCGCCCGGCCCGACCCCGGCCGTCACCTTGCACCCCACACCATGGCATTGCAGCAACTGACCGAAGAACAGACCCGCACCTGGACCCGCCGCGAGAAGGACGAGTGGTGGCTGAGGAACGTCTACCGGGGCGACATGCCGCAGCTGACGCTGCGCTCGGGCTTCACCGGCTTCCTTCTCGGCGGGGTGCTGGCGGCCACGGCGCTGTACATCGCGGCCAAGACCGGCATCACCATCGGCGTGGGCCTGACGTCCGTGATCCTCGCCTTCGCGATCTACCGGATGCTCAACGGCGCCGGGATGGCGAAGGACTTCACCATCCTCGAGAACAACTGCACCCAGTCGATCGCCACGGCCGCGGGCTACACCGTGTCGTGGCTGATCTCGGGCCTGACGGCCTACATGCTCATCACCGGCGTGATCGTGCCGTGGTGGCAGATCATGGTGTGGGACGTGGTGGTCGCCCTCATCGGCGTGCTGATCGCGTTCCCGATGAAGCGCCGCTTCATCAACGAGGACCAGCTGCCCTTTCCCGAGGGCCGGGCGAGCGGCGTGGTGCTGGATGCGCTCTACCACGGCGCGGCCGGCGCCGGCATGTTCAAGGCGCGGCTGCTCGGCGTCGTGGCGCTGGGCACGGCGACCTGGCAGGCGCTGATCAGCGACGGCTGGATGAAGCTCGTCCAGTTCAAGATCCTGCGCATGCACCAGTGGGCCGGCCTGAAGGAGCCCTGGACCATCCACGAGCGGCTCGACACCTACTACTACCAGGCGGGCGGCGCGGCGCTGAAGATTCTCAACACCGACATCCGCACGCTCGGCCTGCGCCTCACGCTGGACGCGGCCATGCTCGGCGTCGGTGGCCTGATGGGCATCGCCGTGGCCACCAGCTGCCTGCTGGGCGCCTTCGTCAACTTCGTGGTCCTCGCGCCCATCATGATCGAGCGGGGCGACATCGTGCAGCGCGTGCTCGCCAACGGCCAGGCGGTGCCCATCTCGCGCGCCGAGATCGTCAACCAGTGGTCGCTGTGGTGGGGCGTGGCGATGATGGTCGCCGGCTCGCTGGTGGGCCTGCTGGCCAAGCCGGAGCTGTTCACCTCGATGTTCAAGTCGCTGCGCGGCGGCTCGGCGACGAAGCAGGCCGCGGCGGGCCCCGACCCGCTCGCCCACATCGAGCTGCCGCTGTGGCTGAGCTGGGTCGGCGTGCCCATCCTGAGCCTGCTCGGGGCCTGGATCACCCATGTCTTCTTCGGCGTGCCGATGGGCCTGGCGCTGCTGTCGCTGCCGCTGATCTTCGTGCTGACGGTGATCTGCACCAACTCGATGGCATTGACCTCGTGGACGCCGACCGGCGCTCTGTCGAAGATCACCCAGTTCTCGATCGGCGCGGTCGACCGCAGCAACCCGGCCAGCAACCTGCTGCCGGCCAGCATGACCGGCGAGATCGCGGCCAACGCGGCCAACCTGCTGTCCGACATCAAGCCGGGCTACATGCTCGGCGGCAAGCCGCGCCACCAGGCGATGGGCCACGTGATCGGCCTGGTCGCCGGGGTGTCGGCCTGCGTGCCCTTGTACTTCCTGCTGTTCCTGCGGCCGGACGCGAACGGCACGCGCACCACCGCCAGCATCGTCTCGGAGCAGTTCGCCTTCCCTGCCGCCCTGCAGTGGAAGGGCGTGGCCGAGATCATCGGCAAGGGCTTCGGCGGCCTGCCCGAGTCGGCCCTGATCACGATGGCCGTCGCCGTGGTCGCGGCCGTCGCGATCGAGCTGGCGCGCGTGGCCACCCGGGGCCGCTTCGGGCTTTCGGCGGTTTCGGTCGGCCTGGGCGTGGTGCTGCCGCCGGAGTCCACCTTCGCGATGTTCGTCGGCGCGCTGATCTTCTGGCTGATGGGCCTGCGCCACAAGGCGCCGGGCACGCGCAAGCACGAGATCTGGGTCGAGGGTGCCGAGCCGATCTGCGCGGGCCTGATCTCGGGCTCGGCGCTGATGGGCATCGGCAACGCGATCCTCAACGTGCTGATGGAGTAGCGGCGGCAGCGTCATCGTCCAAGCTGGGGATTCACCGGCAGCCGCACCCGGCCTAGCGTGCGGGTCGCCCGCGGTCCGACGGCGGCCGGCCGCGGGCGGCCCATCGCCCAACGCCGCCGATCCGGAGGATTCCCATGCACCCCTTCCTCACGCGCGGCGCGGGCCGCTCGCTGCTGGCCTGTGCCGCGGCCTGCCTTGCCACCTTGCCGGCGGCCGCCGAGCCGCCGGTGCCAAGCACACCGCTGTGGACAGGCGTTCCCGACGACTTCGCCGACATCGACGTCGACCCATCACGGCCCGGCGTGGAGCTGCTGTCGCTCGCCGCGGCCTGCCAGGTGAACGGGCCGGACGGCGACGGCCTCGTCACCGTCGGCCGCCTGCTGAAGATCAAGGTCTACAGCGCCGACGGCAGTGACGTCGTGCTCGCGCCTCCGAAGGCCAGCCTGGTGACCAGCGGGGCCTTCCCCGACCCGCGGCTGGCGCGCTTTCAATGCGGCGGCGCCAACGTCACCAACTACAGGGCGCAGTTCGCCGGCGCCGATGCCGACAAGATGACCAACGGCCACGGCGTGCCCGTGGCACCGGGCCACTTCAACGATGCCTGCGCGCCGCACACCTTCGAGTCGGCGTACGCGCTTTGCGACGAACTGCCCATGGCCACCGCCGGCTTCGCCGTCGCCCGCTCCGGCGGCAGCCGCGTGCTGCTGCTGGGCCAGGCGATGAACCTGCAATGGCACAACAACGTGGCCAATGCGGACGTGAACGCCTCGGGCTTCAGCGTCACCGCCTTCGCCCTCGACGGCACGACGCTGTGGAGCCGATCCTTCGGCGGCCAGGACGATGCCGGCTACGGCATGGAGGGCCAGCTGGCCCGGGTGGGCGACTTCCTCTACGACGACGGCAACGACGAGATCCGGCTGGTCTCGAGCGGCGACGGCGGCGTGCGCTACACCTACATCGACCCGCTGACCGGCAAGAACATCGGCGTGGTCACGGCCAAGCCGCCCAAGCCGCCGAAGTTCTAGGTCAGGCCGCGCGCGGGGCCGGGATGGTGAGCCCGCGGGCGACCGCGGGCCGCTCGACGAAGGCCTGGAGTGCGCGCTGCACCTCGGGGTACTCGGCGAAGCCCACCAGCTCGCCCGCGCCGTAGAAGCCCACCAGGTTGCGCACCCAGGGGAACACGGCGATGTCGGCGACCGTGTAGTCGTCGTCCATCAGCCAGCGGCGGCCGGTCAGCCGGTGCTCGAGCACGCCCAGCAGGCGGCGCGCCTCGGCCACGTAGCGGTCGCGCGGCCGCTTGTCCTCGAAGTCCTTGCCGGCGAACTTGTGGAAGAAACCCACCTGGCCGAACATCGGCCCGACGCCGGCCATCTGGAACATCAGCCACTGCAGGGTTTCGTAGCGGCGCGCCGGGTCGGCGGGGACGAAGCGGCCGGTCTTCTCGGCGAGGTACCAGAGGATGGCGCCGGACTCGAACAGGGCCAGCGGACGGCCGCCCGGGCCGTCCGGGTCGAGGATGGCCGGGATCTTCCCGTAGGGGTTGAGCGAGCGGAACTCGGCGGAGTGCTGCTCGTTCTTCTCGAACTCCACCCGGTGCGCCTCGTAGGGCAGGCCGAGTTCCTCCAGCAGGATGGCGACCTTCACGCCGTTGGGGGTGGGCATCGAATACAGCTGCAGGCGCTCGGGGTGGCGTGCGGGCCACCTGGCGTTGATGGGCAAGTCGGCAAGGGTTTGCTTCATGGGCACGGTGGGGGCTGCGAAAGCGGCCGATTGTGGTGGCCGACCGCAATCCCGCGCCGGTGCAGGGTCAGGCCGAACGGCTCGCCGCGAAGGCCACGAACCAGTCCACGCAAGCGGCGTTGGCCATCGCGTCCCGGTTCATCACCTTGGCCGGGTCGGCGCCCATCAGCAGCTTCTTCACCGGCAGCTCCATCTTCTTGCCGGACAAGGTGCGCGGGATGGCCGGGACCGCGAGGATCTCGTTGGGTACATGGCGCGGCGAGAGCGCCCGCCGGATCTCGGCGACGAGCCGGCCGCGCAGTTCGTCATCGAGCACCACGCCTTCGCGCAGCACGACGAACAGCGGCATGTAGCTCTCGCGGCCGAGGTACTCGAGGTCGACCACCAGGCTGTCGAGCACTTCGGGCAAGGCCTCCACGGCGCGGTAGAGCTCGGCCGTCCCCATGCGGATGCCGTGGCGGTTGATGGTGGCGTCGGAGCGGCCGTAGATGACCGCGCCGGTGGCCTGCTCGTGCGGCACCAGGCGGATCCAGTCGCCGTGGCGCCAGGTGCCGGGGAACATGTCGAAGTAGCTGTCGCGCAGGCGCTCGCCGCTCTCGTCGCCCCAGAGGTACAGCGGCATCGAGGGCATGGGAGCGGTGCAGACGAGCTCGCCCACTTCGTCGACGAGCGAACGACCGTCTTCGCTCCAGGCTTCGACGGCCGCGCCCAGGCAGCGGCACTGCATCTCGCCGGCCACCAGGGGCAGTGTGGGCGAGCCGGCGATGAAGGCCCCGGCGAAGTCGGTACCGCCCGAGATGCACGCAATCCAGATGTCACGCCCCTGCACTTTCGGCAGGCGATCCCAGATCCAGCGGTAGCTGTCCTCCGCAAGCGGGGAGCCGGTCGAGCCGACAGCGCGCAGCGCTGATAGGTCGCCCAGCTGCTGCGGCTCGACGCCGGCCTTCAGGCAGCTCGCGTAGAAAGCCGCGCCAGCGCCGAAGAAGGTGCAGCGCGCCAGCGCCGCGAAGCGCCACAGCGGCGACCAGTCGGCCGTGCCGTCGCAGGACGCCGGCGAGCCGTCGTACAGGCAGATCGTGGTGCCGCCCAGCAGGCCGCCGACCTGGCAGTTCCACATGATCCAGCCGGTCGAGCTGTACCAGTGGAAGCGGTCGCCGGTGTCGACGGACGCGCCCACGTCGTTGTGCAGCGTGCCGAGCTTCAACGCCTCCAGCACGATGCCGCCGTGGCCATGCACGATGGGCTTGGGCAGGCCGGTCGTGCCGCTGGAGTAGACGATCCACAGCGGCTGGTCGAAGGGCAGCCACTCGGGCTCGGCGCGGGCCGGGCCGCTGCACAGCGCATCGAAACGATGGCGGGCGATGCCCTGCGCCGCCTCGGCCGGCAGGCCCAGCACCGGCACGTCCACGACATGCGCGAGGGAAGGCAGGCCGCCGATGAGCTGCGCCACGAGCGCCCGGCGATCGTGCTCGGCACCGCCGAAGCGGTAGCCGTCGGCCGCGAAGAGCAGCTTCGGCTCGATCTGGCGGAAGCGGTCCAGCACCGCCACCGGCCCCATGTCGGGGGAGCAGACCGACCAGATGGCGCCGACGCTCGCCACCGCAAGGAAGGCGACGACCGTCTCGGGCCGGTTGGGCAGCAGGGCGACGACCCGATCTCCGCGGCCGATGCCGAGCGACTTCAGCGAGGCCGCCAGCGCCTGCACCTGGTCGCGCAGCTCGATCCAGCCCATCTCGCGGACCTGGCCCGCGCGCAGCATCGGCTCGTCGGCCCAGACGATGGCGGGATGGCCCGCGGCCTCGTCCGCCTGGGCATGCCGCAGGACCTGCCGCGCATAGTTCACCTCGGCGCCGGGGAACCAGCGCGCGCCGGGCATCCGGCGATCGGCCAGGGCCACGCCCGGCGGCACGCGCGACTCGATGGAGAAGAAGTCCCAGATCGAGCGCCAGAAGGCGTCGAGCTCGGTGACCGACCAGCGCCACAGGTCTTCATGACGTGCGAATTGCAGGCCATGGCGTTCGGCCAGCCAACGCTGGTAGACGGCGATGCGGGGCTCGGGCAGGGGCGTCATCAGGGGCTCGTGTCGGGGAAGGGGTCGACCGGCGCGGGGATGCGGCGCGGCCGGCGCTCGTCGACCACCACGGTATGCGCGGCCTTGTCCTGCAGGGCCTGGCGGTTCGGATCCCACAGCAGCTGCAGCAGGCCCAGGCCGCCGGTGGCCATGCCGGCGAGGTAGCCGCCGAAGCGCTTGAGGTTGAGCATCGTCGCCATCGGCTTGCCGGTGATCTCGACCACGCGCAGGCCCATGAGCCGCTTGCCCAGCGTCTGGCCGCGCCACCAGCTCGGCAGCAGGGAGAAGTAGGCCAGCGCCCAGCCGTAGCCGATGCCGAAGTCCAGGCCCAGGCGGCGCAGGCGCTCGCGCCAGTTCTGCGACTTCAAGGCCTCCTCCGATGCCGCGCGCTGCCTGGCGAGGTCCAGCTTGAGCGCGCGGACCTGCTGGCGCAGCTGCGCGATGGCGGCGGCGGCCGAGGCCGCCATGTCCGGGGCGGAGGCGGCGGAAGCGGTTGATGCGGCTGATGCGGCTGATGCGGCTGATGCGGCCTGGGCCAGGGCCTCGGCCGCAGGCGTGCCCTGGATCATCGCCAGCACCAGGGCCGCATTGCGCGCGGTGGCCTCCTCGTCATCGTCGTCGTCGAGCGCTTCGCTGGCGATCTGGGGCCGGCTGGACTTGGCCGGCACGTCCATCGCCTCCCGCACGCCGGCATACGCCAGCAGCGCCGCCAGGCTCCAGGCGAGCGCCGTGCGCAGCATGCCCGGGCGGCGCCGGCGGGCCAGCGCGCGCTCGCCCAGGCCCAGCAGCCCGGCGACCAGGAACCAGCCGTTGGCCAGGCTGGAGGCGATGCCGATGGCTGCGAGGTCGATGCCCATGGCGACGAGGCGCTGGCCAGGCTTCGCCAGCGGCATTCCCAGCAGCGCCGGCGCGACGTTGAGCTCCTCGGGCGTGACCCAACGGCGGGTGTCCGCCACCACCGTTCCCGAGCGCAGCGGGGCGAGCCTCACTTCGCGGCCTCCTTCTTCGAGGCAGGCGCGGCGATGTCCACGTACTGCCACCAGTCCTGCCAGAACAGCGGGCGCCGATAGCCCTGCAGCTCGCCGCGCGCCAGGTCGGTGACCAGGGTGTGCCAGCGGGCGCGGTAGGGCATCCACGCAGCGGCCAGCTTCTCGGCCTGCACGAACAGCGAGTCGCGCTCCGCGCCGTCGGGCAAGGCCGACAGGCGCCTGTAGATCGCATCGAACTCCGGCCGGCGGAAGCGCGCCATGTTCTGCCCGCCGATCTGCGTGCTGTCGTAGCGCTGCAGCGCGCCGATGCTGTCCGGCGAGGCCGAGAGGTTGCCCACGTGCCAGATCATGAAGCTGCCGGCGCGGGCGGACTTCAGCAGCTCGGGCCATTGGCCGACGCGGAAGTGGACCTTGAGCTTCAGCGCCGCCATGTCGCGCTGGTACTGCTCGGCCATCTGGCGGTCCCGGTTGTCGCTGGAGATCGACCACTCCAGCAGCAGCGGCGAGCCGTCGGGCTGCTCGCGCCAGCCGTCGCCGTCGCGGTCGACGTAGCCGTAGAGGTCGAGCAGGGCCTGCGCGCGCGGCGGGTCGTAGGCGCTCATCTCGCTGCGGAAATCCGGGTCGAAGGAGTTGGTGTTGGGCTGCAGCGGCCCTTGCGCCGGCACGGCCTGGCCCTTGTGCACCAGGCGGATCTCGCGCTGCACGTCCAGCCCGAGCGCGATGGCCCGGCGCAGCGCCACCTTCTCGGCGGTGTAGCCGCCGACCAGCGGATCGTCGAGGTTGAAGAAGGTGGCGTGGTTGTCGGCGCGCAGCATGCGCCAGCCCTGCATCCCCTGCCTGGCGAGGTTGGGCGCGAGGTGGCCGTTGGGCATCGCCAGGTTGGCGTACTCGGCCGGCACGAGCTCGATGTAGTTGTGCTGGCCGTTGAGGAAGGACAGCCAGCGCGGCTGGTTCTCCTCGATGACCGAGATCTCGACCCGGTCGACCAGGGGCAGGCGGCGGCCCTTGAATCGCGCGGCGATCGCCTGGCCCTCGGCGTCGTCGTCGTTCGGCTGCGCGTCGTAGAAGCGCTCGCGGTAGTCGGGGTTGCGCTCGAGTGCGAAGAAGTTGCCGCGGCGCCATTCGGCGAGGCGGAAGGGCCCGGTGCCGACCGGGTGCTCTCCGGTGCGGTCGCCGTAGGCCTGGACCACCTCGCGCGCCACCCCGCCGAAGAGGTCGCTGGCGGCGAGGAACTCGATGAAGCGCGGCCGGGCCTCCGCCAGCCGGATCTGGAGGGTGTAGCGGTCCAGCGCGCGCAGGCCCTCGATGGGCGCGTCGTAGTCGAATGCCTTCCTGCCCTCGATTGCACGCTGGCGCGCCTCGCCGAGGCCCAGCAGCTTGTAGGTGTCGACGTAGCCCCAGATCGGGCTCTTGTTCGCCGGGTCGGCGAAGCGCTTGATGGCGTAGACGTAGTCCTCGGCCACCAGCTCGCGCCGGCGGCCGCCGAAGGCCGGGTCGTCCGCGAAGTGGATGCCCGGCTTCACGCGCATCGTCCAGGTGCGCCAGTCCTCGCTGTGCTCGGGCAGGCCCACGGCCGTGAGCGGCTTGAACTTCGCCGGCCGCGCCAGGTGGTCGTAGGTGTAGAGCGCCTCGAAGATGTGCGCGGTGACGGTGCGCGAGTACAGGTCGTTGATCTGCGTCGGGTCGAAGCTGGTCTCGGCGACCTGGAACGCATAGCGCAGCACCTTGAGCGGATCGGTCTTGCCGCCCTCCGCGGCCGCGGCCCAGGCGGCCGGCGGGAGCCGGCCGGCGGCGCGGAGGCTGCGCCTTTTCATCCCGGCTCTGTCGCCTCGTCCAGTGCGCGCCGGCGCGCGTCGAGGTCGATGTCCAGGTACTGCCACCAGCCGCGCAGGTAGGCGTGGCGCCGGTAGCCCACCACCCACGGATGCATCAGGTCGTTGAGCAGCCGGTGCGTGATGATCTTGTAGGGCATGTAGGCCACGCCTATCTTCTTGGCCTCGCGGATCAGCGCGTCGCGCTCGGGGCCGTCGGGCATCGCCGCCTGCTGCTCGTAGAGGCGGTTGAAGGCCGGCAGGTCGAAGCGGGCGTGGTTGGACTGGCCCTTGTTCGGCCCGTACATCAGGCCCAGCAGGTCGCTCGCATCGGGCTGGGTCGCGCTCCAGGCCACGCCCCACATCATGAGCTTGCCGCTGCGCGAAGCCTTGAGCTGCTCGGGCCACTTGGCGATGCGGAACTCGACCTTCACGCTGATCGCGTCCATCGCCTTGCGCCACAGCTCCTGCAGCTGGCGCGAGGCCTGGTCGGGCTGCGACGAGTACTCGATGACCAGCGGCGAGCCGTCGGGCTGGTCTCGCCAGCCGTCTCCATCGCGGTCGACGTAGCCGTACAGGTCGAGCAGCGCGCGTGCCTTGCCCACGTCGTGCTCGCTCATCTCGCTCTTGAAGGCCGGATCGTAGCCACGCATCTGCGGCGGCACGATGGCCTGCGCCGGCATGCCCTGGCCCTTGCGTGCCTGCGTGATCTCGGCATCGACGTCGTAGGCCAGGCCGATGGCGCGGCGCAGCGCGACCTTCTCCGGCGTGTAGCCGCCGACCACCGGGTTCTCCATGCCGAAGTAGCTGTAGCTCACGTCGACCGCCGGCACGCGCTCGAGCTGGATGCCTTTCTTGCGCAGGTGCGGGGCGAGCTCGCCGTTGGGCACGTAAGGCGGCGAAAGCTCGGGCGGCAGGCGGTCGAGCCAGTCGTGCTCGCGGTTGAGGAAGGCCAGCAGGCGCGGCTGCGACTCCTCGACGATGTGGACCTCGATGCGGTCGATCATCGGCAGGCGGCGCCCGCGCAGTTTCGCGGCGATGGCCTGCGAGACCGCGTCGTCGGCCGGCGGCTCGGCTTCGTAGAGCACCTCGCGGTAGTTGGGGTTGCGCTCGAACACCATCAGCGAAGAACGGCGCCACTGCGCCAGCCGGTAGGGCCCGGTGCCCACCGGATGCTCCATCGCCTTCTCGGGCGCGGCCTCGATGACCTCGCGCGCCACGGCGCCGACCACGCCTGCATCGGCGAAGATCAGCGCCAGCCGTGGCGAAGGCTCGGCCACCTTGACGACGAAGGTGTAGCGGTCGAGCGCGCGCAGGCCCTCCACCGGCGTGTCGTAGTCGAAGGGCTGCTTGCCGCGGATGGCCTTCTGGCGCAGCTCGCCGAGCCCGAGGATCTTCGAGTTCTCGAAGTTGAACAGGTTCGGGCTCTTCCAGCGCGGGTCGTAGTGGCGCTTGATCGAGTAGACGTAGTCCTCGGCCACCAGCTCGCGCTTCCGGCCGTTGAAGGCCGGGTCGTCGGCGAAGTAGATGCCGGGCTTGATGCGGAAGGTGAAGGTCCTGAAGTCGGCCGACACCTCGGGCAGCGACTCGGCCGTGGCCGGCCGCAGCTTGGCGGGCCGCGCCAGAAAGTCGTAGGTCAGCGGCGCCTCGAAGATGTTGCCCGCGGCGATGCGCGAGTAGACGTCGCTGATCTGCGCCGGATCGAAGCCGGACTCGGCGATGGGGAAGGCGTAGCGCAGCACCTTCGGCTGATGCTGCTGCGGCGGCGCCGGTGCGGCAGCAGCAGGATCCGCGGCCGTGACCGCGGCGGGAGCGAGGGCGAGCGCGAGCAGCAGCGCGCCGAAGGGGATCGAGTTCTTCATGGCTTCGCCTCCGCCAGATCGACGAAGGCATGGAAGGGTCTCAGGTAGGGGTGCGGCACGAAGCCCTGGACGCGGGGCCAGTTCATCCAGACCGCGATGCGGTGGACGTGGGCCTTCATGGGCATGTAGGCGAGCAGCAGGTGGTTGGCCGCCGCGATGGCGGCTTCGCGCTCGGGGCCGTCCGGCAACGCCGACTGCCGCTCGTACAGCGCGTTGAAGGCCGGGAGATTGAAGCGCGAGAGGTTGTCGCCGCCCGTGAGCTGGCCGTAGCCGAGGCGAAGGAACTCGTCGGCGTCCGGCGCCCCCGCGTTCCACGAAAGGAACCAGATCATCAGCTTGCCCGCGCGGGCGGCCTTGGCCTGCTCCGTCCACTGGCCGGGCAGGAACTCGATGCGCAGGTGCAGCGCCTTCATGCGGCGCTCCCACAGCTCGTTGAACGGCCGCAGCGTCTTGTCGGTGTGGTACTGCAGCACCAGCGGCGTGCCGTCGGGCCGCTCGCGCCAGCCGTCTCCGTCGCGGTCGGCGTAGCCGTACAGGTCCAGCAGCGCGTTGGCGCGCGCCGGGTCGTACTCGCTCATCTCGCTCTTGAGCTGCGGGTCGTAGCCGTAGGTCGAAGGCGGCACGACGGACTGCGCCGCCACCCCGAGGCTGCGGCGTATCCAGCGGATCTCCTCGTGGTTGTCGTAGCCCAGGCCGATGGCGCGTCGCAGGGCCACCTGCGCGGGGCCATACCCGCCGACGACCGGGTCGTCCATGTTGAACACGGTGTAGACGAGATCGGGCCGCGTGAGGCGCTGCGCCACCAGGCCCTGGCGCCTGAGGTTTGGCGCGAGACGGCCGCCGGGATAGGCGGTGGGCGCGAAGGTGCCCGGCATCGAACACAGGTCGAGCTCGCCGCGCAGGAAGGCCAGCCAGCGCGGCTGGTCTTCGTCGATCACCTGGATCTCCACGCGGTCGACCATCGGCAGGCGTCGGCCGTGCAACGCTGCGGAGATCGTCTCCGCCGCGGTGTCGCCCGGCGTGGCCTGCTCGTCGTAGCGGACCTCGCGGTACGCCGGATTGCGCTCCAGCACGATCTGCGAGCCGCGCCGCCAGCTCGCGAGCACGAAGGGGCCGCTGCCCACCGGGTGCTCGCCGATCTCGTCGCCGTAGCGCTCGACCACCTCGTGCGCCATCGGCGCGGTGGCCAGCACGCCGGTGAGGCTGAAGACGAAGCGCGGGTCGGGCTTGTCCAGGCGGAAGCGCAGCGTGTGCGCATCCAGCGCGGCAACGCCTTCGGCCGGCCGCGCGTAGTCGAAGGGCTCCCGATGCTCGATCGAACGCTTGCGCAGATCGTCGAGTCCCTTGAGGCCGATGCTGGCGAAGGTCGGGTAGACGGGGCTCTTCCAGCGCGGATCGAAGATGCGCTTGATCGCGAAGACCACGTCCTCGGCGAGCACCTCGCGCGGACGGCCGCCGAAGGCCGGGTCGTCGGCATAGAAGACACCGGGCCGCAGCCGCACGATGTACTCGCGCCAGTCGGCGCTCGGCTCGGGCAAGGAGAGCGCCAGCTGCGGCCTCACCTTGACCGGCCTTGCGAGGAAGTCGAAGCGGTACAGCGGCTCGAAGATGCTGCCGGCGATCTCCTGGCCGTAGATGTCGCTGAAGGCCACCGGGTCGAGCGAGGTGGCATCGCTCACCAGCGCGTAGCGCAGCACCTTGGGCGCAGCCGCGGCCGCGCCCATCGCCAGCACGGCGAGGCCGAGCACGCAGCAGCGACGGAGGACCCGCAGAAGCATCATCCGGCAACGATAGACGATCGCATGGGCCCGGCGCATCCGTGCCGACGCGGGGCCAACCCCGAGCCGAAGGGACTTTCGCGGCCCCTACACTGCGCCCCATCCTCATCACCACGCCTGCAGTCGATGGCCGCCTACCTGATCCGGCGCCTGTGGCAGATGATCCCGACGCTCATCGGCGTCGTGCTGTTCGTCTTCGCCCTGTTCAAGCTCGTCGGCGACGACCCGGCCGAGATCCTGGCCGGCCTGAACGCCACGCCCGAGCAGGTCGACGTGATCCGCGAGCAGCTCGGGCTCAACCAGCCCTGGTGGATCCAGCTCGGCATCTTCCTGAAGCAGATCGTCACCTTCGAGTGGGGCAAGAGCTGGGCGACGCAGGAGGCGATCAGTCACATCTTCGCCACGCGCCTGCCCGCGACGCTGACCGTGATGACGCCCATCCTGATCCTCGACACGCTGCTCGCGATCCCGATCGCGCTCGGCGTCGCCTACGTGCGCGGCTCGCTCACCGACCGCGCGTTGATGGTCGCCACGACGGTGGCGCTGTCAATCTCCTTCCTCGTCTACGTGATCGTGGGCCAGTACCTCTTCGGCTTCCAGCTCGGCTGGTTCCCGGTGCAGGGCTGGAGCGATTCGACATGGAAGAACCTGGCCACCTACGTGCCGCTGCCGGTGCTGCTGGCGGTGGCCGTCGGGCTCTCGCCGCAGACTCGGCTTTACCGCAGCTTCTTTCTCGACGAGCTGGGGCAGGATTACGTGCGCACCGCGCGGGCCAAGGGCCTGGGCGAGGGGCCGGTGCTGTTCAAGCACGTGCTGCGCAACGCGCTCATCCCGATCTTCACCAACGTGAGCCTGGCGCTGCCGGGCATCTTCGTGGGCTCCTTCCTGATCGAGGTCTTCTTCTCCATCCCCGGCCTGGGCCGCGAGGTGCTGCTGGCGGTCAACCGCGCCGACTACCCCGTGATCCAGGCCGCCGCCGTCTACCTCGCGATGCTGACGATGCTGATCAACCTGGCGACCGACCTGCTCTATGCGGCCGCCGATCCACGGGTGGTGCTGAAGTGAGCGCCGTGTTGAACGCTGCGGCCCCGGTGTCGGCGATCGAGCGCTCCGAAGG
>CAMLGG010000132.1 GCA_946479475.1 uncultured Ideonella sp. | reverse complement strand
CACCGGCCAGATCGCCGCGGCCCTCGCTACCGGCAACAGCGTCATCGCCAAGCCGGCCGAGCAGACGCCGCTGGGTGCTGCCCGTGCCGTCGAACTGATGATCGAAGCTGGGGTCCCCAAGGGCGTCATCCAGCTCCTGCCGGGCGAGGGCCTTGATGAAGTCGGGGCCGAGGTCGGGATGGAGATAGAAGAAGGTGAACGTCGCCTGGCCCGGACCGGCGCGGCGGGGGTCGTCGCGGCGGACGAGGTCCGCAACGCCATCGGCACGGTGCGCTACAAGATGCCCACCGAGATGCGCGAGCCGGTGCTGTGGCGGGTCGATCCCTCCGCGCAACCGGTGATGCAGCTGGCCCTGTCGTCAGACAAGCAGACGCACGCCGAGATCTCGCGCCTGGCCGAGGACCAGCTGGCCGACCGCTTCCGCGCGATCCCGGGCGTCGCCACGGTGGATGTCAACGGTGCCTTGAAGCGCGAGCTGTCGGTGCTGCTGCATGCCGAGAAGCTTCGCGCCTACAACGTCTCGGTGGCCGAGGTCGTCGCCGCGCTGCGCAACCAGAACGCCACCGCACCGGTGGGCAAGGTGCGCGGCAGCCTGGAGGACCAG
This sequence comes from uncultured Ideonella sp., assembly GCA_946479475.1. Next base: position 13,838 of record CAMLGG010000132.1, on the reverse strand, counting down.
AGCATCCGCCTGGTCGGCCGGATCGAGAACCCGGCCGAGTTCGAGCAGATCGTGGTGCAGCGCCGGGGCGAGCAGATCGTGCGCCTGGGCCAGGTCGCCACGGTGAAGGATGGCTTCGCCGAGCTGACGGGCTTTTCGGTGCGCAACGGCCGGCCCAACGTCGGGCTGTCGGTCACGCGCGCCCGCGATGCGAGCACGGTCAGCATCGCCGACGAGGTGCGCAAGCTGGTCGACGAGGTCAACAAGACCTTGCCCGCGGGCACGAAGCTGGAGGTCACCCAGGACGGCGGCAAGGACGCGCAGAACAGCCTGAACAACGTGGTGCACGCGCTGATCTTCGGCGCCGGCCTGACCATCCTGGTGGTCTACGTGTTCCTGAACTCCTGGCGCTCCACCATGATCACCGCGCTCAGCCTGCCGACGTCGGTGATCGCCGCGTTCATCGCAGTGTGGGCCTGCGGCTTCTCGCTGAACTTCATGACGCTGCTCGGCCTGTCGCTGGCGATCGGGGTGCTGATCGACGACGCGATCGTGGTGCGAGAGAACATCGTCCGCCACATGGAGCGTGGCGAGACGCGGATGAAGGCGGCCCTGAACGGCACGGCCGAGATCGGCCTGGCCGTGGCCGCGACGACCTTCTCCATCGTCGCCGTGTTCGTGCCCGTGGCCTTCATGCCGGGCGTGTCGGGCGAGTGGTTCCGGCCCTTCGCGCTGACGGTGGTCGCGTCGGTGGTGGTGAGTCTTTTCATCAGCTTCACGCTCGACCCGATGCTCTCGGCCTACTGGGGCGACCCGCCCGGGCACCAGCATGCGCAGCGCAGCGGCATCGGCCGGGTCCTGCAGGGCTTCAACACCTGGTTCGACCACCAGGCCGAGCGCTACGGCAGGGTGATCGCCTGGGCCCTGCACCACCGGATCTGGATGTTCCTGTTCACGCTGCTGAGCCTGATCCTGGCCGCCGGGCTGTTCGCCAAGTTCGGCGGAACCAGCTTCCTGCCTGTGGGCGATGCCGGCACGCTGGCCATCGACGTCCGCACGCCGCCGTCCAGCAGCCTGCAGTACTCGCGCATGAAGCTCGAGGCTGCGGCGCAGCTCGCCCGCACGATGCCCGAGACCAAGGCCACCAACTCCTACGTCAACCCGAACGGCGGGCGCATCTATGTCGACGTGGGCAAGAGCACGGAGCGCAAGCGCTCGGCTTCCGACATCGCGAAGGACCTGCGCACGCTGGTCTCGCGACTCGTCGGGGCCGAGTACGTGGTGCTGGACGACCTCAGCAACGGTGCGCAGAAGCCGGTGCAGATCCGCTTCCACGGCACCGATTCGCGCAAGCTGCAGGCCATCACCAACGAGTTCATGGCCAAGCTGCGGCAAGTGCCCGGCGCGGTGGACGTGGGCCTGTCGGAGCAGGACCCGCAGGACGAGCTGAAGATCGAGCTCGACCGGGGCCTGGCCAACGCGCTGGGCATCTCGGTCAACGATGCGGCGCAGGCGCTGCGCGTCGCCTTCGCCGGTGTCGAGGTCGGCGACTGGGTCGACCCGTCGGGCGAGACGCGCGACGTCGCCGTGCGCCTGCACCCGGACGACCGCGTCGACGCCAGCAACATCGAGCGCCTGCCCATCATGGTGACCGGCAGCAACGTCGTCGTGCCGCTGGACCAGATCGCCAACGTCTCGATGGGCAAGGGCCCGTCGCAGATCCAGCACATCGACAGCAAGCGGATGATCGCCGTCACCGCCAACGCACAGGGCCGGGCCGCCGGCGAGGTGACGGCCGACGCGATGAAGATCGCCAAGTCGATGAACTACCCGCCAGGCTACGGCCTGGAGCTGGGCGGTGCGTCGAAGGACCAGCAGGAGGTCTTCAGCCGCATGTTCGCCGCGCTGCTGATGGGCATCCTGCTGATGTACCTGGTGCTGGTGGTGCAGTTCAGCTCGTTCACCGCGCCCTTGCCGGTGATGATGTCGCTGCCGCTTTCGGCCATCGGGGTGGTGATCGCGCTGCTCGTCACCAACAGCACGCTCAACCTGATGAGCTTCATCGGCATCATCATGCTGATGGGCCTGGTGGCCAAGAACGCCATCCTGCTGCTGGACGCGGCCCGGGTGCGCGAGGCGGAGGGCATGGACCGCGAAGATGCGCTCATCGCCGCCGGCCAGCGGCGCCTGCGGCCCATCCTGATGACCACCTTCGCGCTGATCGCCGGCATGCTGCCGGTGGCCATAGGCGTGGGCGAAGGCGGCGAGTTCTACCGGCCGATGGCGGTGGCCATCATCGGCGGCGTGATCACCTCGACCTTCCTCACGCTGCTGGTGATCCCGAGCTTCTACGACTCGATCGAGATCAAGCGCGACCACCTGATCCAGAAGTTCCGCGCCCGCAGCGAGCGCTGGAACCCGGCGGTCGGCGGCCTGCTGACGCTGCTGGAGATCGTGGCTTTCCTGACCTTCATCCGGCTCTTGTGGCGCACGGGCACCTGGCTCGTGCGGCGCGCACGCGGCGGCGGCCGGGATGGCCGCCGGCCGGAGGACCGCAAGCCGGTCGCCGTCTGATCAGGGCCGCTGCGCCGGGATGACCGGCGTGGCGACCTTCACGTCCCCGCACTGCGCCCGGTGCCGCAGCGCATGGTCCATCAGCACCAGGGCCAGCATCGCCTCGGCGATGGGCGTGGCGCGGATGCCCACGCAGGGGTCGTGGCGGCCGAAGGTCTCCACCGTCGCCGGCTGCCCTGCCAGGTCTATGGACTGGCGGGGCGTGCGGATGGAGCTCGTCGGCTTGATCGCGATCGAAACGCGGATGTCCTGGCCGGTGGAGATGCCGCCCAGCACCCCGCCCGCGTGGTTGCTGGCGAAGCCGTCGGGCGTCAACTCGTCGCCGTGCTGGCTGCCGCGCTGGCGGACGGCCTCGAAGCCCGCGCCGATCTCGACGCCCTTGACGGCATTGATGCCCATCATGGCGTAGACGATGTCGGCGTCGAGCTTGTCGAACAAGGGAGCGCCCCAGCCCGGCGGCAGGTTCGATGCCTCGACGTACAGCCGCGCGCCGACCGAGTCGCCGGCCTTGCGCAAGGCATCCATGTAGTCCTCGAGCGCGGCAATGCCGTTCGCGGTGGCCGCAAAGAAGGGGTTGGCTCCGACCTGGCCCCAGTCCTCGACCGGGATCTCCAGTTCGCCCAGAGCGGTCATGCAGCCGCGGATCACGGTCCCGTACCGTTCGTGCAGCCATTTCCTAGCCACCGCGCCGGCGGCGACCATCGGTGCGGTCAGCCGGGCGGACGAGCGGCCGCCACCACGCGGATCCCGAATGCCGTACTTGTGCCAGTAGGTGTAGTCGGCGTGGCCGGGCCGGAAGGTCCGGGCGATGTTGCCGTAGTCCTTGCTGCGCTGGTCGGTGTTGCGGATCAGCAGGCAGATCGGCGTGCCGGTGGTCCGGCCCTCGTAGACGCCGGACAGGATCTCCACCGCATCGGGCTCGTTGCGTTGCGTCACGTGGCGCGAGGTGCCCGGGCGGCGGCGATCGAGATCCGGCTGGATGTCGGCCTCGGACAGGGCCATCCCCGGCGGGCAGCCGTCGATCACGCAGCCGATGGCCGGGCCGTGGCTTTCGCCGAAATTCGTGACGGCGAAAAGCTCGCCAAAGGTGCTGCCGGACATCTGGACCCTTCCAAGGTCGCCCGGACAGGAGTGTGTGCCCCCGGGCGGAAGCCCTCGATTTTATCGGCGCCACGTCACGGTCCTGGCGCCCGCCGGACCAGCCCCGGCCGCTCCACGGATGCTGTCTGGCGTGTGAAATGACAGCGTTTTACCGCTCGCCTCTGCCCCTTGGTCCGCCCCGAACGCCGGCACAGTGCTGACATACCGCATCTGTCTTGCCGGCGTTCGTCTTGAACTCATCCGTCCTTTCCGCGCTGCCCGCCTGGCTGGCGTTTCCCGCCGGGCCCTGGCTCGCCCTGGCGGCCGCGGCTGCGACGGGTACGCTGGCAACGGTCTGGCAGGCCTACCGGGAAGCCCGGCGCCGCGCCCGGGTCGCCAACGCCGACCTGCAACTGGTCCAGGCGGTGCTCGACCAGAGTGCCGAGCTGATCGGCCTGGCCTCGCGCGAGGGACGCCTGCTGCGGGTCAGTTCATCGGCCCAACCCTGGCTCGGACCCGCGGATCGGCTGCAGGGCAACCTGCTGTGGGATCTGCAAGCCTGGGCGGACGATCCCGCCGGTGCCGGGTCTCTGCGGCACGCCGTCAGCGCCGCGGCCGGCGGCCGGACCGCGCAGGTGGAGCTCGATTTGCGCGGACCCGACGGCCTGCGCCGGATGGAACTGTCGGTGCGACCCGTGCCGCCGGCGAACCGGCCCGCCACCGCGCCTTCCCATTTGCTGATCGAGGCCCGCGACGTCACGCTGCGACGCCAGGCGGAGGACAAGATGCGGCTGGCCGCCGCCATCTTCGAGCAGGCCCGCGAAGGCATCATGATCACCGACCCGCGCGGCGTCGTCGTCTCGGTGAACCAGGCCATGGGCGTCATCACCGGCTTCGACGCCGATGAGCTGGTCGGCCAGTTCCCGGCGATGCTCATGACGGCGCTGGAGGATCCGGGGCTGCCGCGCCGCATCCGCCGGGCGCTGCTGCGCGTGGGCCACTGGCAGGGCGAGCTGCGCAGCCATCGCAAGAACGGCGAGTCCTTCACGGCGTGGGTGTCCTTGAGCCGCCGGCGCGACGCCAGCGGCCTCACCACCCATCTCATCGGCATCGTCAACGACATCACCCGCTCCAAGGACGCGGAGCAGAAGCTGCTGAAGCAGGCGCATTTCGACGCCCTGACCGAGCTGCCCAACCGCAACCTGCTGGAAGACCGGCTTCGCGTGGCGCTCTCCACGGCCCAGCGCCAGTCCGACACCCTGGCGCTGCTGTTCATCGACCTGAACCAGTTCCGCAACATCAACGACAACTTCGGCCACCGCGTGGGCGACGGCGTGCTGCTGGAGATCGCGCACCGCCTGCGGGACAACCTGCGCGACAGCGACATGGTCGCCCGCCTGGGGGGCGACGAGTTCGCCGTCCTGCTGCCCGGCACGCAGCCCGAAGGGGCGGCCCAGGTCGCCGCCAAGCTGCTGGAGCGCGTCGCCCAGCCCTGCCTGGTCGGCGACCACGAGCTGAGCCTGACCCTGTCGATCGGCGTGGCCACCTACCCTGCCGACGGGGACACCGTCGACGCCCTGACCCGCTGCGCCGACACGGCGATGTACCGGGCCAAGCTCGAGGGCCGGGGCACCTACCAGTTCTTCACCGCCGGCATGCAGCAGCGCTCGGTGCGCCAGCTGCAGATGGAGGCCGCCCTTCGGCGCGCCGCCGAGCGCGGCGAGCTGCTGCTGCACTATCAGCCCCAGCTGGATGCCCGCAGCGGCGGCGTGATCGGGGTGGAAGCCCTGGTGCGCTGGAAGCACCCCGAGCTGGGCATGGTGCCGCCCGGAGAATTCATCCCGCTGGCCGAGAGCAGCGGCCAGATCCTCGCCATCGGGGAATGGGTCCTCCGCACGGCCGCCAGGCAGGCGCGCGCGTGGCGGGATGCCGGGCTCACCGGCCTGGTCGTCGCCGTCAATCTTTCGGCGATCCAGTTCCGCGACTCCGGCCTGCCCGAGCTGGTGAAATCCATCCTCGAGGAGGCCGGCCTGCCGCCAGGCTGCCTGGAACTGGAGTTGACCGAGAGCGTGGCGACCGGCAACCCCACCGTCGCCATCGCGATGATGGACAGGCTGCATGCGCTGGGGGTGCGCCTGTCGATCGACGACTTCGGCACGGGCTACTCGTCGCTCAACTACCTCAAGCGCTTCCGCATCCACACGCTGAAGATCGACCAGAGCTTCGTGCGCGACATCGGCACCGACGCGGACGACCGGGCCATCGTGCAGGCCATCGTGCAAATGGCCCATGCACTTCAGCTGACGACCATCGCCGAGGGCGTCGAGACCGACGTCCAGGCGAGCTTCCTGCGGTCCCAGGGCTGCGATGCCATGCAGGGCTACCGTTTCTGCCGGCCGCTGGAGGCCGACGCCGCCGCAGAGTGGATGAACAAGCGCCGCGCCGCGCTGCTCGCCCTGGACGAACCCGCGATCTGACCGGCCAGTGCCGCTGCTCGGCTGAAGCGCGGCAGCGCTTCAGCCCAGGCGCGCGAAGCGCCGCCTACATGCCAGGGCGTGCGCGGATCCGGCTTTGCCGGTCCGCTGCGCGAGCCCCCTTGGGGGGCAGCCCCCGGAAGGGGGCGTGGGGGCCCTACTTCTGATCCGGCGCGATCTCTTCTTCCTCGACCGGCCAGTCCCGGATGTAGGCCTTGAGCATGCGGTTCTCGAAGTCCTGCGCCTCGACCACCGACTTGGCGACGTCGTAGAACGAGATCACGCCCATCAGCGTCCTGCCGTCGAGCACCGGCATGTAGCGGGCATGGCGGCCGAGCATCATGCGGCGCACCTCGTTGATGTCGGTCTCGGGCGTGCAAGTCAGGGGCGCGTCGTCCATCACCGAATTGACGATGGTCGCGCCGACCTGGCCGCCGTTCTTGACGACGGCGCGGATGACCTCGCGGAAGGTGAGCATGCCGACCAGGTCGCCGTGGGTCATCACCACCAGCGAGCCGATGTCGTGCTCGGCCATCGTCGTCACCGCCTCGGCCAGCGGAGTCTCAGGGGACACGGTGAACAAGGTGCTGCCCTTGACACGCAAGATGTCGCTGACTTTCATGGTGGACTCCTTCGGCTCGAAATGCGGTGCGGGAACCGGCTCCCAACGGCGTGGGCCCAGGCTGCCCACGCGGTCAACATAGCACACAATCGTGGCCCGACACAGATCCGGTAACACCTTATGGCAGGCGCATCCGACCCGGGCTTCGACACGCTGGCGCTGCATGCCGGCGCGGCCCCCGACCCCGCCACCGGCGCCCGCGCGGTGCCCATCCACCTGACCACGTCCTTCGTCTTCGAATCGAGCGAGCACGCGGCCTCGCTGTTCAACCTGGAGCGCTCGGGCCACGTCTACAGCCGCATCTCGAACCCGACCAACGCGGTGCTGGAGGAGCGCGTGGCCGCGCTGGAGGGCGCCGTCGGCGCCATCGCCACGGCGAGCGGCCAGGCGGCCCTGCACCTGGCGATCGCCACGCTGGCCGGCGCCGGCTCGCACGTCGTCGCGAGCTCCGCGCTGTATGGCGGCTCGCACAACCTGCTGCACTACACGCTCAAGCGCTTCGGCATCGAGACCACCTTCGTGAAGGCGCGCGAGATCGATGCCTGGCGCGCCGCCATCCGGCCAAACACCCGGCTGCTGTTCGGCGAAACCCTCGGCAACCCGGGCCTGGACGTGCTCGACATCCCCACCGTCTCGGCGATCGCGCACGAGGCCGGCCTGCCGCTTCTGGTGGACTCCACCTTCACCACTCCCTGGCTGATGAAGCCGGTCGAGCTGGGCGCGGACCTGGTCTTTCACTCGGCCACCAAGTTCCTCTCGGGCCACGGCACGGTGGTGGGCGGGGTGCTGGTCGACGGCGGCCGCTTCGACTGGGAAGGCAGCGGCCGCTTCCCCGAGCTGACCGAGCCCTACCAGGGATTCCACGGCATGGTCTTCAGCGAGGAGAGCACCGATGGCGCCTTCCTGCTGCGCGCCCGCCGCGAAGGCCTGCGCGACTTCGGCGCCTGCATGAGCCCGCACACGGCCTGGCTCATCCTCCAGGGCATCGAGACGCTGCCGCTTCGCATGGCGCGCCACGTCGACAACACCCGCCGCGTGGTGCAGTTCCTGGCCTCGCATCCGATGGTCGGTGGCGTCGGCTATCCGGAGCTGCAGTCACACCCCGATCACGCCCTGGCGGCCCGGCTGCTGCCGCGCGGCTGCGGCTCGGTCTTCAGCTTCGACATCAAGGGCTCGCGCCGCCAGGGGCAGGCCTTCATCGAGGCGCTGAAGCTGTTCTCGCACCTGGCCAACGTGGGCGATTGCCGCTCGCTCGTCATCCATCCCGCCTCGACCACGCACTTCCGCATGGACGACGCGGCACTGGCGCAGGCCGGCATCGGCCCGGGCACCATCCGGCTTTCGATTGGCCTGGAGGATCCGGACGACCTGATCGACGACTTGAAGCGGGCGCTGCGCGTCGCGGAGAAAGCGGCATGAAGCTCGTCGTCCAAGGTCGCGAGGCCTACGCCTACACCGGAGGCAAGGCCTTCGATCCCGCCCTGCCCTGCGTCGTCTTCATCCACGGCGCGCTGCACGACCACTCGGTCTGGACCCTGCTGGCGCGCTGGTGTGCACACCACGGCTACAGCGTGCTCGCACTGGATCTGCCGGGCCACATGAGGAGCGCCGGCCCGGCGCTGCAGAGCGTCGAAGCCATGGCCGACTGGGTGCTTGCGCTCCTGGACGCGGCCGAAGTGACGACGGCTGCCCTCGTCGGCCACAGCATGGGTTCGCTGATCGCGCTGGAGGCCGCCGGCCGCGCACCTTCACGGGTCAGCCGCCTCGTGATGGTCGGCACGGCATATCCGATGAAGGTCTCCCCGGCGCTGCTGGAGCTGTCGAAGAACGACCCGCTGGCCGCCATCGACCTGGTGACGACGCTGTCGTACTCCACCCTGGCTCCCAAGCCGGCCTATCCCGGCCCCGGCGTGTGGGTGCGCGGCGGTGGCAGGGCCCTTTGCCGGCTGGTGCTGGCCAAGCAGGGCAACCCGGCGCTGTACCACCAGGACTTCGCGGCCTGCGACGCCTATCGAGGCGCGCTCGAGGCCGCAGCGCGGGTGACCGCGCCCGCCACGCTCATCCTCGGTCGGCGCGACCAGATGACGCCGCCCAAGGCCGCCGCAGAGGTTGGCGCGGCGCTCAAGGCTCGCATCGAAACGGTCGAGGCCGGCCACGTGCTGATGGCCGAGGCGCCGGACCCGACCCTGGCGGCCCTTCGCAAGGCCCTGGCCTGACCTGCAACGAACCCGATCGACGTCCGCTTGAAAACCCATCTCCTCGCCTTCGCCCTGCTCTTCTCCTGCGCCACCCAGGCCCAGGACACCGCCAAGGACGCCGCCCGCTACCAGGCGGCCCGCGAAGCCGTGCGCGACCTCGGACGCATCCTCGCCCCGAACGGCGTACAGGAGACGTACAAGACCCGGATCGGCGGCATCGACCAGTGGCTCAGCGTTCGGGGCCAGGACCGGCGCAATCCGATCATCCTGTTCGTGCACGGCGGCCCCGCCTCGCCGCTGATGCCCACGATGTGGCAGTTCCAGCGGCCCATCGAGGAGTACTTCACCGTCGTCAACTGGGACCAGCGCGGCGCCGGCAAGACCTTCGGCGAGACCGACCCGGCCGCCATCTCGGACACCATCCACATCCCGCGCTATGTCGACGATGCGATCGAGGTGGCCGAGCACATCCGCGCGAAGTACCACCAGCGCAAGCTCATCCTGATGGGCCACAGCTGGGGCACGGTCGTGGGCATGGGCGCCGCGCTGAAGCGGCCGGACCTGTTCCACGCCTACGTCGGCATCGGCCAGAACATCAACACCCGCGAGAACGAGCGCATCAGCTTCGAGTACGGCCTGGCGCAGGCCCGCGCCCAGGGCAACGCCGAAGCGATCAAGGAGCTGGAGTCGATCGCGCCCTATCCGGGCGACAAGCCGATCACCCGCGAGCGCATCATCATCGCCCGCAAGTGGCCGCAGTTCTACGGTGGCCTGACGGCCTGGCGGGCCGAGTCGCCCTACTTCTTCAACGCCTCGCTGCTGTCGCCCGAGTACGAGGCGAAGGACCGCGCGGCCATCGACGAGGGCAACGTGTTCACCCTAGGACGCATCCTGCCGGAGTTCCTCGAAGTCGACTTCACGGGCGTCAAGCGCTTCCCGATCCCGGTGGTGATGTTCATGGGCCGGCACGACTACACCACGCCCTCGGAGCCGACGCGGAAGTGGCTGGAGGCAGTGGACGCTCCCTCCAAGCAGGCGGTCTGGTTCGAACACTCCGCCCACATGATCCCGTGGGAGGAGCCCGGCAAGATGCTGCTGAGCCTGCTGAAGTACGTGCGCCCGCTGGCCGAGCCCGCGGTGCCTGTGGATGTCGGCCGTTGATCAGCGGGCGAGTCAGGCCGCCACCGGCGCCAGGTTGGCCAGCATGTCGCGCACCATCGCGCGCAGGTCGTACTCCGGCTTCCAGCCCCAGTCCTCGCGCGCGGCCGAGTCGTCGATCGAGCGCGGCCAGGAGTCCGCGATGGCCTGCCGGAAGTCGGGTGCGTAGTCGATCGAGAAGCCCGGGATCTCCTCGGCGATGGCGGCGGCGATCTCCGCCGGCGTGAAGCTCACGCCGGCAAGGTTGTAGCCATGACGCTCGCGGATCTTCTCCGCGGGCGCTTCCATCAGCTCCAGCGTGGCGCGGATGGCATCGGGCATGTACATCATCGGCAGCGCCGACTGCGGGCCGAGGAAGCTCGTGTAGCGGCGCTCCTTCAGCGCCTCGTGGAAGATCTCCACCGCATAGTCGGTGGTGCCGCCGCCCGGCGGCGTCTTCCAGCTGATGAGGCCGGGATAGCGGATCGAGCGCACGTCCACGCCGTGCATGCGGTGGTACCAGGCGCACCAGCCTTCGCCGGCCAGCTTGGAGATGCCGTAGACGGTCGTCGGCTCCATCACGGTCTTCTGCGGGGTGCGGTCGCGCGGCGTGGTGGGGCCGAAGGCCGCGATCGAGCTGGGCCAGAAGACCTTGTCGAGCTTGTGCGTGCGGGCCAGCTCCAGCACGTTCAGCAGGCCCTTCATGTTGAGGTCCCAGGCCCACATCGGATGCTGTTCGCCGCGGGCCGAGAGCGCCGCCGCCAGGTGGTAGATCTGGGTGATGCCGTGGCGCTCCACGATCGTGGTCAGCGCGGCGGCGTCCGTCACGTCCAGCGACTCGTGGGCCAGGCCGGGCACCCGCCCCTTGGGGGCCAGGTCGCTGGTGACGACGGCATTGGCGCCGTGCCGGCGGGCCAGCTCCTCGGCCAGCTCGGTGCCGATCTGGCCGTTGGCCCCGATGATGAGGATCTTGGGCCCGCTCACGAGTGCACCCTTGGCGCTACGCGCCGTCCCGCCAAGCGGGAGCTGAGCCCCTACGGGCGGCCGGGCGGGGCTCATTTCACCAGCCCCAGTTCACGGCCGGCCTGGCGGAACGCGGCCACGGCCTTCTCGAGATCGGCCTGGTCGTGCGCCGCGCTGAGCTGCACCCGTATGCGCGCCTGACCCTTGGGCACGACCGGGTAGAAGAAGCCGACCACGTAGACGCCCAGCTCCAGCAGGCGGGCCGCGAGCTGCTGCGCCTTCACCGCGTCGTGGACCATGATCGGCACGATCGGGTGCTCGCCGGGCTTGATGTCGAAGCCGGCTTCAGCGATGGCGCGTCGGAAGTACCGGGTGTTGGCCTCCAGCTTGTCCCGCAGCGCCGTCGAGCCCTCCAGCAGGTCGAGCACCGCGATCGACGCACCCACGATGGCCGGCGCGACCGTGTTGGAGAACAGGTAGGGCCGCGAGCGCTGCCGCAGGATCTCGACCACCTCCTTGCGCGCGGCCGTGAAGCCGCCGGAGGCGCCGCCCAGGGCCTTGCCCAGCGTGCCGGTGATGATGTCGATCTTGCCGAACACGCCGCGGTACTCGTGGGTGCCCCGTCCGCGGGCGCCGAGGAAGCCGCTGGCGTGGCACTCGTCTATGCCCAGCAGTGCACCGAAGCGATCGCAGATCTCGCGGATCTTGTCGAGCTGGGCGATGGTGCCGTCCATCGAGAAGACACCGTCGGTGAAGACGAGCTTGAAGCGGGCGCCCTTCTCTTCGGCCTCCTTCAGGCAACGCTCGAGATCGGCCAGGTCGTTGTGCTTGTAGCGCCAGCGCTGCGCCTTGCACAGGCGGATGCCGTCGATGATGGAGGCGTGGTTGAGCTCGTCGCTGATGACGGCGTCGGCCTCGCCCAGCAGCGGCTCGAACAGGCCGCCGTTGGCGTCGAAGGCGGCGGCGTAGAGGATGGCGTCCTCGGTGCCCAGGAAGCGGGCAATGCGCGCCTCGAGCGTCTTGTGGATGTCCTGTGTGCCGCAGATGAAGCGCACGGAGCTCAGGCCGTAGCCATGGGTGCGCAGCGCCTCGTGCGCCGCCTCCACCACGGCCGGATGGCTGGACAGGCCGAGGTAGTTGTTGGCGCACAGGTTGATGACCTCGCGCCCGTCCACGGTCCGGACGTGGGCGCCCTGCGGCGTCGCGATGACGCGCTCCGCCTTGTACAGGCCCGAGTCCCGGATGCCTTGCAGCTCCTGACGGAGGTGGGCGAAAAATTCCTGCGTATCGGCCATGGGTGCGCGCTCCTTCTGCTTCGTGTCTTCGGGCACAATCCAAGTTCACTGGACTCGCCGAAGTTCGATATATCGAACTGGCGTGCAGTATCGTAAACAACCCACTTCCGGTCAAGCCCTTCGATGAGCCGCCCCGCTGTCCACGAACCTCCCCGCGTCGGCGAAACCCTGGCCGCCCTGCGGCAGGACCGGGCGCTTTCGCTGGACGAGCTGTCGCGCCAGGCAGGCGTGTCGAAGTCGATGCTCTCGCAGATCGAGCGAAACCAGGCCAACCCCACTGTCGCCGTGGTCTGGCGGCTGGCCAACGCGCTGGGCGTCCCGATGGCGGAGCTGCTGGGCGCCGACAAGCCCAGCCAGCCGGCCATCGCCACGGTGCCTTCGCATGCCACGCCGTCGCTGCGCAGCCCGGACGGCCACTGTGAGCTGCGCATCCTCGGGCCGATCGAGCTGGCCGGGCAGTTCGAGTGGTACGAGCTGACCGTTCAGCCCGGCGGCGCACTCGAATCCGAGCCGCACGAGCCGGGCTCGCGCGAGCACCTCAGCGTGCTCGCCGGCACGCTGGAGGTGCAATCGGCCGAGGCGGTGACACGCCTCAAGGCCGGTGAGACGGCGCGTTACGCAGTGGACCAGCCACACGCCATCCGCAACCCGGGCGACAGCGTCGCCCAGGCGCTGCTGGTGGTGGTGCACCCCAGCTGAAGGTCTCCGGCCCGCCGCAGAGTCAGGCCAGCAGCTCGGCCAGCATCAGCTGGTCCATGCCTGTGCGCTGGCGAAAGGCCGCCACCCGCACATCCGGCTGCAGCAGCAGCTTGTCGATCAGCGGCGCGGCCGGCGTGTTGGCGGGGTCGCAGAGGAGAACCCAGCGCTGCACCCCCTCCTCTTCCAGCCGCCCGACCCAGTCGCCCTGGGCCAGCAGCTCCAGGATGGGCTCGATCTGCAGGGGGTCGATTCGCAGGCGCTCGGCAATGCGCATCGGATCGGTGCCTCGCTGCTCGCTTGTCCGCGCCGCCGCCAGCTCGGCCAGGACTGCCAGCGCGAGACTGAAGCGCTGTCCTGGCGCCGTGCCATGGCGAACGACCCGCAACTGCAGGCTCGGCGCATACGCGGCGATCACCGCGCCCAGCAGCACGATCACCCAGCCGGTATAGAGCCAGAGCAGGAAGATCGGCACCGTGGCGAAGGCGCCGTAGATCGTCGAGTAGGTGCCGACGGAAGACACGTACCAGCCGAGGACCTTCTTCGCGACCTCGAATCCCGCCGAGACGAAGACCCCGCCGGCGGCCGCATGGCGCCAGCGCACGTGGGTGTTGGGCACGTAGTGGAACAGCCCCGCCATCGTGGCCGCGAGGAGCCCGAACTCGATCACGTCGAGCACGAAGCGAACGCCGCCGGGCATGGCGCCCACCAGCCCCCTGGAAGCCGAGACCGCATAGCTGGTCAGGCTGAGCGAGATCCCCAGCACCAGCGGCCCCAGCGTGATAGCTGCCCAGTAGACCAGCACCCGCTGGGCGATCGG
>CAMLGG010000131.1 GCA_946479475.1 uncultured Ideonella sp. | reverse complement strand
TGTCGGTCTCGCGGCTGGCCGTGCCGTTGCCGATGGCGATCAGGTTGACGCCGTGGGTGGCGCACAGGCGGCCGAGCGTGTGGATCGAGCCTTCCCAATCCTTGCGCGGCTCGTGCGGGTAGACGGTGTGGGTGTCCAGCACCTTGCCGGTGTCGCTCACCACCGCCACCTTCACGCCGGTGCGGATGCCCGGGTCCAGGCCCATCACCACCCGCTTGCCGGCGGGCGCGGCGAGCAGCAGGTCGCGCAGGTTCTCGCTGAAGACCTTGATGGCCACCTTCTCGGCCTCCTCGCGCAGGCGGCCGAAGAGGTCGCGCTCCAGGCTCATCGAGAGCTTGACCTTCCAGGTCCAGGCGATGGTCTTGCGGATCAGCTCGTCGCCGGCCCGCTTGGCATGGCGCCAGCCGAGGTGGTGGGCGATGCGGCCTTCGGCGAGCGTGGGCTGGCCCGGAACGACCTCTTCGTCGAGGATCAGCTTCGCGTCGAGGATCTCCTGCGTGCGGCCGCGGAACACCGCGAGCGCGCGGTGCGAGGGCACGGTGCGGATGGGCTCGTCGTACTCGAAGTAGTCGCGGAACTTGGCGACGTCGGCGTTGTTCGGGTCCTTGCCTTCCATCAGCTTCGATTGGAACAGGCCCTCCTCCCACAGCCACTCGCGCAGCTTGCCCACCAGCGAGGCATCCTCGGCCCAGCGCTCGGAGAGCAGGTCGCGGACGCCGTCCAGCACCGCGAAGGCATCGGCGAAACCGGCATCGGCGTTGATGAAGGCTGCCGCCTCGGCCTGAGGATCCAGCGACGGATCGGCGAAGAGCTTGTCCGCCAGCGGCTCCAGGCCGGCCTCGCGGGCGATCATGCCCTTGGTGCGGCGCTTGGGCTTGTAGGGCAGGTAGAGGTCTTCGAGCTCCTGCTTGGTGGGGGCGGCCTCGATGGCGGCCCGCAGTTCGGCGGTGAGCTTGCCCTGCTCCTCGATGCTCTTGAGCACGGCGGTGCGGCGTTCCTCCAGCTCGCGCAGGTAACCCAGGCGAGCCTCGAGCTCCCGCAGCTGGGTGTCGTCCAGGCCGTCGGTGGCCTCCTTGCGGTAGCGGGCGATGAAGGGCACCGTGGCCCCGCCGTCGAGCAGCTGCACGGCTGCATTCACTTGCGCCGGCCGGACCTTCAGCTCGGCGGCGATTTGCAACAGGATCTTTTCCAAAACCGGGTCGGAGCGAAGCCTAGAAAGCGCGCGAGTGTGCCAGACAAGCTGCCGGTTCAAGCGGCGAAAGCCGCTTGAACCGGCAGCTTGTCATCGTCCGTGGGCTGTGGGGCTTGCTGCCCGGTCCCCTACTCGACCAGGTCCCGGTAGGCCCGCCAGCTGGCGTGGCCCAGGAGCGGGAACGCCACGATCAGGCCGAGCATGCCGGAGGCGAAGCCGAGCGCCGTGATGCCGGCGAGCCAGGCGGCCCAGACGAGCATCGCGCCCGGGTTCTGCACGCAGCAGCGCAGGCTGGTCATCGCGGCGGTGACGATGTCCACCGGCCTGTCCAGCATCATCGGCACGGTGACCACGCCGAAGGCGAACACGAGCGCGGCGAGCACGGCACCCGCGCCGAAGAAGGCCACGCCCAGCAGCGGCTCATTGAACAAGGCCGACAGCACGCTGCCCGCGTCGCTCGCGTTGCCGGTGTAGAGCAGCGCGAACAGCACGGCCGTCGTCCGCTCCCAGAAAATCAGGGCCACGGCCAGCATGAGGCCGAACAGGGCCACCGAGCCTGCGTTGTCGCGCCAGGCTTGGAGCGCCGCGTGGCCGTCGACCGCTTGATCCTGGTCAAGCTGGCGGGAGATCGCATACAGGCCGATCGCCGCGAACGGCGCGACGAGCAGGAAGCCGCCGAGGTAGGCCGGCACCAGGTAAGGCGCCTTCCAGGCCAGCAGCATCAGGCAGATTCCGAGCGCCGATATGAAGGCACCGTGGGCCAGGCTGGCCCAGCCCGCCTGGGCGAGATCGGCCCAGCCCTGGCGCAGCCACACCAGGGGTTGCGCCGCATCGATGCGGCGGACGGCCGGGGTCTCCACGGCGGCGTGCAGCCGCTGGATCGCATGGTCCATGGCAAGCTCCTCTTCGAGCCGATGGCCTGGCCTGCGCCGGCGGCGGCTCGGACCGCTGGCGAAGGCCAAGTGATCGTACGCCCGCGATGGGGGCTGCGCCAGAGGCCGGATCAGGCTTGCCGCAGCGCCGCGCGCAGCTGCTCGCCGAGCTCGGGCCGGTGGGCGAAGGGATCGGTCGGGTTGCGCATCTGGACGATGTCCTCGGCGCGCACGGCCACCGGCGCGAGGGCCCGCTCGTTGGGATGGCTGAAGATGTAGAAGCGGTTCGCCTGCATCGCGTCGAAGACGAACTGCGCCACCTCGGCCGCGCTCACCTTGCCGCTGGCCACCGCCTTCACGCCCAGCGCCTGCGCGACCTTCTGGCTGGTGGTCATCGCCGAGCCGTCGCTCATCTCGCCTGGCCGCGCACGCTCGCTGTGGGCGATGCCGGTCGGCACGAAGTAGGGGCAGAGCACGTGGGCGTGGACCTGCTCGGTCACCAGCGCGAGATCCTGGTAGAGCGTCTCGCTCAGCGACACCACCGCGTGCTTGGTCACGTTGTAGGCGCCCTGGTTGGGCATGTTGACGAGCCCGGCCATCGAGGCGGTGTTGACGATGTGACCGCGGTAGGACGGGTCCTTCCTCGCCGCATCCAGCATCAGCGGCGTGAACACGCGCACGCCGTGCGCCACGCCCATCAGGTTGACGCCGATGATCCACTCCCAATCCTTGAGCGTGTGCTCCCAGACCAGGCCGCCGACCGAGATGCCGGCGTTGTTGAAGACGAAGTGCGGGGTGCCGAAGCGCTCCACCGTGGCGTCGGCCAGGGCCTGCACCCGCTCGGCACTGGAGACGTCCACCGGGACCGGCAGCACCTCGACGCCGAGCAGCTGCACCTCGGCCGCGGCCTTGGCGAGCGGCTCCGGCATCACGTCCGCCATGACGACGTTCATGCCCTCGCGCGCGGCGATGCGCGAGGCCTCCAGGCCGAAGCCGGAAGCCGCGCCGGTGATGACCGCGGTGCGGCCGCTGAAGTAGCCCATTTCGATGTCCTTCACTGGATGGGGTTGGCCCGGGCGACGAGTGCGTCGAAGGCGGCGGTGCGCGGCAGGCTGCCGAAGGCGCCGAGCGAATCGCCAGTGCGAAGGCGCGACTCGCAGAAAGCTTCGAACACGAAGTCGGGCGCGTGCTGGCGAAGCAGCGCGGCCTGCACGGCCAGGGCAACGTCGCGCGCCAGCACGCGGGCCTCGGATTCGTCGGTGAGTCCGTCCAGCCGCGAAGGCAGCGTGCCGGCCAGCCGGTCGAACGCGGCATGCGCACCGAGCGCAGGCGCGAGCTCGGCGTCGAGTGCCTCGGCCACCGGCCCGCCGCGCAGCGAACGAAGCAAGTCGATGGCCATGATGTTGCCCGCGCCTTCCCAGATCGAGTTCAGCGGCATCTCGCGGTAGATGCGAGCCATCACGCCCTCGCTCTGCTCCTCCACGTAGCCGTTGCCGCCCAGGCACTCCATCGCCTCCTGGGCGAAATGGCTGCCACGCTTGCAGACCCAGAACTTCGCCACCGGCGTGAGCACGCGGCGCATCAAGGCCTCGTGGCCGCTCGCATCCTGGCCGTGTTCGCTGCGGTCCACCGTGCGGGCGACACGCAGCGCCAGCGCCGTGGCGGCTTCGCTCTCCAGCGCCAGGTCGGCCAGCACGTTCTTCATCAGCGGATGCTCGGCCAGCTTCCGGCCGAAGGCCTCGCGTTGCGCGGCATGGTGGATCGCGAGGCCGAGCGCCTGGCGCATCAGGCCGGCGGTGCCGAGCGCGCAATCCAGGCGCGTCAATGCGCCCATCGCCAGGATCTGCGGGATGCCCCGGCCCTCGTCGCCGACGCGCCAACCCAGCGCTTCGCGAAACTCCACCTCCGAGCTCGCGTTGGCGTGGTTGCCGAGCTTGTCCTTCAGGCGCTGGATCTCGACGCGGTTGCGCGAGCCATCCGGCAGCCAGCGCGGCACGAGGAAGCAGGACAGGCCGCCGCCCGCCTGCGCGAGCACGAGGTGGGCATCGCTCTGTGGCGCGGAGAAGAACCACTTGTGGCCGGTGATCCGGTAGCGCTCGCCCCAGGCGTCCTCGCCGTCGCGCTCGGCCCGCGTGGTGTTGGCGCGGACGTCCGAGCCGCCCTGCTTCTCGGTCATGCCCATGCCCAGCGTCACGCCGCGCTTGGAGGCCATCGGCAGGGGGCGGTCGTCGTAGACAGGGGCGGTGACCTTGGCACCCCACTCGGCATGCAGCGCCGCGTTGGCCCGCAGCGCCGGCGTGACCGCATAGCTCATCGAGACGGGGCACATCACCGAGGGCTCCAGTTCGGTGAAGAGGATGAAGCCCGCGGCGCGGCGCAGGTGGCCGCCAGGCGCCTCGCTCCACGGCGCGCCGTGCAGGCCGTGGCCGATCACGCCGGCCATCAACGCGTGGTAGCTCGGATGGAACTCGACCTCGTCGACGCGACGGCCCTGCCGGTCATGCGTGTGCAGCACCGGCTTGTGCAGGTTGGCCAGGCGCGCGTGGGCCTGCATCGCGCTGCTGCCCACCTCGGCCCCGAGCGCGCCCAGGTCGGACGTGTCCAGGGCCGGCGCATTGAACGCGAGCGCATCGCGCAGCGCCCGATCGCCCTCGAAGAGATTGACGTCGGCCAGCGGCGCGGGCTGGTTGGTGACGTCATGGGTCGGCGATGCGGTCGCGGCGTTCATGGCTGCCTCAGCATTTCCTGGTGGGGGATGTTGTCCTCGAGATAGGGCTCGCCCACCGGCACGTAGCCGAACTCGCCGTAGAACCGGCCCAGGTGCGCCTGGGCGCTGATGCGGTTGGCGCGGCCTGGCCACGCTTCATCGCATCTCTTCACTGCTTCGGCCATCATCACCCGGCCGAGGCCCGTGCCGCGCAGGCTCTTGGCGATCACCACGCGGCCGATCGAGGGTTCGTCGTACTTGAATCCGGGGTCGACGACGCGCAGGTAGAGCAGAAGCTCACCTTCGTCGTCCCGTCCCAGCAGGTGCCAGCTGTGCTGGTCCAGCCCGTCCGCATCGAGGTAAGGCCCCTGCTCCAGCACGAAGACCTTCTGCCTCAGGGCCAGCACTTCGTAAAGGGCCTGCAGCGACAGGCCCTCGAAGCGCGTCCACTCCCAGGTGATCGCTGCGGACATCAGACCAGCTTGACCAGCTGCTTGCCGAAGTTGCGGCCCTTGAGCAGGCCGAGGAAGGCCTCGGGCGCGCTGGCCAGCCCTTGGGCGACCGTTTCGCGGTACTTGAACTTGCCGGTGGCCACCAGCGTGCCCAGCTCCTTCAGCGCCTCGGGCCAGACCTCCATGTGCTCGCTGACGATGAAGCCCTCGAGCTTCATGCGGTTGGTCAGCAGCAGCTGGGGCACGGCCATCGGGATGGGCTCGCCGTTGTAGCCGGCGATCATCCCGCACAGGGCCACGCGGGCGAAGGCGTTGCAGCGCAGCATCACCGCGTCGAGGATCATGCCGCCCACGTTCTCGAAGTAGCCGTCGATGCCGTCGGGGCAGGCTTCCTTCAGCGCCTTGGACAGCGACTTCACGTCCGGGTGGGCCTTGTAGTCGATGCAGGCGTCGAAGCCCAGCTCGTTGACCACCGCGGCGCACTTCTCGGGGCCGCCGGCGATGCCGACCGCACGGCAGCCGCGCGCCTTGGCAAGCTGCCCGACGGCACCGCCCACCGCGCCACTGGCGGCGCTCACCACCACCGTCTCGCCGGCCTTGGGGTTGATGATCTTCACCAGGCCGTACCAGGCGGTGACGCCCGGCATGCCGACCGCGCCGAGGTAGGCCGACAGCGGGATGTGGGTGGTGTCGACCTTGCGCAGCGCGCCGCGCTCGTGCGCGCCAACGACCACGTACTCCTGCCAGCCGCCCATGCCGACCACCTTGTCGCCGGCGGCGAAGGCGGGGTTGCGCGACTCGACCACCTCGCCGACCGTGCCACCGATCATCACCTCGTCCAGCGGCTGCGGCGCGGCGTAGCTCTTGGAGTCGTTCATGCGACCGCGCATGTAGGGGTCGAGGCTCAGGTAGTGGTTGCGCACCAGCACGTCGCCGTCCTTCAGCGCCGGCACGGGCACCTCGACGAGGCGGAAGTTGGCCGCGGTGGGCTCGCCCTCGGGGCGGGAAGCGAGCTGGATCTGGTGGTTCATCGTGGTCATGGTCGACGTCCTTTCATCATGGGTTGTCGTTGTCGCGTCGCTGCAGGGGCTTGATCTCGCGCCCCTTGACGGGCAGGGCCCGCACGTACTTGAAGGTGCCGGTGGCGTGGGCGCAGAGCTGGCCTTCGGCGTCCACCACCGAGGCCTCGCAGAAGGCTAGCGTGGTCGTGCGCTGCAGCAGCTTGCCGATCGCACGCAGTTCGCCTTCGGCGGGGCGCATGAAGCTGGTCTTCATCTCGATGGTGGCGACGCCCGGGCCTTCGAGGTTCTGGCTGCGCGCGGCCATGGCCATCGCCACGTCGAGCATGGTCATCACCACGCCGCCGTGGGCGACCTCCCAGGAGTTCATGTGTGACTCGGTGAGGTCGACGCGGATCTCGCTGGCGCCGTGGGAACAGGCATGCAGTTCCAGGCCCAGGCGCTCGACGAAGGGCACCTTGACCGGGAACGGGATCTTCTCGCGCTTCAAATCGATCAGCCTCCGGTGAGGGCGGAGACGCCACCGTCCACCGCCAGCGTCTGCCCGGTGATGTGCTTGCCCGCCGCCGACGCGAACAGCAGTGCCACGCCCTTCAGGTCGTCGTCATCGCCCAGCCGGTTCAGCGGCGCATGCGCGGCCATCTTCTCGGCACCGAGCTTCTCGAGCAGGCCCTTGGTCATCCGGCTCGGGAAGAAGCCCGGCGCGATGGCGTTCACGTTGATGCCGTAACGGCCCCACTCGCCGGCCAGGGTGCGGGTGAAGTTGATCACCGCGGCCTTGCTGGTGTTGTAGGCGATGGTCTGCATGCCCGGCGGGTTGCCGCCCAGGCCGGCGATGGAGGCGACGTTGATGATGCGGCCGTGCCGGCGCGGGATCATGCTGGCCTTGGCCGCCGCCTGGCTGAAGACGAAGAGGCTGCGGATGTTCAGGTTCATCACCTTGTCCCAGGCCTCCAGCGGGTGGTCCTCGGCCGGTGCGCCCCAGGTGGCACCGGCGTTGTTGACGAGGATGTCGATGCGGCCCATCCGCTCCATCGTCTCTGCGACGACGCGCCGCGCCTCCTCGGGCTGGCTCGCATCGGCCGCAATCCAGCGGGTGTCTATGCCCTTGGATTGCAGGTGCGCCGCCGCCTCCTCCAGGTCGGCCGCCTTGCGCGAGCTGAGCAGGATCTTCGCGCCCGCCTCGCCGAGCGACTCGGCGATCTGCAGGCCCAGGCCGCGCGAGCCGCCGGTGACGAGGGCCGTCTGGCCTTCGATGCTGAAGAGTTGCTGGATGGGGGTGCTCATGAAAAGGACCTCATGGTTGCAGTACGTCTGGAGCGGGCGCGCGTAGCGCCGCCCCTATCAAGGTCTTGCGCGGATCCGGCTTTGCCGGGCCGCTGCAAGCGCCCCCGCGGGGGGCAGCGACCGGAAGGGAGCGTGGGGGCCTCATTTCAGAACCAGGCGTCCTGCATGTCCTTGCAGACGGCCTCGCGGGCGCTCACGACCTTCAGCCAGCTCTCGACCAGCGGCAGCTCGTAGGCGAAGAAGTAGCGGCATGCGGCCTGCGCGCCGTGGCGTCGCGCGCTGTCGGCCGATTGCGCGGCCAGTGCAACGTCGAGCCACATCCACGCGATGACCACGTGGCCGAAGGCCTGCAAGTATGGGGTGGCGTTGGCCAGCGCCTCTTCCGGCACGCCGGTCGCCCAGGCCGACTTGGTCGCGGCGCCAAGGCGCTGCACGGACGCGCCGAGCTGCGTGGCCAATTCGGACAGGCCTTCGGCATGGCCCGCCCGCTCGATCGTCCCGTTGATGCGCGTGGCCAGCAGCTTCAGGCCCGCGCCGCCCTGCATCACGACCTTGCGGCCCAGCAGGTCCAGCGCCTGGATGCCGTGGGTGCCCTCGTGGATCATGTTGAGGCGGTTGTCGCGCCAGTACTGCTCGACCGGGAAGTCGCGGGTGTAGCCGTAGCCGCCGTGGACCTGGATCGCCAGGCTGTTGGCCTCCAGGCACCACTGGCTGGGGAAGCTCTTGGCGATGGGGGTCAGCACCTCCAGCAGCAGCGCGGCCTCGGCGGACGACTCGGGCGTGCCCGTGTGCTGCTCGTCGACCAGACGGGCGCAGTACAGGGCCAGTGCCAGTGCGCCTTCGGAGTACGCCTTCTGCGCGAGCAGCATGCGCTTCACGTCGGCGTGCTCGATGATCGGCACCTGGGGCGCCGCCGCCTGTTTTCCTTCTGCGGTGATCGCCCGGCCCTGCGGCCGTTGCCGTGCATAGGCGAGCGAAGCTTCGTAGCCGGCATAGCCCAGCATCGTGGCCGCCATGCCGACACCGATGCGCGCCTCGTTCATCATGTGGAACATGCAGCGCAGGCCCTCGCCCGGCTTGCCGACGAGGTAGCCGACGGCGCCCGCCAGGCCGCCCGGAGTGAAGCGGCCTTCGCCGAAATTGAGCAGCGTGTTGGTCGTGCCGCGCCAGCCGCACTTGTGGTTCAGCCCGGCCAGCGCGACGTCGTTGCGCTCGCCGGTCAGCCGCCCTTCGGCGTCGACCAGCTTCTTGGGCACGACGAACAGCGAGATGCCCTTGGTGCCCGGCACCAGCTTCCCGTCGGGCCCGGGGATCTTCGCCAGGACGAGGTGGATGATGTTCTCGGTCAGCTCGTGTTCGCCGGCCGAGATCCACATCTTGTGGCCGTGCAGGCGGTAGCGGGGGCCGAGCGGGTCGGACTCGAAAGCGTCGCCATCGGGCAGCGCGCGGGTGGCCACGTCCGACAGGCTGGAGCCGGCCTGCGGCTCCGACAGGCACATGGTGCCGGACCAGCGCCCGCGGAACTCGTTGAGGGCGAAGACACGCTTCTGCGCCTCGGTGCCGTGGGCCATCAGCAGGTTGGCGTTGCCCACGGTGAGCAAGCCGCCGCCGATGCTGACCGAAGCCTTGGCGAAAAAGGCGTTGGCGGCCGCCTCCACCGTGTAGGGCAGCTGCATGCCGCCGATCTCGTAGTCCTGCGCCGCGCTGAGCATGCCGGACTCTCCGTAGGCCTTCCAGGCGTCGTGCGTGGCCTGCGGCAGGATGACCTTGTCGCCATCGAAGCGGGGCTCCTCGGTGTCGACGAGGCGATTGAAGGGCGCGTACTTCTCGCGGGCGATGCGCTCGCAGGTGTCGAGCACCGAGGCGAAGGTCTCGCGAGAGTGGTCGGCGAAGCGGGGCCGCTCGGTCAGCGCCTCGGCATGCAGCCAGTCCTGGAGCAGGAAGTCGATGGTGGCTCGGAGCATCGGGGTCGTCCTATCGGTTCATCGCGGTCACGGCCATGGTGGCCGAGGCCTTCATCACCAGCGTCCTCTTGCCGCCCTCGACCGCGTGGACCTCCGCCTCGGTGAAGCTCAGCATGCGGCCCGCCTTGATCACGCGAGCCTCGCATTCGAGGCGCTCGCCGCGGCCGGCCCGCAGCAGGCTGGTCTTCAGCTCGGCGGTCAGGATGACGAAGCCCTCGGGCGCCACCGTCTGCGCCGCCGCGCCCATGCTGTGGTCGGCCAGCGAGGCCATCACGCCGGCGTGGACCTGGCCGGTGTGCTGCAGGTGGCGCGTGGCCACCGCCAGCTCCGTCCGCACCGCGCCCGCCTCCACGGCCACCGGCTCGACGCCGAGCTCCACCATGAAGGGCGCCGAGGCGAAGAAGCGGCGCAGGGTCTCGAGATCGACTTGCATGCTTCAGGCCGGAGGGGCTTCGCCGATCTTGGCGATGGTGCCCTGCGCGATCGCGCAAAGCGTCTCCTCGTGGCCTAGCACGGCAAAGACTTCGCAGCGACAGACGCTCTGCGTCTTGCCGACGGAGACCGCCTCGGCCCTGGCGACCAGGTGCTCGCCCGTCGCCGGCCGGAGGTAGTTGATCTTGAACTCGGAGGTCACCACCGGCACGCGCATCGCGGTGCCGCCGGCGTACGTGAGCGCGTTGTCGGCCAGGTAGCTCAGGACGCCTCCGTGGGCGAAGCCATGCTGCTGCTTGAGCTCGTCCTTCAGCGCCAGCTGCAGCTCGGCCTTGCCGGGACTGAGCTTCGTCAGCTCGGCGCCCAGCAGGCGGCTGAAGGCCTGTTCGGCGAGGACTTCGCGTCCCAGCTGCAGGAAGAGTTCGGGATCGAATCCGGAAGCTGTCATGGCATCACCTCGCCCAGGTCTGACCAAGCCGTGCGGGTCTCACTGCAGCCGCGGCCCTTCGGCGCGCAGGCGGATGCGCCACGCGGCGTCGACGCTGCCCGGCTTGGGAAAGCGCGCCAACGCCGCCTGCGCCACCTCGTCCACCAGGCCGGCGAGCTCGCGGCGGCCGGCCTCGCCCTGCATGGCGCGCAGCTGGTCCGGCGAGAGCTCGGCGGAGTAGGAGCGCAACGTCAGGCCGCTGCCGCCGGTGAAGACCGGATTGCGGTCGTTGCCCTGCTGGCCCAGTTGCCCGAAGCCGACCACCACCTTGCCGGCGGCGGGCTGGAAGTCCACGGCCACCGCGTCCTTGGGCGACTCGTCCGGCTTGAGCGCGAACTCGGCGTCGAGCGAGGCCAGCACGCCGGCCACGTAGACGCAGGCATCGAGCTGCGAAGCGGGCCAGGCCGCGAGCGTCTTCGCGAACCGGTCCGGGTCGTCACGCGCCTCGGCAGGAGCCGAACACGCAGCCGGCATCGGCAAGGACGCCTGCTGCGCCCACCACAGCGCCGCGCCCTTGTCGGGCCCCGCAGCCGGCAAGGCGTACAGCGCTGCGAGCCGCGAACGAGCATCGCCGCGCCCCGCCTCGGCCGCGCGCTGGTACAGGCGCGCCGCCTTCTCGACGCTCGGCTTCAGGCACAGGCCCTGCTCGAACATCGCGCCGCCCAGCAGCCAGGCATCGGGCGCGGCGGTGGCCATGGCGGCGTTGAGCTCCTTCACCGCAGCAGCGCAGTCCTTGGCCTCGATGGCCTTGACCACCGCGCGCGTGGCATCGGTGGCCCCCGGCACGCCCGTGGCGGCCAGGCCGAAGAGCAAGGCGGCGAAGGTCAGGCGCATGGTCAAAGGACTTCGAAGATGCCCGCGGCGCCCATGCCGCCGCCGATGCACATCGTGATGCACACCCGCTTCGCGCCGCGGCGCTTGCCTTCGATCAGCGCGTGGCCGGTCAGGCGCTGGCCCGACATGCCGTAGGGGTGGCCCACCGCGATGGCGCCGCCGTTGACGTTCAGGCGGTCCATCGGGATGCCGATGCGGTCGGCGCAATACAGCACCTGCACCGCGAAGGCTTCGTTCAGCTCCCACAGGTCGATGTCGTCGGCCTTCAGGCCCAGGCGCTGCAGCAGCTTGGGCACGGCGAAGACCGGTCCGATGCCCATCTCGTCCGGCTCGCAGCCGGCCACCGCGAAGCCGAGGAAGCGGCCCAGCGGCTTCAGGCCCTTGCGCTCCGCATACGCCTCGCTGACCACCGCGCAGGCACCGGCGCCGTCGCTGTACTGGCTGGCGTTGCCGGCCGTGACCACGCCGCCCGGCACCGCCGTGCGGATGTCCTTGATGGATTCGTAGGTCGTGCCTTCGCGCAGGCCCTCGTCCACGCTGACCGTGACCTCCTTGCTGCGAAGGCCCATCACCTTGTCCGCCACGCCGGCCGTCACCGTGATCGGCACGATCTCGTCGGCGAACTTGCCGGCCGCCTGCGCCGCGCAGGCCTTCTGCTGGCTCTCGGCGCCGAAGCGGTCCATGCGCTCCTTGGGAATCTCGTAGCGCCTGGCGACCTGCTCGGCGGTCTGCAGCATGGGCCAGTAGATCTCGGGCTTGTGCTCCATCAGCCAGGAGTCCTGGAACATGTGGGTGTTCATCTCCTGCTGCACGCACGAGATGCTCTCGACACCACCGGCCACGTACACATCGCCCTCGCCGGAGATGATGCGCTGCGCCGCCATCGCGATGGTCTGCAGGCCGCTGGAGCAGAAGCGGTTGACGGTGAGGCCGGCCACCGAGATCGGCAGGCCCGCGCGCAGGGCGATCTGGCGGGCGATGTTCCAGCCGGTCGCGCCCTCGGGGTTGGCGCAGCCCATCAGCACGTCCTCGACGGCGCCCGGCTCAATGCCGGCGCGCTCGACGGCCGCCTTGACCACGTGGCCGCCCAGCGTGGCGCCGTGCGTCATGTTGAAGGCGCCCTTCCAGCTCTTGGCCAGCGGGGTGCGCGCGGTGGAAACGATGACGGCTCGGCTCATGGCGGGCTCCTGTGGGAATGGATGAAGTTCAGGCGCCGGCAGCTTGGCTGACCAGGCGATGGTAGAAGCGGATCAGCTCGGCCAGGTTGGCGGCCGAGATGCGTTCGTTGGTGCCGTGGAAGCGCGGCAGGTCCTCGGGCTTCGCGCGCACCGGCGAAAAGCGGTAGACGTGTTCGCTGATGCCGGTGAAGTGGCGCGAGTCGGTGGCGCCGATCATGAGGCCCGGTGCGACGAGCGTGCCGGGGAAGACCTCGCGCACCGTCCGGTTGATGAGCTGGTACGAAGGCGATTGCGTGGGCGAGACCGGCGAGGCTTCGCTGGCGCCCGGCAGCGCGGAGAGCTCGAAATGCCCGCCGGGCGCTGCGGCCGTGGCCACGTCGTGCACATGCCCCATCACCGCCGAGGCGCTGTCGCCCGGCAGCAGGCGGAAGTTGACCGTCGCCTCGGCCCGCCCGGGCAGCACGTTGTCCTTGTTGCCCGCATTGACGATGGTGAGCGCGGTCGTGGTGCGCAGCATGGCGTTGGTGCTGGCCTTGGCCTCCAGCTGCTTCTGCACCACCGGCCCGAAGAGCCACAGGTTGGACAGCGCGACGCGGCCGAAGCCGCTCATCTCCGGCGCGATGGTCTCGAACATCTCGCGCGCCACGCCGCGGATGCCGCCGGGCAGCTGGTGGTCCTCCAGGCCCTTGAGCGCCGCGCTCATCATCGCGATGGCACTCTCGCCCTTGGGCGGCGGCATCGACGAATGGCCGGGCGTCGCCGGCACCTTCATCACCACCGACAGGAAGCCCTTCTCGGCAATGCCGATCAAGGCCGCCGGCTTCGACAGCCCCGGCATGATGCCTTCGGTGATCAGCAGGCCTTCGTCGATCACGAACTCGAGCTGCTCGCCGCGCGACTTCAGCAGGGCCGCGATCTGTTTCGCGCCCCGCTCCCCGCTCACCTCCTCGTCGGCACCGAAGGCCAGGTGGATGGTGCGCTTCGGCTGGAACCCGCTGGCGGCCAGCATCTCCATCGCCTCCAGCTCGGCGATGAGGTTGCCCTTGTCGTCCCAGGCGCCGCGGCCCCAGACGAAGCCATCCTTCACCGTGCCGGCGAAGGGCGCCTCGGTCCAGTCGCCCTCGGTGCCGGGAGCGATGGGGACCACGTCCTGGTGGGCCATCAGCAGGATGGGCCGCAACGAAGGGTCGCTGCCCTTCCAGGTGTAGAGCAGGCTCAGCCCGCCGACCAGCTCGCGCTGGGCGACCGCGTGCAGCTTCGGATAGCGCTCCTGCAGCAGCGCGTGCAGCTGGCGGAACTGGTCGGCGTTCGCCTCGGGGTCCTCCAGGCTCGACACGGTTCGCGCCCGGATGGCCTCCGACAGCCGCGCAGCGACGCCTGCCTCGTCCACCGCCAGCGGCGGCGCGGGCGCGACGTCGAGCTGGCGCGAACCCTGGCGCAGCGTGTTCACCGCCACGATGGCGGCGAGCAGCACCGCCAGGGCCAGCAGCGCGAGCAGCAGGCGCTTGATCATCGATCGTTCAGCTGAAGCTCTTGCCCTCGGCCACCAGCGTCCGGATGAGCGGCGCGGGCTCCCAGAACGAGGCGTCGTCGTTCGGGTTCTGGGCGAAGCGCTTCATCGCCTGCATCACGTTGTACAGGCCGTAGGTGTCGGCGTAGCACATCGGGCCGCCGCGGTGCAGGGGGAAGCCGTAGCCGGTGAGGTAGACCATGTCAATGTCGGAGGCGCGCAGGGCGATGCCCTCCTCCAGCAGCCGCGCGCCCTCGTTGACCAGCGCGAACACGAGGCGGTGGACGATCTCCTCGTCGCTGATCCTGCGCGCCGTGATGCCCATCGCGGCACGGTGGTCGACGATCATCTTCTCGACCACGGGCGAGGGGATCGCATCGCGCTTGCCCGCCTGGTAGTCGTACCAGCCGGCGCCGGTCTTCTGGCCGAAGCGGCCCATCTCGCACAGCAGGTCGGCCGTCTTGCTGTAGCGCATGTTCGGCTTTTCCTGGTAGCGGCGCTTGCGGATCGCCCAGCCGATGTCGTTGCCGGCCA
>CAMLGG010000130.1 GCA_946479475.1 uncultured Ideonella sp. | reverse complement strand
GTCGCATGGCCGACCTCGCTCGGGTCGCGGCCTCTAGCATCGCGGCCTCGCTGCACGCCATCGCCGCGCCATGCCGCTCGCCGACATCCGCTTCCCGCTCCCGGCCCTCTCGCTGCTCTGCGCGCTCGGTGCTTCGGCCCAGGCGCTGACGATAGAGCGCATCGACCTCGGCGACTCCGCGCCCGGCATCCAGGCCTACAACCTTCAGGAGACGACCGATGCACGGGTCTTCGCGCGCTCGCAGGCGGGCTTCAGGCAGTCGCAGATCCTTGCCCAGCGGCGCGTCGGCAAGGGATGGAGCGCGCCTGCGCCGCTGCCCTTCGCCGATCCGCGCTGGCGCGATTCCGACCCGCACCTGAGTCCTGACGGCGGCCGGCTGAGCTTCGTCTCCGACCGTCCGGCTGCAGGCGATGCTCCCCTGGGGCAGCTCGATCTCTTCGAATCGCTGCGCGAGGGCGATGGCCAGTGGAGCCTGCCGCGCCGACTGCCCGAGCCGCTTCAGAGCAGCAGCTACGAGCTGGGCCCGGAGCGCCACGGCGCGGTGTTGTACTTCACTTCGGCCCGCCCGGGCGGGCCGGCCCGGATGGCGGTCTACCGCGCGCAGCCGGACGAGCCGGGCGCTACGCCGCAGGCGCTGCCTTCGCCCGTCAACGACGGCAGCCACAACAGCGACTTCACCCTCTCGCCCGACGGCCGCTTCGCCCTGTGGTGGAGCCACCGCGAAGGCACGGCCGGGCCGGGCGACCTCTACCTGGCGGAGCGCCGGGGCGAGGGCTTCGGCCCCGCGCGCCGCCTGCCCGAGCCGGTCAACGGACCCGGCCTGGAGTTCACGCCCTCGGTCAGCGCCGACGGCCAATGGCTCTACTTCGCCTCGACGGGCGACCAGCCCGAAGGCCTGTCGCACGTCTTTCGCACGAGCTGGCCCGCGCTGCTCCAGGCCCTTCAGCCGATGTAGCCCAGCGGCAGCGCGGTGGTGTACTTGATCTCCTCCATCGCGAAGCTCGAGCTCACGTCGGAGAGGTCGAGGCTGGAGGTCAGCCGCTTGTAGACGCTGTCGTAGGCGGCGATGTCGGGCACCACCACGCGCAGCAGGTAATCCACCTCGCCGCTCATGCGGTAGAACTCGACCACCTCGGGGATCGCCTCCACCGTCGCCCGAAAGCCTTCGAACCACTTCTGGTTGTGGTGGCGCGTGCGCACCGTCACGAACACCGTCACCGGCACGTTGACCGCCTTGCGGTCGACCAGCGCCACCTGCTTGCGGATCACCCCCCCGGCCTTCAGCCGCTGCACGCGGCGCCAGCACGGCGTGGTGGACAGGCCGATGCGCTCGGCGAGCTCGGCCACCTGCAGCTCGGCGTCGTCCTGCAGCATGGCGAGCAGCTTCTTGTCGATCGTGTCCAGGGTCATCGGCAATCCGTTTGCGGGCCTCCAGGGGTTGGCGGGATCTTTGGCAATTCCATTCCCGAATGGTCTCTCAGAAGGGCAATGGTTGCTACGGGTGTATCACTACGATTGCTGCCCATTCTCCCGCTCGATCGCCCCCAGCAAAGGCATGCCATGGAAATCTACCTCGACGCCAACGCGACCACGCCCGTGCTTCCGCAGGCCCAGGCCGCGGCGCTGGCGGCCATGGCGAGCGAGTTCGGCAACCCGAGCAGCATCCACAGCACCGGCCTGCGGGCCAAGGCGGTGGTGGATGCGGCGCGTGCCAGCGCCAGGCGCGTCCTGGGGGCGCCCACCGGCCGCCTGATCTTTCTCAGCGGCGCCACCGAGGGCATCCAGACGGCCGTGCTGTCGGCGCTCAGCGCGCTGAAGAAGCGGCGGGACGAGGACGGCGATGCCGCCCCGCGCCTGCTGCTTCACGGGGCCACCGAGCACAAGGCCGTGCCCGAGGCGCTGCGCCACTGGAACGCCCTGCTGGGCCTGGACCTGCCGGTGCTGGCGATCCCCGTCGGCGCCGACGGCCGGCACGACCTGGCCTGGCTGCGGGAGCACGCCCCGCGCGCCGGCCTGGTCTGCACCATGGCCGCCAACAACGAGACCGGCGTGGTGAGCGACCTCGACGGCATCGCGGCCGCGCTGGCCGGCAGCCCGGCGCTGTGGATGGTCGACAGCGTGCAGGCCCTGGGCAAGCTCCCGCTCGCGCTGCAGGCGCGCGGCATCGACTACGCGCCTTTCTCGGGCCACAAGCTCTATGCCCCCAAGGGCATCGGGCTGCTGTACGTCCGCGAGGGCGCTCCGTTCACGCCGCTGATGGCCGGCGGCGGGCAGGAGGGCGCCGCGCGCTCGGGCACCGAGAACATGGCGGGCATCGCGGCGATGGGGGCGGTCTTCTCGGCGATCGAGGAGGGACGCAGCTTCCGGCCCGCCCAGACGCTGGCGGCCTACCGGGCCCGGTTCGCCTCGGCGCTGGAGGAGGCCTTTCCCGGCCTTCAGTTCAATGCGCCGACCGAGCGCTGCCTGCCGACCACGCTCAACTTCTCCGTCCCCGGCTGCAGTGCGCGGCTGCTGCTGGACCTGTTCGACGCGGCCGGCGTGCGCGTCAGCGGCGGCTCGGCCTGCGGCGCCTCCAGGGCCCAGCCCAGCCACGTGCTGGAGGCCATGGGGCTGCCGGCCTGGCGCACCGCCTCGGCCGTGCGCCTGTCCTTCGGGCCTGCTGTCGACGAGGCCTTCATCGACGAGGCCTGCGCACGCATCCGCGCCTGCGGCCAGGCCCTGCGCGAGAGCTGCGAGGGGCCGGTCGCCTCGTCGGATCGCACGGCCGACGGCGTGGTTCGCTGGCCCGCCGACGGCGGCACCTGCCACGTCGTCGCCGACCGCGCGACCGGCCGCTGCGTCGTGATCGACCCCCGACCCGAGATCGCCGAAAGGCTCGCGGCCTGGCTGCGCTGCCAGAAGCTGGCGGTGGCGGCGGTCCTGCACACGCGGGCGCCGGCGGAGGAGGCGGCGGCCATCGCGGCGAGCCTGCGCGGCACGGCCGCCGGCGTCGATGCGATGGGCTGGCCGGAAGCCGGGGAGTCGCTGCGCCTGGGCGAACGGCGCCTCGTGCGCCTGCACCACGCGGGGCGCCTCGGCGGCTACGTGCTGGACCATGGCCACGGCCCACGCCTGGCGTTCGTCGCCGAGGCGGCCGGGCTTCCGCCCGAGGGATGGCCGGCGCTGGAGCGAGGCGACCTCATCGTCCCGTCGCACGACCCCGACCACCGCTGCGCATGGCGCGCGGGCCTGCCGGAGACCGAGCCGGACGACGAGTCCTCGGTGGCCGTGGACCCGCCGGGCCTGCAGCAGCTGAGGCGCGAGCAGCCCGCGCCGCGGCTCGTCGACGTGCGCGAGCCGTACGAGCAACGCCTGGGCGGCGGCGGGGCGCTGCAGGGGGAGGCCGTTCCGCTGTCCCGCCTGCTCGATGCGCTGCCCGGCTGGCTGGCCCTGCCGGCCGAGACACCGCTGGTCTTCTTCTGCCGCAGCGGGAACCGCAGTGCGCAGGCCGCGCGCCTGCTGCGGCGCCTCGGCCGCGCCCGCTCCTACAGCCTGGCCGGCGGCCTGGCGCTGTGGCCGAACGGTGCCGGTGCCGCGCCGCAGGACGAGGGACGGCTCGCGGCCTGGGAGTGAGGCCCGGGCCGGGCCTCCGGGCGCCGGCGCGCCAGAATCGGCGGATGACGACGAACACTCCCTTCGAAGCGGCTGCGCGGGATGCCGTGCGCGCGCTCAGGCCCTCGCGGATCCGCGAGGTCGCCAACGCCGGCTTCGGCCTGCCCGACGTGCTGCCGTTCTGGTTCGGCGAGTCCGACCGCGTCACGCCCGGCTTCATCCGCGAGGCTGCGGCAGCAGCGCTGGCCGAAGGGGCCACCTTCTACTCGCCCAACCTCGGCATCACGCCGCTGCGCGAAGAGCTGGCGCGCTACGTGAGCCGGCTGCACGGCCCGACGAAGACCGGCCACATCGCCGTCACCAGCTCGGGCGTGAGCGCGCTCATGCTGGCCACCCAGCTCGTGGTGGGCCCGGGCGACCGGGTGGTCGCGGTCACGCCCCTGTGGCCCAACCTGGTCGAGATGCCCAGGATCCTCGGCGCCTCGGTCGAGACAGTGCCGCTGCACTGCGGCGCCGAAGGCTGGGCGCTGGACCTGCCCGCGCTGCTGGCCGCGCTCACGCCCGGCACGCGGGCGCTGATGGTCAACTCGCCGAACAACCCGACGGGCTGGGTGATGAGCCGCGCCGACCAGCAGGCGGTGCTGGAGCACTGCCGCCGCCACGGCATCTGGATCATCGCGGACGAGGTCTACGAGCGCCTGCACTACGGCGACGACGGCCGGCCCACCGCGCCGTCCTTCCTCGACCTGGCCGGCCGCGACGAGCGCGTCATCGGCGTCAACTCCTTTTCCAAGGCCTGGCTGATGACCGGCTGGCGCCTGGGCTGGCTGGTGGTGCCCGAGGCGCTGACGGACGACCTGGGCAAGCTCATCGAATACAACACCTCCTGCGCACCGGTGTTCGTGCAGCGCGCCGGCCTGGTGGCGCTGCGCGACGGCGAGCCCTTCGTCGAGCAGCTCGTGAAGGACCTGCGGGCCTCGCGCGACCACCTCGTCGCCGCCCTGTCGGCCCTGCCGGGCGTCCAGGTGCAGCCGCCACCCGGCGCGATGTACGTGTTCTTCTCGCTGCCCGGCGCGGACGACAGCCTCGCGCTGTGCAAGCGCCTGGTGCACGAGGCCCGCCTGGGCCTGGCGCCCGGCAGCGCCTTCGGGCCCGAGGGGGAGGGCTTCGTGCGCTGGTGCTATGCCTGCGATCCGGCCCGGCTGGACGACGGCGTCGCGCGGCTGCAGGGCTGGCTGGAGTCGCGGACAGCGAGGCGCTGATCCGGCGCATGCCATGCGTGGCAGCTCGCTCCTCGTGCTGGCGGCCGCGGCCGCCGCGCTGGGGGCGGGCGAGTCGCCCATCCCCGGCCGCCACGCCGCGATCGACGCCGAGCTCGCGGCCGACCTGATGGGCTGGGCGAGCCGGCTGTCCGGCCTGGCCGATCTCGCGCCGGGGCAGCCGCCGGCCCTGGTGCCGCTGCCGCCGCGGGACATCGAAGCAGCGGTCTGCCCCGACAGCCCCGCCGGCTGCCGCTCGCTGGTCGCGGTGTACGACACCGAGGGCCGGCGCGTGCTCTACCGCGGCAGCCTGGACATGCGCGATCCGAGCGACCAGTCGTTCATCGTCCACGAGCTGGTGCACCACTTGCAGTACCTGCACCGCGGCCACGCCATCTTCGCGACCTGCGCGGCCATCGTGCAGAGCGAGCGGCAGGCCTACGCGGTGCAGAACGAGTACCAGCGGCGCTTCAGGCAATGGCAGCGCATGGGCGAGGTGATGCGCTTCATGCGTTGCGAGGAGGGCGGGGAGGAGCCCCTGGTCCGCTTCGGCGGCTCGCCCGCCGGCCCGCCGGACCGTTGAGCGGAACAAGCGGCCGTCCTTCCCCGCTTTTCGGCCCACTGCAGGAGGGTCCGCTGACGGACCCTTACGCCAGTTGACCGACCGACCTGCCGATGCCTGCCATCCCCTCCTCCGGCCAGACCTTGTACGTGCTCGACCTCGCCCATCGCCTGCAGCAGATGGAACACGGCCCCGAGCCCATCGACCCCGTGGCCTACCGGCTGTTCGCCAAGCGCCTGCGCCAGGCGCTGGCCGGCTGCCCGCTGGCGCGCCTGCCCGACGACCACACCCAGCCGCCGGCCTTGGCCGAGGCGCTGGCCAACCGCTACTTCACCGAGCACGGCCAGTTCGAGGACCAGCCGAAGGTGGCCGCGGCCGCGGGCCGGCTGCTGATGCGCCTGCAGCGCCGCAGCCGCAGTCGCCGCTGATTCAGCGGGCCCGCAGCTCGCGCACGCCGCGGCCCAGCCGCTTGCGCAGCAGGCTGCGCAGCGTGACGCCGTCCGCGTAGCCGACCTCGGCCGCGATGGCCTCGATGTCGGCCGGGGTGGTGCGCAGCAGGTGCACCGCGCGCTCGACCCGCAGGTCCTGGAAGTAGGCCAGCGGCGACTTGCCCAGGACCGCCTCCAGGCGCCGTTGCAGGGTGCGCTTGCTCGTGGCCAGTGCATTGGCCGCGGCGTCCAGCGAGAAGCCCTGGTCCAGCCGCGCCCGCGCCCAGCGCTCGAAGCGCTGCACCAGCGGGTCGGCATGCGCGAGATGGTCCGGGATCATGTAGGCCGCCTGTGAAGGCCGCGCATCGACCAACAGGTAGCGCGCCACCACCGCGGCCAGTTCGGGACTGGCCTGGCGCACCAGCCACAGCGCGAGATCGAGGTGGCCGATGGCCGCGCCGGCGGTGACGAAGTCGCCCGAGGGCACGAGCATGCGGGACTCGTCCAGCTTCACGGCCGGATAGCGCTGGCGGAACAGCGGCCCCAGCCACCAGGTGGTGGTGGCCTCCTCGCCGTCGAGCAGGCCCGACTCGGCCAGCAGGAAGCCGCCGATGCACGCCGCCGCCACGCGGGCGCCGCCGGCATGCCAGGCCTGCAGTGCCGAGACGGCGTCGCGCGTGTCCCGCCGGGCCAGCGCGGGCAGCAGGGTGTCGGGCATCTTGGTGCCCGGCGCGGGCAGCACCACCCAGTCGGGCCGGGCCACCGAGGCCGCAGGCTGCACCGGCACCTGAAGGCCCAGGGCCGTGCGGACGCGCCGCCGCACGCCGACCACGGCCGCCTCGAAGCGCGGGATCTTCAGGCCCTGCGCGGCCGCGAGCTCGTTGGCGGTGGCGAAGGTGTCCATCACCGCGGCCAGGCCGGTGTCGAACACGCCATCGATGGCAAGCACCGCGAGCTGCATGGCGCAAATGATATCGAAGTTGTCATTCACGACAATGGCCCCGAAGGGCGGGCGCGACCACACTGGCGGCCGTCGGGAATGCCGACGAACCCCCACCCAAGGAGAGATTCGATGATCAAGCTCGCGCTGTTTGCCCGCCTCGAAGCCCAGCCCGGCAAGGAGGACGAGGTCGCCCGCTTCCTCCAGGCCGCGCTGGCCATGGCGCGCGACGAACCCGCCACGCCGATCTGGTTCGCCCTGAAGCTGTCGCCCACGACCTTCGGCGTCTTCGACGCCTTCCACGACGAGGCCGGCCGCCAGGCCCACCTCACCGGCCCCATCGCGCAGGCGCTGATGGCCCGGGCGCCGGAGCTCTTCGCCGGCCCGCCGTCCATCGAACCCATCGAGGTGCTGGGCCTGAAGAACCCGGGCGCGGCCTGATCGGCTTGCATCGGGCCCGGCCGGCTCGCCGCTTGCTATGGTGGCGGCGTGCCTGACCGCCGCGCCCCACGGGAACGCCAGATCGCCCGGACCCTGCGTTCGGTCTTCGGCCTGTCCGCGCTGCGGCCCGGCCAGCAGCAGGTGATCGAGCGCATCCTGGATGGCCGGTCGGCGCTGGCGGTCATGCCGACGGGCGCGGGCAAGTCGCTGTGCTATCAGCTGCCCGCGTGCCTGCTCGACGGCCGCACGCTCGTCGTCTCGCCGCTCATCGCGCTGATGAAGGACCAGTGCGACCGCCTGAACGCCCTGGGCGTGCCGGCGGTGCGGCTGCACAGCGGGCTCGATGCCGAAACGCTGGCACACGCTGAAGCCGCCCTGGCCGACGGCAGCGCGCGCATCGCCTTCGTCACGCCCGAGCGGCTGGCCGACCCGGCGGCGCTGGAGCTGCTGGCCGCGCGCCCGACCGGGCTGCTCGTCGTCGACGAGGCGCATTGCATCTCGCAGTGGGGCTACGACTTCCGCCCGGCGTTCCTGGAGATCGGCGGTGCGCGCGCCGCGCTCGGCGAGCCGCCGGTGCTGGCGCTCACGGCGACGGCCGGCGACGAGGTGACGGCCGACATCCTGGAGCAGCTGCGCATCCCGCGCGAAGGCGTGTTGCGCACCGGCAGCTACCGGCCCAACTTGCACTACCGCGTCGAGGTCCTGGCCCGAGAGGCGGACAAGCCCGAGCGGCTGCTGGCCCTGGTGCGCGAGCAACCCGGCGCCGGCATCGTCTACACCGCCACCGTGCGCGCTGCCGAGCAGGTGCACGAGCTGCTGGCGGGCGCCGGCATCGAGGCCGGGCTCTACCACGGCCGGCTGCCGGCGCGGCGTCGCAGCGCGGCGCAGGACGACTTCATGGCCGGCCGCTGCCGCGTGATGGTGGCCACCAACGCCTTCGGCCTCGGGATCGACAAGGCGGACCTGCGCTTCGTGCTGCACTACCAGATGCCTGCGGGGCTGGACACCTACTACCAGGAGTCCGGCCGCGCCGGGCGGGACGGCGAGCCAGCGGTGTGCACCTTGCTCTTCCTGCGCGGCGACAAGGCGGTGCAGCTGTTCTTCCTCGGCGGCCGCTACCCCGGCCCGGACGACCTGGCCTTGCTGCACGCCACGCTGGGCAGCGCGCCGCCCGCGGGCCACGAGGCCTGGACGCTGCCGCTGCTGCACGAGTCGCTGCGCCAGCCGCTGGTCAAGCTCAAGGTCGGCCTGAACCTGCTGCGCCGCCGGCAGCTGGCGGCGCAGGACCGCGCCGGCCGCCTCGCCCTTCGCAGGGCCGGCCTCGGCGAGCAGGCCCTGCAGGCCCTGGCGGCGGTCTACGAGGAGCGCCGCCTGGAGGACCATGCGATGCTCGAACAGATGGTCTTCTATGCGCAGACCGGCTGGTGCCGCTGGCGGGTGCTGCTCGACCACCTGCACGCCATGCCGCACGGCTTCGACCGCTGCGGGCACTGCGACAACTGCCTGCGGCTGGCGCGGCACCTGGAGGAGGAGGCGGCGCGGCGGGCGCAAGGGCAGCCGCCGAAGCCATCGCCTTCTGCGCACGCGGCCTTCCTGCCGGGCGACGAGGTGCGCGTGCGCCGCTACGGCCGCGGCCTGGTGGTCGCCGCCGATGCGCTGAGCGTCGACGTCGAGTTCGCCAACGGCGAGCGGCGCTGCTTCATGCCGGACTGGGTCGCCCCGCTGCGGCCACGGCGCGGCGGCGCTTGACCAACATCAAGGTGCCGGCGGCGCGTGCTGCCACCATGCCGGCATGCGCACCTGGACGCTCGCCTCCAAGCTCGTCGCGACCGGCGCGGCCTTCCTGTCGGTCGCGCTGGTCTCGATCGCCTTCACGCTGTGGGTCACCTGGCAGCTCGAGGGCGGCGCGGCGGCGGTCAACGAGGCCGGACGGCTGCGGATGATGAGCTGGCGGCTGGCGGCCGAAAGCACCGTCGACGGCGCGCCCCTGGGCGCCCGGATCGAGCAGATGGATGCGACGCTTGCATTGCTGCGCCACGGAGACCCGGCGCGGCCGCTGTTCGTGCCCTGGCACGGCGAGGTGCGCGAGGCCTTCGCCGACGTGCAGGCGGATTGGGCCGGCGTGCGCGCTGCGGTCCTGCGCCGCGAGGCGGCCGACTTCACCCAGGTCGGGAAGATGGTCCAGCACGTCGACACCTTCGTCTCCGCGATCGAGGAGAGGCTGTCGTACTGGACGAGCCTGCAGCGCGGCTTCCAGCTCACGATGATCGGCCTGGCGGTGGGCGGCGCGGTGCTGGTGATGTATGCGACGCACCTGCTGGTGCTCGATCCCCTCAAGCGCCTGGCCGCCGCCGTGGACCAGGTTCGCGCCGGCGATTTCGAGGCCCGCGTCGATGACTCGCGGCAGGACGAATTCGGCCAGCTCGGCGGCGGCTTCAACGCCATGGCCGCGCGGCTGCAGGCGCTGTACCGCAGCCTGGAGAGCCGCATCGCGGAGAAGACCGCGAGCCTGGAGCTCAAGCGCGAGCGGCTGGCCGGCCTGTACGAGCTGAGCAACGTGGTCGCCGGGGCGGAGGACCTGCCCGCGCTGGCCCGCGGCGTGGCGCGCCAGGCCCGCCCGCTGGCCGGCGCCGATGCGGTGGCCGTTCGCTGGGTGGGCGAGGCGGGCGAGCGCTTCATGCTGCTGGGCCACGACGGCCTTCCGCCGGCGATGGCCGAGGCCGAGCACTGCATCGCCTCCAAGGCCTGCCATTGCGGCCTGCCGGCGGTGGCGGGCGCCGCGCCCAGGAGCATCGCCATCCACCCGGTCACCGATGCCGGCCTGCCGTACTGCCACCAGGCGGGCTTCGCCACGGTGATGACCGTGCCGGTGCGGCTTCACCAGCGCCTGCTGGGCGAGATCGACTGCTTCTGGCGCGAAGCCATCGAGCCCTCGGAGGAGATCCGTTCGCTGCTGGAGATCGTGGCCAGCCACCTCGCCGGCGGCATGGAGAGCCTGCGCGTGGCCGCCGCCGAGAAGGAGGCGGCCATCGCGGCCGAGCGCACGCTGCTGGCGCGCGAGCTGCACGACTCCATCGCGCAGTCGCTGGCCTTCCTGAAGATCCAGGTGCAGCTGCTGCGCGGCGCGCGCCGCAAGGCCGACGAGGCGGCGGAAGACCGCATCGTCGACGAGCTCGATGCCGGCGTGCGCGAGTGCTATGGCGACGTGCGCGAGCTGCTGCTGCACTTTCGCACCCGCACCGACGTCGAGGACATCACCCAGGCGCTGGCCACCACGCTGCAGAAGTTCCGCCACCAGGCCGGCATCGACGCGACGTTGCAGGTCGAGGGCGACGGCATCCCGCTGCCGCAGGACGTGCAGGTGCAGGTGCTGCACGTGGTGCAGGAGGCGTTGTGGAACGTCCGCAAGCACGCCCACGCCACGCAGGTGCGGCTCAAGGTGCATCGCGGGCCGGGCTGGCGCTTCGAGGTCGAGGACGACGGCCGCGGCTTCGATCCCGCGGCGGACGCCGGCGAGGGCCACGTGGGCCTGCGCATCATGCGCGAGCGGGCGTCACGCATCGGCGCCCAGGTGCAGTGGCAATCGGCGCCGGGGCAGGGGACGCGCGTGGTGCTGAGCGTCGAGCCCGAGCCCGAGGCCGTGCAGGCCTGAACGAGGAGTCCCTTCGATGCCCTCTCCGATCCGCCTTCTCGTCGTCGACGACCACACGCTGTTCCGCCGCGGCCTGATCGCGCTGCTGTCCTTGCACGGCGACGCGCTGGAAGTGGCCGGCGAGGCCGGCAACGCCGACGAGGCCCAGCGCCGCGCGGCCGAGCTGCAGCCCGACCTCATCCTGCTGGACAACCACCTGCCCGGCGTGCGCGGCATCGAGGCGCTGCCGGGCCTGCAGCAGGCCGCGCCGGGGGCGAAGGTGCTGATGCTCACCGTGAGCGAGGACGAGGACGATCTCGCCGCCGCGCTGAAGTCGGGCGCCAGCGGCTACGTGCTGAAGACCATCGAAGGCGATGCGCTGGTCGACGCGATCAAGCGCTGCGTGCGCGGGGAGTCGGTGGTGAGCCCCGAGCTCACGGCCAAGCTCATCGGCGCCTTGCGCTCGGCCTCCCAGCCGGAGGCGGTGGCCGCGCCGGTCGACCCGCTGGCGGCGCTGTCGCCTCGAGAGCGCGAGATCGTGCAGCTCGTGGCCAACGGCCTGTCGAACAAGGAGATCGCCCGGTCGCTCGACATCACCGAGGCGACGGTGAAGATCCACGTGCAGCACCTGCTGCGCAAGCTGAACCTGAAGTCCCGGGTGCAGGCGGCGGTGTTCGCGGCGGGCTGCGGGATCACCTCCTGACCGGGGCAGGCGGCTACATCCGCGTGTCGTGCTGAGCCCCGCCGCTGAGGTCTGCCATCTCCGGCGTGATGTCCGCAAAGCGAAGCACCTTGCCGCCGTGACGGCCCGCGAAATCCTTCGCGGAGGACTCCTGGGCGAAGCTCGCGAAGGTCGGCCCCATGGAGCCATCGCGCTTGCTGCCCACCACGTAGAAGCTGGTCCTCGCATCGATCCAGTGGCCGCGCGGCTGCTCCCAGTCCGCCAGGGCCATGTCCTGCACGTAGGCCGCGGCCACCGGCCGCACCTGCTCGGGTTTGAGCAGCAGCGAGAACAGCTCCACCGTGTCGCAGCAGAAGACCGGCGCGGCCGCGCCCACGTAGTGGATCTGCGCCTTGGGGCCGGGATAGTCGGCGAGCAGCATGCCGTCCAGGTCGCAGGTGGTGCCGGGCACGATCTCGGCGGGCTTCAGGGCGACCTTCGCATCGCCGCGATCGCAGCCGGTGAACAGGGTGGCAAGCGGGGCGGCGCAGGCCGCGAACAACAGGCGGCGGCGGTCGGGGGTCATGGCCGGAATCTCCAGGTGGCGATGGACAGGGGCGCGACGATCCAGCCGAGCATCACCAGGCCCATCAGCCAGGGCTTGGCAAGCGCGTGCGGCACGATGCTGGTCAGCCCGTAGAGGCTGCGCACGTCGTCGAGCGAGAAGACGTTCATGATGCGGAACACGTCGGCCGGGTTCAGCAGCAGCGTGTAGGGGAACCAGTCGCTGCCGACGCGCCCGCCGCTGACCACCAGCAGGCCGAGCAGCAGCAGGTCGAACACCAGCACGAAGAAGAACCACAGCGCGATGGCCATGCCCGAGGCGCGCGTGCGGTCCGCGGCGAAGACCGAGAGCATCACCGCCAGGCTGAGGAAGGCCAGGCCCAGAAGCACCGAGCTCGCCATGAAGCCGGCATAGGCGGCCAGCCCATCGCTGCCCACCTGCGTCGCCAGGGCCACCGCCACCAGGCCGAAGCCGGTGAGCGTCGAAAGGCTCAGCGCCGCGGCCAGGCCGAGGTACTTGCCGAGCAGCAGTTCCAGCCGCGTGATGGGCAGGGCGAGCAGCAGGTCCAGCGAGCCGCGTTCGCGCTCGCCGACGATCGCGTCGAAGCCCAGCAGCAGCGCGATGAGCGGGATGAGGTAGATCACCAGGCTGACCAGGCTGGTGATGGTGAACTCGATCGAGCGCAGGCCGACCGCGCCCTGCTGCGCGCCGCCGAAGTAGGCGATGACGAGGGCGAAGACGGTGAAGACCAGCGCCACCGCCAGCACCCAGCGGTTGCGCAGCCTGTCTCGCAGCTCCTTCAGCGCGACGGTGAGGATCTGGCGGGCGTCCATGCTCAGGCTCCGCCCAGGCCGAAGAACACGTCTTCGAGCGAAGGCTCGTGGATCTGCAGGTCGAGCACCGCGCTGCCCAGGCCGGAGACGGCCGCCAGCAGCGTCATCTTGGCCTCGCGCGGGAAGTGCGCGATCACGCGGTGGCCCTGCCAGTCCGCCCGCGCCACGGGCATCGAGGCCAGCACGCTGCGCACCACCACCGCGCCCGATTCGGTGCTGTGCAGCTCCAGCTTCAGCGGCAGCGCCGCGCGCTCGCGCAGGCCCTGCACGCTGCCCACCGCCTGCACCTTGCCCGAGGCCAGGATCGCCAGCCGGTCGACCCGCTGCTGCAGCTCGGCCAGGATGTGCGAGCTCAGCACCATCGTCACGCCCTGCGCGCGCAGCTCGCCGAGCGTGGCGTAGAAGGCGTGGATCGCGTCCGGATCCAGGCCCGTCGTCGGCTCGTCGAGGAAGAGCACCCGCGGCCGCCCGAGCAAGGCCTGCGCGAAGCCGAGGCGCTGGCGCATGCCCTTGCTGTACTCCCGCACCGGCCGCTTCGCCGCCGCGCCGTCGAGGCCCACGCGCTCCAGCGCGGGCCCGCAAGCAGCGGCCGGCACGCCCTTGAGCTGCGCCATGAAGCGCAGCGTCTCCAGGCCGTTCAGGTTGTCGTAGAGCACCACGTTCTCGGGCAGGTAGCCGATGGATCGGCGCACCTCGCGCGCCTGCACGCCGGCCACCGGGCAGCCGAGCACGCGCACCTCGCCCGCCGTGGGCGAGATCAGCCCGAGCATCATCTTGAACAGCGTGCTCTTGCCCGCGCCGTTGTGCCCGATGAGGCCGAAGACCTCGCCATGGCCGATGTCCAGGTCGACACCGTCGACCGCGCGCACGGCGCCGTAGTGCTTGGCCACGCCACGCAGCGAGATCGCCGCAGCGTCAGCGCCCGCCTGCCTGCTTTCCATTCCATTCACTCCATTGCCGGTGTTCCGGCTGCATGCGCGGCGCAGGGTCCACCACGCTCGGCACGCGCAGCACCGGGAACTGCTGGCCGACCAGGCGAAGCGCCTGCACGGCCGGGCTCGCCATCAGCAGCCGCGCAGCCGGGTGCTGCCACAGCAGCCGGTCGACCACGTCGTTGGCCTCGTAGCGGACGTCGCCCCGGCCGTTGCCGTCGCGGTCCCAGCCGAGGTAGTTGCCCCAGTGGTTGCCCAGGGCGCCGCCCCAGGTCTCGTCGCGTGCGCCCACGTAGCGCACCTGCTCGCGGTTGCCGATGAAATCGTTGCCGTCGACCAGGTTGCGCGTCGAGCCGGCCGAGAGGTGGACGCCGACCTGGTTGCCCACCACCAGGTTGCCCTTGAGCTGCGCGTACTCGACGTCGTAGATGAAGAAGCCGCGGCCGTTGCCGGCGACGACGTTGTTCTCGACCACCGAATCCTGCAGGGTGCGCAGCATGATCCCGTGGTCGGTGTTGCCCCAGGCGCGGTTGTTGCGCACGACCTGGTCGCGCACCTCCATCAGCGCCAGGCCGCCGCGGTTCAGGTAGCTCTCGTTGTCCTCCCACAGGTTGTGGTAGGAGTTCATGTAGTGCGTGCCGTAGCGGCTGTGGTGCAGCCGGTTGCCGCGGAAC
>CAMLGG010000129.1 GCA_946479475.1 uncultured Ideonella sp. | reverse complement strand
GCGAGGTGCAGCAGGACATCGTCGGCCTGATCAACGCCGCCGGCGGCAAGGCCGTCGGCCTGACCGGCCGTGACGGCGGCATGATCCGCGCGCGCAAGCTCAAGATGGTCGACAAGGACGACCCGAGCAAGGAGCACGACGTCGGCCAGGTCGGGGAGATCGAATCGATCGACCCGAGCGTCGTCAAGGCGCTGCAGGACGACCAGTTCATCCCCGTCATCAGCCCGATCGGGTTCGGCGAGTCCAACGAGAGCTACAACATCAACGCCGACGTGGTGGCCGCCAAGCTGGCGACTGTGCTGAAGGCCGAGAAGCTGGTGATGCTGACCAACATCACCGGCGTGCTCGACAAGCAGGGCCAGTTGCTGACGGATCTCACCGCGCGCCGCATCGACGAGCTCTTCGCCGACGGCACCATCTCGGGCGGCATGCTGCCCAAGATCGCCGGTGCGCTCGACGCTGCCAAGAGCGGCGTGAACGCCGTGCACATCATCGACGGCCGCGTGCCGCACGCCATGCTGCTGGAGATCCTGACGGACCAGGCCTACGGCACGATGATCCGATCCCACTGAGGTCACCGTTGGCCATGCACTCGTCCGCCGCGGGCATGGCGGCCGCCTGCGGCGCGGGCTTCCTGTGGGGGACGGGCGCGCTGGTGGTGAACCTGCTGATCGCGCGCTACGGCCTGCCGCCGGAGAGCATCTCGTTCTGGCGCTTCGTGGTGGGCGGTGTG
The DNA here is from genome assembly GCA_946479475.1 of uncultured Ideonella sp. The sequence goes on along the minus strand of CAMLGG010000129.1, from coordinate 13,812 downwards.
CTGCTGCTGGCCCTGTTCGCGCGGCCGGCCGTCTGGCCGCGGATCCAGCAGCAGGGACTCCTGCTGGTCGGCGCGGGCGCCTGCATGGCGCTGTACGTGCTCTGCTGGTTCCTCGGCATCGCGCGCATCGGTGCAGCGGTTCCCACGCTGATCGCCTTGTGCCTGCCGCCGGTGCTGGTGACCCTGGTGGCCGTGGCACGGGGGCGTGAGCGGCTGGATGCGCCGCTCGCCGCGACGCTGTCGGCCGCCCTCGCCGGCACCGCGCTCGTGGTGCTTCGGGAGGGCGGGCCGGCCGCCGATGCGTCCACCGGCAACGTGGTCGCCGGAGTGCTCTTCTCGATCGCCTCCGCGGTGCTCTACGCCGGCTTCACCCTGGTCAGCGGCCGCCTGGCCCAGTCGCTGGGAGCCGGCCCGGCGACGATGGGCCTGACGGTGGTCGCCGCGGCCGTGATGGGTCTGAGTGCCTTCTACGTGCCCCTGGCGTGGCCGGGTGACGCCCCGCCCGAGGCCTGGCTGCTCTACCTCGGGCTGGTCACCGCCGCCATCGCGCTGCTGGCCTTCAGCTGGGGCGCGGCGCGGCTGAGCCCCACTGCGCTGACCGTCGCCACGCTGGTCGAGCCCTTGACGGCGGTGCTGCTGGCTGCGCTGTTGCTGGGCCAGGCACTCACCGCGTCGCAATGGCTCGGCGCGGCGCTGATGATCGCAAGCATCTCCGCGCTCGGCCGGCGCGATGCGCGCCGCGCGGGCGTGGGAGCGCAGCATGCCTGAGCGCGTCTGGCTCTTCGACCTCGACAACACGCTGCACGATGCGTCGGCGGCGGCCTTCGGCCCGCTGACCACCGCGATGACGGCCTACATCGCCCGCGAGCTGTCGCTCCAGCCCGAAGCTGCCGCCGCGCTGCGCGTCCAGTACTGGCGCCGTTATGGTGCGACCCTGCTCGGCCTCATCCGCCACCACGCGATCAGGCCGGCGCACTTCCTGCACGACACGCACCTGCTGCCGGAGTTGGAGCAGCGGCTGCGCCACCATCCGCACGACGCCGCCGCGCTGCGCCGCCTGCGCGGCCGCAAGCTCGTCCTGACCAACGCGCCGGTCGCGTACGCCGAGCGCGTGTTGCGTGCGCTCGGGCTGCGCCGCTGCTTCGACGGCATCCTCGGCATCGAGGACATGACGATGTTCGGCCAGTGGCGCCCGAAGCCCGACAGGCGGATGTTCCGGGCGCTGGCCGCTCGGCTGGGCGTCCCGCCGCGACGCTGCGTGCTGGTCGAGGACACCCTCGTCCACCAGAAGGCGGCGCATGCCGTCGGCATGCGCACCGTGTGGATGCAACGCTGGGCAAGAAGGGCAGCCCACGGCCCGGAAGTTGGTGTTTACCTGCACCGAAGGCCGACCTACGTGTATGCCAGAATCGCCTCGCTCCAACAGTTGCGCCGCCTGCCGTGATGCCTGACCTGCCCGAAGAAACCGAAGCGGCCGAGGCCGAGGCACCGAGCCCCGCAGCCGGCGCCCCCGCGGGCGAAGATCGGGCGGGCGAGCAGGCGCCGGCCCGCAAGCGCCCCAAGCCCGGCGAGCGCCGGGTGCAGATCCTGCAGACGCTGGCGGCGATGCTCGAGCAGCCGGGCGCCGAGCGAATCACCACCGCGGCCCTGGCCGCTCAGCTCCAGGTCAGCGAGGCGGCCCTGTACCGCCACTTCGCGAGCAAGGCGCAGATGTTCGAGGGCCTGATCGAGTTCATCGAGTCCAGCATCTTTGGCCTGGTAAACCAGATCACCGAGCGCGAGGGCGACGGCTCGGTGCAGGCGCAGCGCATCGCCCAGGTGGTGCTGCAGTTCGGCGAGAAGAACCCGGGCATGACCCGCGTGATGGTGGGCGACGCGCTGGTGTTCGAGAACGAGCGCCTGTCTGCGCGCATGAACCAGTTCTTCGACCGCGTCGAGTCGCAGCTGCGCCAGAGCCTGCGCCTGGCCGCGGACCATGCCGGCTCCGCGATGCCCACGGTGGACGCCAACGGCCGCGCCTCGGCACTGACGGCCTTCATCGTCGGCCGCCTCCAGCGCTATGCACGCTCGGGATTCAAGCGCAGCCCGACCGAGCACCTCGACATCGCGCTCGGCCTGCTGACCTGAAGTGACCGCGAGCGCGGATTTCGCGCTGCAGTGGGGTGGCGGTGAACTTTGGCTGTGCCCCGAGCGCGCGGCCTTCTGGCCCGGCGGGCGCGTCCTGCTGGTGGCCGATTTCCATCTCGGTAAGGCGCACAGCTTTCGCCGGCTCGGCGTGCCGGTGCCCGGGGGCACCAGCGAGGCAAACCTCGCCCGGCTCGGCGCCGTGGTCGATCGGCTCGGGGCGGCCGAAGTGGTCTTCCTCGGCGACTTCCTCCACGCCGCACGCGCAAAGAGCGGGCCGGGCATCGGCGCCTTCGCGGCCTGGCGCGCGCAGCGCAGTTCGCTCGCGTTGACCCTCGTCCGCGGCAACCATGACCAGCGTGCCGGCGACCCGCCGGCCGGACTCGGCATCACCGTCGTCGATGAACCCTTCGGCCGTGGGCCGTGGGCGCTCTGCCACCATCCGTCGCCCCGGCCGGCGCAGGCCGTCGTGGCGGGTCATCTGCATCCGGGCGCAACGCTGGGCGGCGCCGCGTACGACCGCCTTCGGCTGCCCGCTTTCCACGCGCGCGCCGGCGTGCTGGTGCTGCCGGCCTTCGGCGAGTTCACCGGGCTGGCCTCGGTGGTGCGCGAGCCGGGTGACCTGTGCTTCGTCAGCGACGGGCAGGGCGTGCATCGCATCCCCTGAGCATCCCGGCTTCACGCCGCTGACACGATCGGTCCCTCCAATGCGGTCTCCATTCCAGCCCGCAAGAGACCGACATGAAGCTGCCTTCGTCCCGCTTCGCGCTGCACGCGCTCGCGCTCGCCATGGCGCTGCCCGGCCTGGCCTGCGCTGCCACGACCCCGGCCAGGGACAAGCCTGTCGCCATCGTCAGGATCCTCGCCCTCAACGACTTCCACGGCCAGATGGAGTCGCCCGGCACCTTTCGCGCAAATGCCGACGCGCCGCTGGTCCCGGCCGGTGGCGTCGACTACATCGCAGGCTACGTCGCTGCCGCGCGTGCCGCCAATCCGAACACCGTGGTGGTATCGGCCGGCGACCTGATCGGCGCCAGCCCCTTGATCTCCGCGCTCTTCCATGACGAAGGCTCGATCGAGACCATGAACCGCGCGGGCCTCGACTTCAATGCGGTCGGCAACCACGAGTTCGACGACGGCAAGGAAGAGCTCCTGCGCATGCAGCGCGGCGGCTGCCATCCGACCGACCACGAAAACAGTTGCCGCGGCGCAGAGGTCGGCACGCCGGTGCCTTTCGAAGGCGCGAAGTTCAGGTTCCTCGCCGCCAACGTGGTGAAGAAGAGCAACGGCAAGACGCTGTTCGCGCCCTACGGCCTGAAGACCTTCGACGTCGGCGGCAAGAAGGTGAAGATGGCCTTCATCGGCATGACCCTGAAGGAGACGCCGCAGATCGTCTCGCCCTCCGGCGTCAAGGGCCTGCAGTTCCTCGACGAAGCCGCCACGGTGAACGCGCTGGTGCCCCAACTCAAGGCGCAGGGCATCGAGGCGATCGTGGTGCTGATCCATCAGGGCGGCTCGCAGACCAGCCCGTCCCCGCAGGACATCGACGCCTGCGCCGGCGGACTGGAGGGCTCGCCCATCAAGACCATCGTGTCGCAGCTCGACGGCGCGGTGGACCTCGTCATCTCGGGCCACACCCATGCGGCCTACAACTGCCAGCTGCCCTTGTCGACCGGGCGCCTGGTCTCCGTCACGAGCGCCAACTCGCAAGGCCGCGTGCTGACCGAGATCGACGTGACGCTCGACTCCGGCACGCGGGATGTGAGCAGCGTCACGGCCCACAACAAGGTCGTCGACCGAAGCAACCCGGACATCGTTCCCAACGCCGAGGTCGCCGCCATCGTCGCCAACTACAAGACCATCGTGGCGCCCATCGCCAACCAGGTGATCGGCAGCATCACGACCGATGCGCCCAACACCAAGGATGCGGCCTGCAACATGCCGGCCGGCGAACTGGTCGCCGATGCTCAGCTCGATGCGACCTCCGCGCCCGAGTTCGGGGGGGCCGTGCTGGCGCTGATGAACCCGGGTGGCGTGCGCAACCCCGGCTTCCTCTACGCCGGCAGCGGGGTGGGCGAGGGCGACGGCAATGTCACCTACGGCGAGGCCTTCCAGGTCCAGCCCTTCGGCAACAGCCTGGTGACGATGACGCTGACGACGCAGCAGATCCGGGACGTGCTGGAGCAGCAGTTCCCCAACTGCTTCGGCCAGACGGGCTTTGCAAGGGTCATGCTGCCCTCGCGCGGGCTGCACTACGACTGGGATCACACGCAGGCTTGCGGCGCCAAGGTCCGCCACCTCACGCTGGAGGTCGCGGGCCACACCGAGACGCTGGTCGAGGACGGCGCGGTGGTGAACCCGACCCGGCCCTGGCGCGTGACGGTCAACAACTTCATGGCCGACGGTGGCGATGCCTTCACTGTGCTCAAGGGCGGCACCGACCGCCTGGGCGGCGCGCAGGACATCGACGCGCTCACCCGCTACTTCGCCGGCTACCTGGCGCCCAATCCGCCCTACGACCCGGCTGACGCGAAGCTCGGCAAGCCGCGCATCCGGCGGCTGGATGGCGGCACGGCCTGCCCGTGAAGCGTTGACCCGGTCGCCGCCGGGTGTTCACTACACTCGGCGCATGGACTCTTCTTCCCTCGACGCGCTGCTGGCCCGGGCCGAGCGCGTGCTCGGCCGCCTCGAGGCGGTGCTGCCTCATCCGCCTGCCGCCCCCGACTGGGGGGCCTCGATCGCCTTCCGCTATCGCAAGCGCGCCGGCTCCGGCGTGCTGGAGCCTGTACGACACGTTGCCACCATCCGCCTCGCGGACCTGAAGGAGATCGACGCGCAGAAGGAGCGCCTGGCCCGCAACACCGAGCAGTTCGTTGCCGGCGCTTCGGCCAACAACGTGCTGCTGACGGGCGCGCGCGGCACGGGCAAGAGCTCGCTCATCAAGGCCTGCCTCAACGAGTTCTCGCCACGCGGTTTGCGCCTGATCGAGGTCGACAAGGCGGACCTGGTCGACCTGCCCGACCTGGTGGACCTGGTGGCCGGCCGTCCCGAGCGCTTCATCGTGTTCTGCGACGACCTGAGCTTCGAGGAGGGCGAGCCCGGCTACAAGGCGCTGAAATCCATCCTCGACGGCTCGGTGGCGCAGGCATCGGACAACCTCCTCATCTACGCCACCAGCAACCGGCGCCACCTGCTGCCCGAGTACATGAAGGAGAACCTCAGCTACCAGCACACCGAAGACGGCGAGGTGCATCCCGGCGAGGTGGTGGAGGAGAAGATCTCGCTGTCCGAGCGCTTCGGGCTCTGGGTCAGCTTCTATCCGTTCAGCCAGGCCGAGTACCTGGCGATCGTCGCGCAGTGGCTGCGCCACCATGGGCTGAGCGATGCCCAGATCGAGTCGGCCCGGCCGGAGGCGCTGGTCTTCGCGCTCGAGCGCGGTTCGCGCTCGGGCCGCGTGGCGCACCAGTTCGCGCGCGACCTGGCCGGGCGGATGTCGCTGGGGCCGGCCGCATGAGCGGAGGTCCGGAGCGCACGCCCGTCGACGTGGCGGTGGGCGTGCTGGTCGAGCGCGACGCGGCCGGCCGCGAAGGGCGCTTCCTCCTCACCTCGCGGCCCGTCGGCAAGGTCTACGCCGGCTACTGGGAATTCCCGGGCGGCAAGATCGAGGCGGGCGAAAGCGTGCACGAGGCGCTCGCTCGAGAGCTGCACGAGGAGCTCGGCATCAGCATCGGCGAGAGCCACCCCTGGCAGGAGCTGGTGATGGACTATCCCCACGCCCGCGTCCGGCTGCACTTCCGCAAGGTCTACGAGTGGTCCGGCGACTTCGAGATGCGCGAGGGCCAGTCGATGGCATGGGAGAGCCTGCCCGTGGCCAGCCAGCCCGTCCTGCCGGGCACGATCCCGGTCCTGCAATGGTTCGCCGCAGAGCGTGGGCACCAGGGGTCCACGCATGCCGGCTGAGCGCCTTGGCTACACTGCCCGGATGGATTGGCTGGATCACGTGCGCTGGGATGCCGAAGGGCTCGTGCCGGCGATTGCCCAGGAGGCCGGCACCGGCGATGTGCTGATGATGGCCTGGATGAACCGCGAGGCGCTGGAGCGCACGGCGCAGCTGCGCGAGGCTGTCTACTGGAGCCGCTCGCGAGGCCGGCTCTGGCACAAGGGCGAGGAGTCCGGCCATGTGCAGAAGGTGCACGAGATCCGGCTCGATTGCGACCAGGACGTGGTGCTGCTCAAGGTCACCCAGCTCGGCCACGAGCCTGGCATCGCCTGCCACACCGGGCGCCACAGCTGCTTCTTCGAGCGGCTCGAGGAGGGCGGCTGGAAGGCTGTCGAGCCGGTGTTGAAGGACCCCGCCGCGATCTACACGAAGTGAACAGTGCGATGACCCGTCCTTGTGCCTCGACCTCGAACGACACGCTCCAGCGCCTGGCCGAGGTGATCGAATCCCGCCGCCAGGGCGACCCGGACAAGAGCTACGTCGCGCGCCTGTTCCACAAGGGCACCGATGCCATCCTGAAGAAGGTCGGCGAGGAGGCCACCGAGACGGTGATGGCGGCCAAGGACGGCGACCGCCAGAAGATCGTCTACGAGGTGGCGGACCTGTGGTTCCACTCGATGATCGCGCTGGCGCAGTTCGGCCTCACGCCGGCCGACGTGCTGGCCGAGCTCGAGCGCCGCGAGGGCCTGTCCGGCCTGGAGGAATTCGCCGCCCGCAAGGCGCAACAGCGCGAGCAAGGAGAGAAGCCGTGAACGAAGTGACCACGACGCTGGACCCGGCCCGCGACGACTCGCTGCGGACCATCGGCCACGTCAGCTATGCGTTGCACGCCGTGGTGGCCGTGGGCGCGGTGCTCCCGGGCGTGCAGGCCGCCACGCTGCTGCTGGTGATTGCCTTCATCCTGGACCTGGTCAAGAAGGACGAGGCGGCCGGCTCCTGGCAGGAGAGCCACTTCCGCTGGCGCATCCGCAGCGTGTTGTGGGCAGGCGGCCTGTACATCCTCACGCTGCCGCTCTGGTTCCTGCTGGTCGTGCCGGGCTGGATCGCCTGGACCGGCATCTCGATCTGGTTCCTCTACCGCATCGTGCGCGGCTGGATGGCACTGAACGACCGCCGGGCCATGCCGGTGTAGAACGGGAAGCAACCCGATGAGCTCAGATCCGAACTGCATCTTCTGCAGAATAGTCGCCGGCCAGATCCCGGCGAAGAAGGCCTACGAGGACGAGGACGTCATCGCCTTCCACGACATCCACCCCTGGGCGCCGGTGCACCTGCTGCTGGTCCCCAAGCGGCACATCGCCAGCATGGAGGCCGTGACGGCCGAAGACCAGGCGCTGATGGGCAAGCTCATGGTGCTGGCGCCCCGGCTGATGGCCGAGGCCGGCGTCACCGGCGGCTTCCGCCAGATCATCAACACCGGCCGCGACGGCGGCCAGGAGGTGTTCCACCTCCACATGCACGTCATCGGCGGCCCGAGGCCCTGGGCCAAGGGTTGACGCTCGGCAAGGCCAAAAGTCGGGGTTGAACTGCCGGGCCTGACCCCCACTCATACAATCCGGGATTGGTTTTTGGAGAATCGTCATGGGATCGTTCAGCATCTGGCATTGGCTGATCGTGCTGCTGGTGGTGGTGCTGATCTTCGGCACCAAGAAGCTGAAGAACGTCGGCTCCGACCTGGGCGCCGCGGTCAAGGGCTTCAAGGATGGCGTCAAGGGCGGGGCCGAGTCCGGCGAGCCGCTGCCGCCGTCGCAGCAGGTGGGCAGCAACCCGAGCGGCAAGCCGGTCGACAGCAACACCGTCGACGTCGAAGCGAAGAACAAGGTCTGAGCGCTTGATCGACTTCGGTTTCGACAAGATCGCGCTGATCGGCGCGGTCGCGCTGATAGTCATCGGCCCCGAGAAGCTGCCGCGGGTCGCGCGCACCGTCGGCCATCTGGTCGGCAAGGCCCAGCGCTACGTGGCCGAGGTCAAGGCCGAGGTCAACCGTTCGATAGAACTCGAAGAACTGCAGAAGATGAAGTCGCAGTTCGAGACCGCGGCGCGCGATGTCGAGACGAGCGTGCGCAACGAGGTCAACCAGGCCTCGGACGCCCTCTCGCAGAGCTGGAACGAGGCCGCGGGCTCCCTCGGATCGGGCCTCTCCGGCTCCGCCGGCAGCACCGAAGGCGCCGCCTGGACGCCTGCGCCGCCGGCCTACCAGCATCCGCGCAAGAACTGGCGTCTCAAACGCGGCGCCGTCCCCGCCTGGTACAAGCAACGCGAGGGCGTGCGCCGCCACGTGCAGTCGGGGGCAGCTCGCGTGGCCCGCTTCCGGCCGCCCGGGGCCACGGGCGGGGCGGGTAAATGACGACGGAACCGAAGGACGAACTCGAAGGCACCGAAGCGCCGTTCGTCTCCCACCTGATCGAGCTGCGCGACCGCCTGGTCCGCGCCCTCATTGCCGTCGGCATCGCCTTCGGCATCCTGGCGGCCTACCCCGGCCCGGCCGGCCTGTACGACCTGCTGGCGGCACCGCTGGTCGCTTCGCTGCCGCACGGCGCGACGATGATCGCCACCAACGTCATCTCGCCGTTCCTGGTGCCGCTGAAGATCACGCTGATGGCGGCGCTGATGCTGGCCTTGCCGGTCGTGCTCTACCAGGTGTGGGCCTTCGTCGCGCCCGGGCTGTACAGCCACGAGAAGCGCCTGGTCCTGCCGCTGGTGGTCTCCAGCACCTTGCTCTTCTTCGCGGGCGTGGCGTTCTGCTACTTCTTCGTCTTCGGCAAGGTGTTCGCATTCATCCAGAGCTTCGCGCCCAAGAGCATCACGGCGGCGCCGGACATCGAGGCCTACCTGGGCTTCGTGCTGACGATGTTCGTCGCCTTCGGCGCCGCCTTCGAGGTGCCGGTGGTCGTGGTGGTGCTGGCCCGCATGGGCGTGGTGAGCGTCGAGAAGCTGCGCGCGTGGCGCGGCTACTTCATCGTGGTCGCCTTCATCATCTCGGCGGTCATCACGCCGCCGGACGTGGTCTCGCAGCTTTCCCTGGCGATCCCGATGTGCCTGCTCTACGAGCTGGGCATCCTCGCTGCGGGCCTGTTCATCAGGCATACCCAGGCGCCCGAGACGGCGGAGTAACTGGGTTCGCCGTGGGCGGGCCGCCTACTCCGGGGTTCGTTGCAGGGCCTGGGATTTCGGCCTCTGGGCCACCGTCACCTTCAGCTCCAGCGCCTTCTCGCCGCGCTGCACGCCGATCAGCGTCTCGGAGCGGGGCTTGAGTGCCGCGACGGCGTTCATCAGCTGGGCGGTGTTGCGAACCTCCTTGTCGCCGATGCGCGTGACGACATCGCCGGGCTTCATGCCTGCGCTGCTCGCGGGGCCGTCCTGCAGGACGCCCGTGATCAGGACGCCTTCGTGCACCGGCAGCTTGAAGCTCTGGGCGAACTCCGGGTCGAGGTCGCGCGGCTGGACGCCTATCCAGCCCCTCGTGACCTGGCCGTCCTTGACCAGGCCTTCCATCACCTGCCGGGCGAGGTCGATGGGGATCGCGAAGCCGATGCCCATGCTGCCGCCGCTGCGCGAGTAGATGGCGGTGTTGATGCCGACCAGGTTGCCGTTCACGTCGATCAGCGCACCGCCGGAGTTGCCGGGGTTGATCGCCGCGTCCGTCTGGATGAAGTTCTCGAAGGTCGACAGGCCCAGCCCGCTGCGGCCCATGGCGCTGACGATGCCCGAGGTGACCGTCTGGCCGACGTTGAACGGATTGCCGATGGCCAGCACCGCGTCGCCGATCTGCATCTGCTCTATGTTGCCGAGCGTGACTGTGGGCAGGCGGTCGAGCTCGATCTTCAGCACCGCGACGTCGCTCTCGGGGTCCGTGCCGACCAGCTTGGCATGGGCCTCGCGGCCGTCCGACAGGCGCACCTGGATGTCGTCCGCGCCTTCGATGACGTGGTTGTTGGTGATGAGGTAGCCCTCGGGCGAGACGATCACCCCCGAGCCCAGGCCGATCTGCGGCTCCTGGCGCGCCGGCTGCTGTCCGAAGAAGAAGCGGAACCAGGGATCCTGCGAGCGCGGGTCGTTGCGCGCCGGGGCGCGGCTCGCGGTGACGCTCACCACGGCGGGCGAGGCACGGCGGGCGGCCGATGCGAGCGGCTGGTCGGGGGCGCCCCCCTTCGCGAGCGACACGGGCACGCTGCTCGTGGGGGAGTCCGTCAGCACGCGCACGCTGCTCGCGCCCTGGACCCGCTGCAGCCATTCGGGCTTGAAGGTGCCGACGACGAACAGCAGGGCGACGGCAACCGTCACCGTCTGGGAAAATACGAGCCAGATTCTGCGCATGGCGTGCAAGAGGTGGGTATCCGATGGCAGCACGGACGGAGGTCGAGGCGTTCCTTCAGCAACTGCTCGCACCGGAGAGGTTCAAGGATTATGGGCCGAACGGTCTGCAGGTGGAGGGCCGCGGGGAGATCCGCAAGGTCGTGTCCGGCGTGACCGCCAGCCTGGCCCTGATCGACGCGGCGGTGGCCGCCGGCGCCGACATGATCCTGGTCCACCACGGCCTGTTCTGGCGCGGCCAGGATGGCCGGCTGACGGGGTGGCTCAAGGCCCGCGTCGAGCGGCTGATGGCCGGCGGAGTCAACCTCTTCGCCTATCACCTGCCGCTGGATGCGCACCCCGAGCTCGGCAACAACGCGCGGCTGGGAGCCGAGCTGGGCCTGCGGGCCGATGGCCGCTTCGGCGAGCAGGAGCTGGGCTTCATCGGCGATGCGGCGGATCTGCACGATGTGCAAGCGCTGCAGGCGAGGGTCGCCGCGCGTCTCGAGCGTGTGCCGCTGGCGGTGCCTGGGGATGGCCGGCCGCTGCGTCGCATCGCCTGGTGCACGGGTGGCGCCCAGGGCTACTTCGAGTCGGCGATCGACGCGCGCGCCGATGCCTTCCTGACCGGCGAGATCTCCGAGCCGCAGGCGCACCTGGCCCGCGAGACCGGCGTCGCCTTCCTGGCCTGCGGACACCACGCGACCGAGCGATACGGTGCGCCGGCCGTGGCGGCGCACCTCGCGCGCGAGTTCGGCCTCGAGCACCGATTCATCGAGATCGAGAACCCGGCATGACGACGATGGAGCGACCGATGCTGGTGACCATGGGCGACGCGTGCGGCATCGGCCCGGAGATCATCGCCAAGGCATGGGCGGCCGGCCACCTGGGCCAGGCCGTGGTGTGTGGCGACGTGCAGGTGATGCGCAGGGCGCTGGGCGTCGCCGGCATTGCCGTCCCGGTCGCGGCCCTCGAGTCCCCGGGGGATCGGGCTCAGGCGCCCGATGGTGTCCTGCCGGTCTGGCAGCCGGCGGGCCTTCCCGCAGGGCTCTCGGGGCTGCCCTGGGGCCAGGTCTCGCCGCCCGCCGGTGCTGCGGCCGCGCGATGCATCGAGGCCGCGACGGCGGAGGTGCTCGCCGGGCGCGCGACAGCCCTCGTCACCGCGCCGATCCACAAGGAGGCCCTCTCGGCGGCTGGCGTGGACTTCCCGGGCCACACCGAAATGCTCCAGGCGCTGGCCGGGCGCCATGCGGGCCAGGGCGAGCCGCCACCCGTGCGGATGATGCTGGCCAACGAGGAGTTGCGGGTGGTCCTCGTGACCATCCACGTGTCGCTGCGGCGGGCGATCGAGATGCTCGACACGCCGGGCATCCTCCAGACGCTGCGCATCACGCACCAGGCGGGACGCCGCTTCGGCATGGCCTCGCCGCGCATCGCCGTCGCCGGCCTGAACCCGCATGCGGGCGAGGGCGGGCTCTTCGGCGACGAGGAGATCCGCATCATCGCGCCGGCCATCGAGGCGGCGCGTGCGGAGGGCATCGACGCCACGGGCCCTTATGCGCCCGACACCGTCTTCATGCGCGCGCGCGATGGCGCCGGCCACCCCGGCGAGTTCGACTTCGTGGTCGCGATGACGCACGACCACGGGCTGATTCCCGTCAAGTACCTGGGCGTCGAGCAGGGCGTCAACGTCACCCTGGGGCTGCCTTTCGTCAGGACCAGCCCCGACCACGGGACCGCCTTCGACATCGCCGGCACAGGCCGGGCGGATGCCTCCAGCCTGGCGGCCGCAGCGGCCATGGCTCGCCGCCTGGCCGCCGCGTGATTGATCAAGCCCCGGGCTTGGTCCGCAGGGCGTCGCGGATCTCGCGCAGCAGCGTCACGTCCTGCGGCTCCGGCTCCGGCGCCGCGGGGGCCGCCGGCTCCTCGTTGCGGCGCTTCAGGCGATTGATCTGCTGCACCATGATGAAGATGATGAAGGCCAGGATGATGAAGTTCAGCGCCACCGTGACGAAGCTGCCGTACGCGAACACCGCGCCGGCCTTCTTCGCCTCGGCCAGCGTGGTCGCCGTCTGGCCTGCCAGGGGGATGAAGTAGTTGGAGAAGTCCAGCCCGCCGAAGATCAGCCCCACGAAGGGCATGATCACGTCGGCCACCAGCGAATCGACGATCTTTCCGAAAGCTCCTCCGATGATGACGCCGACCGCGAGGTCGATGACGTTGCCCTTCATCGCGAATTCCTTGAACTCGGTCGCGAACCCCATCTGAGACTCCTTTTGGCTTGTTGATCGGTGCCGTGCGCCGCCCGGCGCCGGGCGGCCGGCAACGGCCCCAGGAATGCCGCCTGACGGGTCCTGTCAAAGGCAGCATCGCGGACTGCGCACAGCACGACACAGTGCAAGTAAAGCCGTGTGTCTTGTCGGCTAAAATGCCAGATTGCCCGAGGCCCGATCGCAACCGGACCCCGGCGGATCGCTGACCCGCTCACTGGCCCCCAACTGGCGGCGGGGTTCGCGGCCCGAGGCGTCTTCCCAGTCTTCAAGAGCTCCAAGAAGGATCCCCATGAGTGATAACGCGGTGGACCAAGGCAAGCGCACGTGGTTGATCACCACCAGCTGCGCGGGTGCCGTGGGCGGTGTGGCGGCGGCTGTTCCTTTCGTCAGCACGTTCGCGCCGTCCGAGCGCGCGAAGGCTGCCGGTGCGCCGGTCGAGGTCGACATCAGCGGTCTGAAGCCCGGGGAGAAGATGACGGTCGAGTGGCGCGGCAAGCCTGTGTGGGTGGTTCGCCGCACGCCGGAGCAACTGGCCGATCTGCCCAAGAACGACGCCCAGCTCGCCGACCCCCAGTCCGAGCGCAAGGCCTATCCGATCCCCGAGTACGCCAAGAACGAGAACCGGTCGATCAAGCCGGAGTACCTGGTCGTGGTCGGCATCTGCTCGCACCTGGGCTGCTCGCCGAGCGACAAGTTCGCCGCGGGCCCCCAGCCCTCGCTGCCGGACGACTGGAAGGGCGGCTTCCTGTGCCCTTGCCACGGCTCGACCTTCGACATGGCCGGCCGGGTGTTCAAGAACAAGCCCGCTCCGGACAACCTGGAGGTTCCGCCGCACATGTACCTGTCTGACGCGCGGATCCTGATCGGCGAAGACAAGAAGGCCTAAGCCCAGGCACGACCAGACTCAAGAAAGGCAACCATGGCTGAATTCAAAGTCGTGCCGGCGGATGCGCCTCTGTCGCAGAAGGTCACCGTCTGGTTCGAGAACCGGTTCCCGACCGCGTTCGACGAATACAAGAAGCACATGTCGGAGTACTACGCTCCGAAGAACTTCAACCTCTGGTACTTCTTCGGCTCGCTGGCGCTGCTGGTGCTGGTGATCCAGATCGTCACCGGCATCTT
>CAMLGG010000128.1 GCA_946479475.1 uncultured Ideonella sp. | reverse complement strand
GGAAGTTTTCCGTGTCCGGCGCGGCCAGCGGCTGCTAGCGTCGACGAAGAATCGAAGGAGACAAGTCCGATGCCGCCGCCCCCGACGCCTCGCTGGCGCCCGCACCCCCTGGCCCTGGCCTGTCTTTGCGCGCTCGCCTGCGCCGGCGCCGCGGCGCAGCAGGTCGAGGAAGAGCAGGTCGCGGCGGCCGGCGACGTGCAACGCGTCGAGATCATCGGCGTCACGCCGGTGCCGGGCACGGGCGTGCCGCGCGACCAGATCCCCTCGAACGTGCAGACGGTCAACGACCGCCGCCTGCGCCAGCTGCAAAGCCTGAACCTGCCCGATTTCATGGGCGGGCAGCTGCCCAGCGTGAACGTGAACGAGATGCAGGGCAACCCCTTCCAGCTCGACGTGAACTTCCGCGGCTTCAGCGCCAGCCCGCTGCTGGGCACGCCGCAGGGCCTGTCGGTGTTCCAGGACGGCGTGCGCGTCAACGAGCCCTTCGGCGACATCGTGAACTGGGATCTCATCCCCAAGGCCGCGCTGGCCAGCATCACGCTGCTGCCGGGCTCCAACCCGTTGTTCGGCCTGAACACCCTGGGTGGCGCGCTCTCGTTGCAGACCAAGAGCGGCGATACCCACCCGGGCACCGACGCCGAGCTGGAGCTGGGTTCCTTCGGCCGCGTCAGCGCGGAGCTCACCCACGGCCAGGCTATGGGCGAGAGCGGCCACCTCTTCCTCGCCGCCAGCTCGTTCACCGAGGACGGCTGGCGCGACTACTCGCCCTCCGAGCTTCGCCAGTTCTTCGCCAAGGGCGGCCAGCACCTCGAAGGCTTCTCGTGGGACCTTTCGCTCACCCACGTCGGCGGCAGCCTCATCGGCAACGGGCCCCTGCCGGAGTCGATGCTGGCGCAGCGCCGGGACCAGGTCTACACCCGGCCCGACCGCACCGACAACGACATGACGCTGATCAGCCTGAACGCCAACTGGGACATCAGCCGCGAGCACAAGCTGTCTGCCACGGTCTACACGCGCCTGGCCGACGCCGACACCCTCAACGGCGACCTCAACGACGACTACGACCCGGCCGAAGGAACGCCCGCCGGCGTCGAGCACCGCACCCACACCCGCCAGCGCGGTGTGGGCGCTGCGGTCCAGTCCACCTGGACGAGCGCCCCGCACCGCCTGACGGTAGGCGCCTCGATCGATACCGCGCGCAGCCGCTTCCGCCAGACCGCGGCCGAGGGCGACATCGACGAAACGCTGCTGGTCATCCCGACCGAGGCGGCACAGACGGACGCGCTGATCCGCGGCCGCAGCCGCACCGCGAGCCTGTACGTGCACGAGCTGTACTCGCTGCGGCCCGACGTTCAGCTCACCCTTTCCGCCCGCTACAACGACACGCGGGTGACGACCGTCGACGAAGGCCGGCTCCTGCTGGGCCTGGACACCGCCCTGGACGGCGATGGCCGCTACCGCAAGCTGAACCCGGCCGCGGGCGTGACCTGGCAGGTCACGCCCAGCTTCACCGCCTACGCCAGCCTCTCCCAGGGCAACCGGGTGCCGAGCCCCATCGAGCTGGGCTGCTCCGACCCCGAGCACGCCTGCGTGCTGCCCAACGCCCTGCAATCCGACCCGCCGCTCAAGCAGGTGGTGTCACGCACTTTCGAGGCCGGCGTGCGCGGCAGCTTCGAATCCGAAGGGCACTGGAACGCCTCGCTGTTCGACACCGTCAACCGCGACGACCTGCTGTTCATCAGCAATGGCCTGGCGGCGGGCTACTTCACCAACTTCGGCCGCACCCGGCGCCAGGGGCTGGAGCTCGGCTTGTCGCAGCAGGGCAGCGGGTTCAGCTGGGCCGCCTCCTACAGCTACCTGCGGGCCGTCTTCGAGTCGCACGCCTGCCTGGTGGCCGAGGACAACAGCAGCGCGGGGACGAGTCCGGCCTGCACCGGCGAATCCGAGATCGAGGTGCGGCCCGGCAACCAGTTGCCGGGCCTGCCGCGGCACACCTTCAAGCTGGCGGGCGACTGGCAGCCGGCCGCAGGCTGGAGCCTCGGCGCCCAGCTGCGCGCCTACTCCAGCCAGTACGTGCGCGGCAACGAGAACAACGCCCACCGGCCCGATGGCGAGGGGTTCGAGGGCAGCGGCCGCATCGGCGGCTTCGCGGTGGTCGACCTCACCGCCCGCTGGAAGCTCGGCCATGGCATCGAGCTGTTCGGCAAGGTGGCCAACCTCTCCGACCGCCGCTACGCCACCGCGGGCCTGCTGGGCCAGAACGCCTTCGACTCGCAGCACCGGCTGTTGCCGCCCGACGAGTGGCGCAGCGAGCAGTTCGCCGGGCCCGGGGCACCGCGCGCCGGGTGGCTGGGCCTGCGCGTCGCGCTCTGATCCGATCTGAGCGCCAGCCTCAACCGATGGCCGGCGCGGCGGCGGGGCGGCTGGTGGTTTCGCGGGCGTCGCTGCGCACCGGCCGGGTCACCAGGCGCGGCTGGACGGGCGGGCCGGGGGTGAAGGGGCCGCCGAAGGACGGAGGCAGCCAGGGCAAGGCGTGCCGCACCTGCACCTGCCCGAGCTGGCCGATGGCGGCCGTGAGCGCCGGTGCCTGTTCGGCCGCCGTTCGAACGCGGCCCTTGCCGGGCGCAGTGGCTTCCAAAGGCTGCGGCTCCCCGAGGAACTCGCGCGCCACCCCGGCCACGACGATCTCCTTGCGGAGCTCTGCCGGCAGGACGGTGGCCCCACCGTCCGGTGCGGGGTGGCCCTTGAAGGCCACGGCGAGCGCCTCCTCGGCCGGCACCGGCCTCGAGAGTGCCCGCTGCACGAAGGCTTCGCTGACGCCCGGCTGGGCGCGCAGGAGGCCCCATGGGTTGGCAAGCGGAGGGACGGTGCGCGGATCGCGTTCGAGCGCGAGGTGGCGCGCATCGCTCTTGGCTTGCGCCAGGAGTTCGGCTCGCGGCCGGTCGACCTTGATGAAGGTGAAGGCGCTGAGCCACTTCCACTGCACGCGCGTGCTGTCCGGTGCAAAGACGGCGGGGCCGTCCTTCCACGCGTCGAGCACGATCGCCTTGTCGTCCGGCTTCCAGAGCGACGAAAGCTTGCGGGACCCTGGAATCACCGACTCGGCCCAGCCATGGTCGGCCAGCAGGTTGCCCAGCATGACGACGGCTTCGCCCGATCCGGGGTCCAGGCGGCCGGCGTGGGCGATGGTCGTCACGACGGCATGCTCGCCGCAGTTCCCGGCCCCCGCCCAGAGGGCCCGGGCCGCGGTGGACGGTGCCAGGGCGACGAGTTCCTTCGAGCGGGCCGCCTCCACGCGCGCGCCGGCTTCGCCGAAGCCGCGCCTGCGGTCCTCCTGGACATTGCCGCGGCCGAAGGGCAGCAGCGCCCGTGCTTCGCGCAGCGACTCGTCCGAGCGCCTGAGCCGGTCGAGGTCCTCGGGGTCCACCTTGCGCCCGTCCAGCGCCCGTGCCGCCACGTAGGCGGCCAGGGGGATCTCCTGCGTGGCGATCCGATCGGGACGCCGCAGGGGAGCGGTCGCTGCCTGCGCATGCGGTGTCAAGCGGCTTTCGATGGGCAGGGGCGCACGCCGCGAGAGCGTGGCGCTGTCCAGCGCCTGCAGGCCGCGGGGCGGCAGCTCCTGGTAGGTGGACGGCAGGGGGCCGGCTCCACCCGGCTGCACGGCGGCCGGGCCCGGGGCAGCCGGCGACGGGGCAGGTCGGTGCGCGGCGGCATGCGGCGGCGCAGAAGGCGTGAGGAGTCTCGTCATGATGAATCCGCGTCGAGGGTAGGGCGGGGCGAGCCCGCCGCCTTCACCCGTCCCGAACGGCCTTGCGCCGGCGCGAAGCTCCCGCTGCCTGTGCAAGGGCGTGCGCGAACCACGGCTCGGCTCTTGCTTTGCCGGGGCACGGGGCGCGCCGGCACAAGGGCTGTGCCGCGGACGGCGCAGACTGTCCCCACGACAAAGACAAAGGGTGCCGCATGAATGGAGACGAGGCGCTGCTGTCCGATTGGCGGCAGCGCGCGCTGGCGCTGGAGTCCGAGGTGGCCAAGGCGGTGATCGGCCAGGCCCGGGTCATCCGGCTGGTCAACATCGCCGTCTTTGCGCGGGGCCACGTGTTGCTGCAAGGCGATGTCGGCGTGGGCAAGACCACCCTGCTGCGGGCGTTCGCCCAGGTGCTGGGCGGCGCCTTCGCCCGCATCGAGGGGACGATAGACCTCATGCCCAACGACCTCGTCTACTACACCCACATCGGGCGTGACGGGCGCCCCGCGGTCGACCCCGGCCCGCTCATCTCGCATGGCGAGGCCCTGGCCATCTTCTTCTTCAACGAGATCAACCGCGCCCGTCCCCAGGTGCACTCGCTGCTGCTGCGCGCCATGGCCGAGCGCAGCATCTCGGCCTTCAACCGCGAGATCCGGCTGCCGCACCTGCTGGTGTTCGCCGATCGCAACCGGGTGGAGCGCGAGGAGACCTTCGAGATCTCGTCCGCCGCGCGGGACCGGTTCATGATGGAGATCACCATCGATGCGCCGTCGACGCCCGAAGAGCGGCGCACGCTGATGTTCGATCCGCGCTTCCACGACACCGACCGCCTCGTCGGCGCGCTCGCGCCCGCGATGGTCGAGTACCAGGCGCTCAACGAGATAGGCGCGCTCGTGCAGCGCAGCATCAGCGCGTCCGATGCGCTGGCCGACTATGCGCTGGCGCTCTGGCAGGCCACCGCGACGCCACAGGACTACGGCGTGCGCCTGCCCGACCTCGACGTTGCCAGGCTGATGCTGGCCGGTGCCAGCCCTCGTGGGATGAGCATGCTGCTGCGCGCGGCGCGTGTGAGCGCCTGGCTGCAGGACCGCAGCTACGTCACCCCGGAGGATGTGCAGGCGGTCTTCTTCGAGAGCATCGCCCACCGCCTTTGCTACCAGCCGGTCTACGAGATGCGGCGGCACGAGATCGCCGGGCCGCTTCTGTCCGGCATCCTGCACGGCGTGGCCGCCCCTTGAGATGGACACGGCCTCGCCGCGAGAGATCCCCCGAGAGATTCACTACCGGGTGATGGCCACGGTGCGGGGCCAGTTCCCGGGGCGCCACCGCAGCACGCGCGGCGCCAGCGGCTTCGAGTTCCGCGGCCATGCCTCGCTGCTGGACGTGCCCGACCCGCGCCGGCTCGACCTGCATGCCAGCCTGCGCGACCCGCTGGGGAACTGGCTGGTGCGCGTGCAGAGCGAGCGCCGCTCGATCCCGGTCACGATGGTGGCCGACCTGTCCGCCTCGATGGGCTTCGAAGGGGCCGTCCCCAAGCTGCAGGTCCTGGCGGACTTCGCCGAGAGCCTCTCGTGGTCGGCCTGGCGCAATGCCGACAGCTTCGGCTTCGTCGGTTGCGACACCCAGGTCCGCGAGGCCTTCCTGCAGCCGCAGACGAGGGCACGCGCAGCGGCGATGCAGGTCGCCGGGCGCCTGCGCAACCTGCGCCCCGAAGGCCGCTCGGCCCAGGGGCTGCTGGAGGCTCACCGGCACCTGAGCCGCCAGCGCTCGCTCGTGTTCCTGCTGTCGGACTTCCACCTGCCGCCGTCGCTGATCGAGCAGGTGCTCGATTCGCTGGCCGTGCACGACGTGGTGCCGGTGGTGCTGTGGGACAGGCACGAGTTCGCGCTGACGGCCGCCAGCGGCCTGGCGCGTGTGATCGACCCCGAGACCGGCCACCGCCGGCTCGTCTGGTGGCGCCCTGCGCTTCGCCAGCGCTGGCTCGCCCAGCAGGAGGCTCGCCGCGAGGCCCTGCTGAAGCTGTTCCAGGCGCGAAGGCTGGCGCCGCTGTTCATCGAGGGCGGGTTCGACGCGGACGCGGTCACCCGGCACTTCTACTCGTGAGGGCGGGATGAGGGCTGTCTTGGCTCCGGCGTTCCTCGCGGCCTGCCTGGCCGGCGGCGCAGTGGATGCAACCGGCGCCGCGGAGGTCGCCAGCGTGCGCGCGCAGGAGCCGCGTGCCTTCGGCTATTCGGTCGGCGACGTGGTGGTGCGGGTCGTCACCGTGGACGTCCCGGCCGGCCTCGAACTCGACGAGGCTTCGCTGCCGGACAGCACCCAGCGCGGCCACGCCGTCGAACTGCACGGGGTCTCGCGCAGCAGCCAGTGGCGGCCGGCGGGCCGACGCCACCGGCTGACCCTCGAGTACCAGGTGCTGCTCTCGCCACCCGAGGTACGGACCCTCGAGCTGCCGCCGGTGGTGCTGAGGCTCGTGCCTTCGCCCAGAGGGCGCGGCGTGGCGCGCGAACAGGAGCTGCGCGTGGATGCGTGGCCGGTGACGGTCTCCCCGCTGACGCCGCCCGAGGCCAGGAACCGCGAAGGCCTGGGCGAGTGGCGCCCCGATGAGCCGCCGCCGCTGCTGGACACGGCGGGTGCCCGCTCTCGCCTGTTCGCCTATGGCGCCGTCGCGATCTTCCTGCTGGCCTATCTCGCCTTCGTGTACCTGTGGCTGCCTTGGTGGAGCCCGCGCCGGCGTCCCTTCGGTGTCGCCTGGCGCTCCGTGCGCCACCTCGGCCCGCAGCCGCAGGCGGCACAGCGCCAGGAGGCGTTCCGCCGGTTGCACAAGGCACTGAACCAGACGGCCGGGCGCGTCGTCTTCGAATCCGACGTCGCGGCCTTCGTCGCAGAGCATCCGCAGTTCGGGGGGCTGCGCGAGGAACTGGCGCGCTTCTTCCAGCGCTCGCGCGAGCAGTTCTTCGGCGGCACAGCCCCCGTGATCGAGAAGGAGCAGGGCGACTGGCTGCGGCACTTCTGCCTGGCGTGCCGCAATGCCGAGCGGGGGACCGGATGAACCTCGAGCAGCCCTGGGCCCTTTGGCTGCTGCCGCTGGCACTGCTGGCCCTGTTGCCGGGCGTGGCCCACGAGCTGCGCAACTCGGCCGCCGCCCTCATGCCACGCGACCGGGCATCGGCTGCGTTGAGCGCCGCATTGAGGGTGGTGGCCCTGGTCGCCCTGGCAGCCATCGTGGTCGGCATCGGCGGCCCCTACCGGCCCGAGTACCCCGTCGAGCGCGTGGGCAAGGGCGCCGAAATCGTGCTGGTCCTGGACCGCAGCCGCAGCATGGACCAGGGCTTCGCCGGCTCCACGGCGCCCGCGGGCGGGGCGGTGAAGGGCACGGGGCCCGAGGCGCTGGATTACTACTCGCGGCTGGCTAACGCGCGCAACCGCGACTCCAAGGGCCAGGCGGCGCGGCGTCTGCTCGCCGAGTTCGCCGCCCGGCGGCCCGACGACCGCTTCGGGATGGTGATGTTCAGCACCGTCCCGATGAGGGTGCTCGATTTCACCCAGCGGCCCGAAGCGATCCAGGCCGCGATCGCCGCGGGCAACATCGGCCGCGGCCTTTCCGAGACCAACATCGGCCTGGCCCTGGCCTCGGGCCTTTCGTATTTCGAGGGCCGCCCCTACACGGGGTCCCGCATCCTGCTGCTCGTTTCGGATGGCGGCGACCAGCTCGACACCGATACGCGCGAGCATCTGCGCTACCTCGTGCGCAAGCACCGCGTCGGCATCTACTGGATCTACCTGCGCTCGCTCAACAGCCCCGGCCTGAAGCTGGAGAAGGACGAGCCACCGGCGAACGTCGACGTCGTGCCCGAGTACGTGCTGCACCGCTGGTTCGCCTCGCTGGGCGTGCCGTATCACCCCTACGAGGCCGAGAACCCGACCGCCCTGCAAAAGGCGATCGACGACCTGGACCGCCTCGAGAACCTGCCCATCGTCTACCACGACACCATCCCCCGGCGCGACCTGGCGCCCTGGGCCTACGGCCTGGCGCTCGCCTGCGTGCTGGTGCTGCTCGGCGCCAACCTGCTGGAGGTCAAGCGATGGGCCTGATCTCGTCGCGTGCGACCCGCACCGTGTGGATCGCCCTGGCGGTGACCGCTGCCGTCGCGGCCGTGGACACCGCGCGGACGAGGCGCCTGGAGAAGCTCAATGCGCAGATCGAGGCCGGCCAGCCCGCGCCGCCGCCGCCCGAAGCCGCGCCCGAGCTGCAGTTCGCCCACGCCTTTGCGCTGGCCGCCCGCGGCGAGTTCGACCAGGCGCTCAAGCGCTACCAGGCTCTGGAGACCGACACGCCGCTGGGGCAGGCCGCGCGGTTCAACAGCGGCAACCTGCTGATGCGCCAGGCCCTGCGGCTGCGCGACGGTTCGCAGGCGGGCCAGGCCATCGCGCTGATCGAGCTGGCGAAGGAGAACTACCGGGAGGTGCTGCGCCGCGACCCCGGCCACTGGGATGCCCGCTACAACCTGGAGCGGGCGCAGCGTCTGCTGCCCGACCCGCAAGAGATCGATCCCGCCTCGGGCGAGGAGTCCAAGCGGGCAGAGCGGGCCGCCACCACGATGCGTGGCTACACGCCGGGGTTGCCGTGAGGCGGCGCCTGCCCGCGTTCACGCAGATGACCGCCTCGGTGCGTCGCGAGGCCGACCGCTGGCAGCTCGGCGGTGCGGCTGTCGCGCTCGCCGCCTGCTTCGCGCAGCCCGCCATCGAGGTCGACCGGGCCTTGTTCGACCACGTCATCGTCCTGGACGTCACCCAGAGCATGAACGTGCAGGACGAGCTGCTCGAAGGCCGCCCCGCCTCGCGCCTGGCCTTCGCCAAGCACGCGCTCGGCCAGTCGCTGCGCGAGCTGCCCTGCGGCTCCAAGGTGGGCTGGGCGATCTTCACCGAGTACCGCTCCTTCCTGCTGCTCGCCCCGATCGAGGTCTGCTCCGGGCTCGTCGAGCTGCGCTCGACGCTGGGCCGCATCGACGGCCAGATGGCCTGGAGCGGCAACAGCGAGGTCGCCAAGGGCCTGCACAGCGGCCTGGGCATCGCGCGACTGCTGGAGGACAAGCCTTCGCTGGTGTTCGTGACCGACGGCCACGAGGCGCCGCCGCTGAACCCGCGGCACAGGCCGTCCTTCGACGACAAGCCGGGCGAGGTGCCCGGGCTGCTGGTGGGCGTGGGCGGGCTGGTGCCGCAGCCCATCCCGAAGGTGGATCCTTCCGGCCGCGCCCTGGGCTTCTGGGGGGCCGACGAGGTGGCGCAGACCGATGTCTACAGCGAGGGCCGCGGGACCAGCGTGCGCGAGAAGTTCGTCGACGACAGCAGGCCCGCCGCGGCCCTGCCGGGCGCCACGCCGGGCAGCGAGCACCTGTCGTCGCTGCGCGAGGGCTACCTGCGGCTGCTCGCCAACGAGCAGGGCCTGGGCTACCACCGCCTCCTCGACGGCGACGGCCTCGCCCGGGCACTGACCGCCCCCGCCCTGGCGCGGCCGGTGAGGGCGCAGGCGGACCTCCGGCCCTGGCTGGCCGGACTGGCCCTGTGCCTGCTGCTGGCCCGCCACCTCCAGCTGCCCGCGCGGCGCTTGTCGGCCTGGCTGGGTTCCCGGCTGGCGAAGCCCTCCTGGGCGCAGCGCTGGCGACAATCGCCGCCGGCCTCCCTGCAGCCCCGAAGAGATCCATGACGAATCCCCTCCTGGACGACGCCGCCCGCCGCGCGTCACGCTATCTCGAAGGCTTGTCGGCGCGCGCCGTCGCGCCGACGGCCGGGGCGGTCGCCCGGCTGCAGGAGCTCGAGGAGCCGATGCCGCAGCTGCCGCAGCCGGCCGAGGCCATCCTGCGTCGCATCGACGAGCTCGGCTCGCCGGCCACGTCGGCGTCCGCCGGCGGCCGCTACTTCGGCTTCGTCATCGGCGGCGTCCTGCCGGCGGCGCTGGCCGCCAACTGGCTCGCCACGGCGTGGGACCAGAACGCTGCATCGCCCGGTCCGGCCCCCGGTGCCGCCGCCTTCGAACGGATGGCCCTGCGCTGGCTGCTGGAGCTGCTCGGCCTGCCCGCCGATGCGGCAGGCGCCTTCGTGACGGGCGCGACCCAGGCCAACCTCTGCGGCCTGGCTGCCGCGCGGCACGCGGTACTTGCGCGAGCGGGCTGGGATGTCGAGGCGGACGGCCTGTTCGGCGCGCCGCCGATCACGGTGGTCGTCGGCGAAGAGGCGCACCCCACGCTCATCAAGGCGCTCGGCGTTCTCGGGCTGGGCCGCCGCCGGGTGCTGCGGGTGCCGACCGACTCGCAAGGCCGCATGCGGCCCGAGCGCCTGCCGGCCCTGTCCGGTCCGGCCATCCTTTGCCTGCAGGCGGGCAACGTGAACACCGGCGCGTTCGATCCCGTGGGGCCCTTGTGCGAGCGCGCGCGCGAGTCGGGCGCCTGGGTGCACGTGGACGGCGCCTTCGGCCTGTGGGCCCGATCGTCCCCCGCGCTGCGCGGCCTGTGCGAGGGCATCGAGCAGGCCGACTCCTGGGCCACCGATGCCCACAAGTGGCTGAACGTGCCCTATGACAGCGGCCTGGCCTTCGTGCGCGATGGCGAGGCGCTGCGCGCCGCGATGTCCGTCACCGCGGCCTACCTGCCGCCCGCCGGCGAGGTGCGAGTGCCTTCGGACTACACGCCGGAGCTGTCGCGCCGGGCGCGCGGCGTCGACGTCTGGGCCGCGCTCAGTGCATTGGGCCGCGAGGGCGTCGCCGAGCTGGTCGAACGGTGTTGCCGGCATGCCCGGCGGTTCGCACGGGGCCTGTCGGAGGCCGGGCACGTCGTCCACAACGAGGTGGTGCTGAACCAGGTGCTGGTCAGCTTCGGCGATGCCGCGCGGACGCGCCGCGTGATCGCCGCGCTGCAGGAAGAGGGCACCTGCTGGTGCGGCGTGACCGAGTGGCAGGGCCACACGGCGATGCGCATCAGCGTGTCGTCGTGGGCCACGACGGAGGAGGACGTGGAGCAAAGCCTGGCGGCCATGCTGCGGGTGGCCGCGGCTGGCGGCGCCTGATCAGGCGGGGCGTTCGAACTGCGGCGCGAAGGCCGGCTCGCCCGCGAGCAGCGGCAGGGCCTGCGGCAGGTGCCAGCCCCTTTCCAGCCGGAACCGCAGCAGGCGGGCGGCGCCCGGGAATCCGGAAACCAGGTCGGCGTCCCACAGCACTTCGGCTTCGCCCGTGAGGCACCACAGGTCGGCCTTCACCCAGTCGGCGAAGAGCAGGCCGGCGCGGGGATGGGCGGCGATGTTGCCGAGGGTGTTGAAGAAGAAGTTGCCGCTGTAGTCCGGGATCGTCAGCACCGTCCGGCCCTCGACCCGCTCGACGCGGACGAAGCCGGGCAGGCCGCCGCGGTGGGAGACGTCGAGGCCGCCGTTGGCCGCGCCCTGCGGCGTGCCCGGCGAAGCCGTGGCGATGAAGAAGGTGTCCGCGTCGCGGACCAGCGCCTCGCCCTCGGCCGGCAGAAGAGAGCCGATCGGTCTGGGCTCCGGCTCAGGCTGGACGGTCCTTGTCCATGACACGTCCCGGGCCTGGATGTACTTCGGGCAGTTGCCGAAGCTCTGCAGCACCCGCACGGCCAGCGAGTCGGCGCCGGAGGCAGAGGTGACGATGCCGTTGGCCCGGTTGCGGCGGCGCGTCGGCGGCTCGATGCCGAGCAGGCCGACGGCGCTGCCGGGGGCCAGTTGCAGCCCGAGCGTGGCTTCCCCGATCGGACGGGTTCCCATCTCCAGGCTGTGCGCGTCCGGACTGCGCACGAAGCCGCGGGGGCCTGCCGCCATCGTCGCCCAGGGGCGGCCATCGCCGTCGAGCGCTCCCACCAGCATGAAGGGCAGCTTCTCGAACAGCTCGCGATGCTGGTCGGGCATCTCGGCCCGGACGACGCGCTGGCCGATCTCGGCCATGCGCTCGGCCACGCCCGCGCGGGCCTGCATCGCCCGTTCGCCGGCATGGAAGGCCGGCTCGGCATGCGGCCAGCCGGGCAGGAGCTCCTGGGCCGCCATGGCTCAGGCCGCCAGCGCGGGCGCGTCGGGCTGGCGCGCCATCCCGACGAAGCCGGGCCGGGCCTCGATGCGAGCCAGCCAGGCTCGGATGGCCGGGTAGGGCTCCAGCGAGATGCCGCCCTCCGGCGCGTGGGAGGTGTAGGAGTAGAGCGCCACATCGGCAATGGTCGGCTGGTCGCCGGCCAGGTACGCCTGCGCCGCCAGGTGCTGCTCCATCAAGCCGAACAGGCGGGCCGCGACGGCGTGGCGCTGCGGGTCGCGCTCGCGCTTGAACACCACCTCGGCGCGTGCCATCGCCGGGCCGTTGGCCAGCTGGCCGGCGGCCACGCTCAGCCAGCGTTGGACGCGGGCGGCGCCGACCGGGTCGCGCGGCAGCCACCGGCCGCTCGCGTCGTGTCGCATGGCCAGGTAGACCAGGATGGCATTGCTGTCGGCGATCGTCACGTCGCCGTCCTCCAGGACCGGTACCTGGCCGAAAGGGTTGCGGGCCAGGAAGGCAGCCTCGCGCTGCTCGCCCCGGGCCAGGTCGACGTCGACCAGTTCGACTTGCAGGCCGAGCAGGGACAGCATCAGCTCGGCGCGGTGGGCATGGCCGGAAAGGGCAAAGCGGTACAGGCGCATGGACATGGTTTGGATCCTCGGTGGCTGGGAATGCCGGACGATAGGCATTTCGGGCCAGGAGCAGAATCACCGCAGTCTGTACTTCAGTATTACGCTTTGCGAAATGGCCGAGATCGATCACCTGCGCACCTTCGTCACCGTCGCTGAAGCCGGCGGCTTCGCGGCGGCTGCCCGCCGGCTGGGCGTTTCAGCTCCGGCGGTGACGCGGGCGGTGGCGGCGCTGGAGCAGCATCTCGGCGCCCGACTGCTGCACCGCACGACGCGACATGTCCGCCTCACCGACGTCGGCGAGCGCTTCGTGCAGGACGCGCGGCGCATCCTGGCCGAGCTGGACGAAGCCGAGGCCTCAGCGCGCGGCGCGCACAGCGAGCCGCAGGGCGAACTGGCGATCACCGCCTCGGTGATGTTCGGCCGGCTGCATGTCGCACCCTTGCTGTTCGACTTCCTGGCGCGCCACCCGAAGGTCACTTCGCGGGCCCTGTTCGTCGACCGGGTGGTCAATCTGATGGAGGAGGGCTTCGATGTCGCGGTGCGCATCGCGCATCTGCCCGATTCATCGTTCACCGCGGTGCCGGTGGGCTCGGTGCGGCGCGTGGTGGTGGGCTCGCCGGCCTACCTGGAGGCCCACGGCACGCCGTCGCATCCTTCCGAGCTGAAGACACACCGCGCGTTCCTCTTCGCGCAAAGCGGCGCCACCCCCACGGCGTGGACCTTCTCGGTGCCCGGCGAATCCGGCCTGCGCGAGGCGCAGGCACCGCGATCCCCGCTGCTCGTCAATGCCGGCGACGTGGCCATCGACGCGGCCGTCGCCGGTCACGGCCTGGCGCGGGCGCTGTCCTACCAGGTGCGCGGCCACATCGCCGCCGGGCGGCTGGTGCGGGTGCTGCAGGACTTCGAGGTACCGCCCATCCCGGTCCAGCTCGTGTACCCGGAGGGCCGCCGCGCGGCGGCCAAGGTGCGGGCCTTCATCGACTTCGCGGCACCGCGCCTGCGGGCCGAGCCGGCGCTGCAGGAAGGCTGACCCGGGCTTGTCACAGCGTGGAGCGGCCGGGTGGACCGCGCCGTTGCGCCAAGCTGCGACACGCCGGCTTCAGGAGCGCCCGCCAATTCAGGGTTGCCACGTAGGCCGGACGCGATTCCGTCTCCCACGGCCAGTGGCATGGGCTTTGCGCTTGATCAGCTGCTCGCCGTTCGCCGCCGGCAGTGCTGCCGCGGTGCCTCACCTGAAACCGGAGACAAGGACATGCGTTTCCCCGCCCTTCGCGCCCTCACGCTCGCCGCCATGGCCTGCGCCGCCGCCGCCCCCCAGGCCGCGGTGACCGACCAGATGATCCAGAACGACGCCCGCAGCGGCAAGAACGTGCTGTCGTGGGGCCTGTCCACCGATGGCGAGCGTTACTCGCCGCTCAAGCAGGTCAACACCTCCAACGTCTCGAAGCTCGTGCCCGTCTGGGCCTTCTCGTTTGGCGGCGAGAAGCAGCGCGGGCAGGAGAGCCAGCCGCTCGTCTACAACGGCAAGATGTTCGTGACGGCGTCGTACTCGCGCGTGTTCGCGCTGGACGCCACCACCGGCAAGAAGCTGTGGAAGTACGAGCACCGCCTGCCCGAGGGCATCATGCCCTGCTGCGACGTGGTCAACCGCGGTGCCGCGCTGTACGACAACCTCGTCATCTTCAGCACGCTGGATGCGCAGCTCGTCGCCCTGAACCAGGAGACCGGCGAGGTCGAGTGGAAGGAGAAGATCGACGACTACCAGGCCGGCTACTCCAGCACGGCCGCGCCCATCATCGCCAACGGCCTCATCCTGACCGGCGTCTCGGGCGGCGAGTTCGGGGTGGTCGGCCGCGTCGAGGCGCGGGACGCCAAGACGGGCAGGCTCGTCTGGGTGCGCCCGACCGTCGAGGGCCACATGGGCTACAAGTTCGATGCCGACGGCAAGAAGATCGAGAACGGCATCTCCGGCACCACCAACCAGACCTGGCCGGGCGACCTGTGGAAGACCGGCGGCGCGGCCACCTGGCTGGGCGGCACCTTCGATCCCAAGACCGGCCTGGCCTACTTCGGCACCGGCAACCCGGCCCCCTGGAACAGCCACCTGCGCAAGGGCGACAACCTGTTCTCCTGCTCGACGGTGGCCATCGACATCAAGACCGGCCAGATCAAGTGGCACTACCAGGGCACGCCCAACGACGGCTGGGATT
>CAMLGG010000127.1 GCA_946479475.1 uncultured Ideonella sp. | reverse complement strand
CGATCTGCCAGGACCTGGGCCTGAAGCTGGTCGAGAAGCGCATCACCCGCGACGAGGTCTACATCTGCGACGAGGCCTTCTTCACCGGCACCGCCGCCGAGGTGACGCCGATCCGCGAGCTCGACCGCGTCGAGCTCGGCGCCGGCATGCGCGGGCCGATCACCGAGAAGATCCAGTCCGCCTTCTTCGACATCGTCAACGGCCGCAACGCCAAGTACGCCGAGTGGCTCACCCGCGTCTGATTCAACGAGCTTTACCGATCATGAGTGTCGTGTCCCCGTCCGCCGCCGCCGTCGTGGAAGTCAGCGCCAAGGACCTGCACGGTCCGGGCGTCGTCTTCTGCCCGAATCCCGGGATGCCGCTGTGGAGCAACCATCCGCGCGTCTTCATCGACCTGGCCCAGGAGGGTGAAGGCAAGTGCCCGTATTGCGGCACGGTCTATCGCCTGAAGGCCGGCGAGACGCTGGGCCACGGCCACTGAAACCGTCGCTGCGCCGCGTTCGGTGAGGTGAGCAGTACCGAGCGGCCTCCGCTGCCGGACGAGGCCGCGGTCTGGGCGGAGGCCAACGCGGCCTTGCTCGACCTGCTGCGACGGCAGGAGCCGGCGCACGCCCTGCAGCGACTCGTACGCGCCTGCGTGCACCTGCTGGGCGGGAAGTGGTGCCTCATCGAGGCCCGCCACCGCGGGCATGCCGTTCCCGGCGGGCGATTCGAGGCGCGCCGG
The DNA here is from genome assembly GCA_946479475.1 of uncultured Ideonella sp. The sequence continues at coordinate 13,909 of CAMLGG010000127.1, read as the reverse complement.
GGAAAACCGGTGCCGGCGGGCCTGGCGTGGCAAGTCCCGCTGAAGCACCTCGGAAGCTCCGTCGGCACGCTGCAGGTCGAGCTGCCAACCGGCACGGAGGTGGACGCGGCCGCCGAGCGCCTGCGGCCGTTGCTGGAGGCGGCCGGCGAACTCATCGCCCATTGGCTGGCTGCCCGAGGGCAGGTCGGCATCGATTCGCTCTCGCTGCAGCGCGCGGCCATGCGCGAAGGCGGGACCTTCGTCTGGGAGTGGGACCTGGCGACCGATGCGCTGGGCGACATCGACGAAGGCGCCCTGATGCTCGGCTACGCGATGGGAAGCATAGGCCACACCCAGGCCGACTGGGACCGGCTGATCCATCCCGAGGACGCGGCCGGCGTGGAGGAGGCCTACCAGGCCCACGCGCGCGGCGAGACCGAGGGCTATCGCGCGGTCTACCGGGCACGAGGTGCCGATGGCAGCTGGCGCTGGATCGAGGAGCGCGGCCGCATCGTCGAGCGTGACCCGTCCGGCCGTCCGACCCGCATGTTCGGCACCCAGACCGACGCCACCCTGCAGCATCAGCTGGAGCAGGCGCGGCGCGACCAGCTCGCCGCCGTGGCCGCCAATGCCGCCAAGACGCAGTTCCTCTCGCGCGTGAGCCACGAGCTGCGCACCCCGCTGAACGCGGTGCTCGGCTTCGCGCAATTGCTCGAGGTCGACAGCGCCGAGCCGCTGATGCCTGGCCAGCGCCGGCGCGTGCGCCTCATCCGGCAGGCCGGAGACTACCTGCTGGCGATGATCGGCGACCTGCTCGACCTGTCGCTGGTCGAGATCGGGCGGCTGCCGATGCAGGACGAAGCCGTGCCGCTGGCCGCGCTCGTGGGCGACTGCCTGGACCTGGTCCGCGGCCAGGCCGCCGCCGCCGGCGTGATCCTTTCGCAGCGGGCGATCCGGCCTCGCGTCGCGGTGCGCGGCGACGCGATGCGGCTGAAGCAGGTGCTGATCAACCTGCTGGCCAACGGCATCAAGTACAACCGGCCGGGCGGCAGCGTCGAGCTGCGCACGAGGCTCGAAGGAGCCCTCGGCGTCATCGAAGTGCGAGACACCGGCATCGGCCTGCCGCCGGACCAGCTCGACAAGCTGTTCCAGCCCTTCCAGCGACTGGGACGCGAGAGCAGCACGATCGAGGGCTCGGGCCTCGGCCTGGCCTTGTCGCAGGCCCTCGTTCAGGCGATGGGCGGCTCGCTGAGCGCGCATCCGCTGCCGGAGGAAGAGGGGCGGGGGACCGTGTTCCGGCTGGTGCTTCGGCTGGCCGAGAGATAGGTCTCAGAGCCTGCCGCGCAGCGCCATCAGGCACTGCACCTGGCGCGTGATCGGCTCGGGCACGGGCAGTTCGCCGGCCAGCATCGCACGGATGGCGCGCGCCGTGCCGGCGGCATCGATGCCGCCCGGCAGCTCGGGCAGGGTGGCCAGCGAGCCGGCCTGGGCTTCGACGGACAGGGCGTCGTCTCGCAGGCCGGCGACGAAGCACTTGAGCGCGGGAAGGCGTCGCGCATCGGCAACCGGCTCGCCTTCGGTCCCGCGCAACAGCAGCGCGGTGGCCTGCGTCAGCGCGAGGAAGTCGGCCAGGCTGGCGGCGTACTCCGGATGCGTGTGGTTGACGACGCGCAGCGAGCCGGGCATGGCGGGCAGCAGCTTGGCCAGGGTGTGGCCCGAGTTGCGCACGCCGAGCACCGAGCGCAGCGCCAGCAGGCCGGCGAGCGAAGGGTGCAGCACGTCGATGGGCATGAAGACCGGCTGGTTCGCGGCCCAGCGCGCACCGGCCTCGGCGGCGGAGTGGATCGGCGGCAGCTCGAGGGCTTCGAAGACCTGCGCGCTCGTCGTGCGCGTCGCGTCGGTGAGCGGGCCATGCACCAGCACCGGCGCACCCTCGCGCGCGAGCAGCAGCGCCAGCAGCGGCGTCAGGTTGGGCAGCTTGCGGGCGCCGTTGTAGCTGGGCAGCACGATCGCCGGCGACGGCGTCTGCAGCGCCAGCGTGCGGGGCACCACCGCATCCATGAAGCCGGCCAGCTCCTCCGGGGTCTCGCCCTTGATCCGCATGGCCAGCGCGAAGCCGCCCTTCTCGAGATCGCTCAGCTGCCCGTCGAGCAGCTGGCTCATCAGGTCGAAGGCCTTCTCGCGCGACAGCGGCCGCGCGCCGTCCTTGCCGCGGCCGATTTCCTTGAGGTACGGCGCAATGCTCATGCCGGCATTGTCACGCCGCGACAGCCACCACCTTCGCGATCGAGCGCAGCGTCGGCAGGCAGGAGCCGCAATTGGTGCCGCACTTCAAGGCCGCCTGACATTGGGCGATGCGCTCGTCGAGGGCACCGGTGCGCTGCGCCAGGTCGGCCCGGATGGCGGCCTCGTCGACGTTGAAGCAGGTGCAGACCTGCGGGCTGCGCGGCGCGGCGGCCTTCTGCGCCAACGCGCCGGGAGCGAGCAACTGGCGGCCCGGGCCGGGCAGCGTCTGGTCGGCCTCCAGCAGCTGGCGCAGCCACGCTTCGCCGCTCACGTCGCCCGCCACCCAGAAGGCCTGCAGGCGCTCGGCGCCCTCCGGCTCGCGCGCGACCTTGAGCGCGCGCTGCTGGCCGCGCCGGGCGTCCTGGTAGGCCAGCACCCCGGCGGACTCCAGGCCGAAGGCCTCGCGCATGGGAGCGAGCACCGCATCGCCGGGCGCCTCGGCAGCGCCGGCCCGCAGCAGCAGGCCGAGGCGGCCGGTGCCGCCCACCGCGTGATCCGGCTCGCGGCCGAAGGGCAGCAGGCTGGCGTAGCCGAACAGCGCCAACGCCGGCCGCAGTTGCTCGCGCAGGGCGAGTGCCTGGTCCGCGGGCAGCCAGGCCATGGCCGTGAGGCGCCAAGGCAACGTGACCTTCTCGATCGCCACCGCGGCGTGCTTGAGTTCGGGCTGCTTCGACTGCGGGCAGAAGCGAGGCGTGGTGAGCGCGTTCACGCCGGCCATCGGCTGGCCCTGGGCGTCGTGGCCCGTCAGCACCTCCTCGCCCCAGTGCATGGCGATGAAGGCCTGGGTAGGCGCGATGGTCGCGCTCGAACGCGCCGGCAGCACCACCTGGCCGCGGCGAGAGCGCACGCGCACCAGGTCGCCCTCGGCCAGGCGCAGCCGCTGCAGATCGTGCGGATGCAGGTCGATGCAGGGCCAGCCCTCGTGGCCGTAGAGGCGGCCGAGCGTGCCGGTGCGGCTCATGCCGTGCCACTGGTCGCGCAGCCGCCCGGTGTTCAGGCTGAAGGGAAAGCGCGCGTCGCGCGGCTCGGCCAGCGGCGCGAAGGGCACGTCGGCGAAGCTCGCCTTGCCGTCGGCGGTGGGGAAGATGCCGTCCTCGTACAGGCGGGCCTGGCCCTGCTTCGCGCCTTCGGGCAGCGGCCACTGCTGCGGCCCCTGGGATTCGAGCATGGCGTAGCTCAGGCCGGTGATGTCCAGGTCGCGGCCGCGGGTGGACTCGCGGTGCTCCAGCCAGACTGATTCGGGCGTCGGATAGTCGAACAGCGCCGCCCGCTCCGGCGCGATGTGCGCGGCCAGCCGCTGGGCGATGTCGCGTGCGATGGCCCAGTCGTGCCGGGCCTCGCCGGCCGGCGGCACGGCGGGGCGCACGCGGCTGATGCGGCGTTCGCTGTTGGTGACGGTGCCGTCCTTCTCGCCCCAGGTGGTGGCGGGCAGCAGCAGGTCGGCGTAGGCGCAGGTGGCGGTGGTGGCGAAAGCCTCCTGCACGATGACGAACTCGGCGCGCTCCAGCGCGCGGCGCACCGTGGCCTGGTCGGGCAGCGACTGCGCGGGATTCGTGCAGGCGATCCACAGCGCCTTGATCTGCCCGTCGGCAGCGGCCTCGAACATCTCGACCGCCGTCTTGCCCGGGGTCGAAGGCACGTCGGGCACGCCCCAGAGCCGCGCGACCTCCGCGCGGTGCTCGGGCCTGGACAGGTCGCGGTGGGCGCTCAGCAGGTTGGCCAGGCCGCCCACCTCGCGGCCGCCCATCGCGTTGGGCTGGCCGGTGAGCGAGAACGGGCCGGCGCCCGGCTTGCCGATCTGGCCGGTCGCCAGGTGCAGGTTGATCAGTGCGGCGTTCTTGGCGGTACCCGAGCTGCTCTGGTTCAGTCCCTGGCAGTACAGCGACAGCGTCGGCGTCTCCTGCCCGAACCAGCGGGCCGCGGTGACGATGTCAGCCTCCTTCAGGCCAGTCAGGCGGGCTGTCTCGCGCGGCGTGTACTCGCGCACGCGGTTGCGCAGCGCGGCGAAGCCGGTGGTGTGGGCCTCGATGTAGCGGGTGTCGGTCAGGCCCTCCCACAGCAGCAGGTGCAGCAGGCCGTGGCAGAGCGCCACGTCGCTGCCGGGCAGCAACTGCAGGTGCAGGTCCGCGGCCTCGGCCGTCTCGGTGCGGCGCGGGTCGGCGACGATCCACTTCTGCGACGGGTTGGCGCGCTTCGCGTCCTCCAGCCGGCGCATCAGGATGGGGTGCGCCCAGGCCATGTTGCTGCCGGTGATGAAGACCGTCTTGGCATGCTGCAGGTCCTCGTACGAGCAGGGCGGGGCGTCGGCGCCGAGCGTGGCCTTGTAGCCGGCCACGGCGCTGGACATGCACAGCCGCGAGTTGGTGTCGACGTGGTTGCTGCCGATCAGGCCCTTCACCAGCTTGTTGAAGACGTAGTAGTCCTCGGTCAGCAGCTGGCCGGAGATGTAGACGCCGATCGCGTCGGGGCCATGCGCCTGGTGGATCGCGGCCAGGCGGCTCGCGGCCTGGTCGAGTGCCTGGTCCCAACCGATGGCCGCCGGCGCCGTGCCACGCGCGGTGCGCTTCATCGGCGCCAGCAGCCGGGTCTGCTTCGTGACCGACGCGGCGGCGGTCAGGTGCAGCGTCGAGCCCTTGCTGCACAGGCGGCCGAAGTTCGCCGGATGCTCCGGATCGCCGCGCACGCTGGTGATCTGCGCACCATCGTGCTCGATGACAACCCCGCAGCCGACGCCGCAATAACAGCAGGTGGATTTCGTTTCGCGGGGAGCAGAAGACATCGCGCCGCCGCCGTCGATCAAGCCGCGACCTTGCGCGTCTGCGGGCCCGCAACAGGCACCGGCAGGTCGGCACCCAGCGAGGCCAGCTCGACGGCGTTCAGGTGCACCACGCCATCGACGATCTGCACGCTGAACTTGGGCGTGCAGCCTTCGTCGGGCGCGGCAGCGACGCCGTCGCACAGGCCGATGCTCCAGTTGTGCAGCGGGCAGGCGACGCTCTCGCCGAACACGATGCCCTGGCTGAGCGGGCCGCCCTTGTGGGGGCAGCGGTCCAGCAGCGCGAAGACGCGATCGGTGGCGGTGCGGAACACCGCGACAGCGGCGCCGCGCTCGCGCGTGACGCGGCGGGAGCCCAACGGCGGGATGTCCTCGATTCGGCAGATGGGGGTCCAGTCGGGCATGGCGGACATGGGTCGGCTTCCTTCGGCAATTCAGAGATCGTTCGGCCCTAGCCGGCGGCGCGGGCGTACAGGCCGGTGATGTGGTCCATCACCTGCAGGATGTTTTCGCTGGCGACGAACACGTTCCTCGCGTCACGTGCGTCGGAGGTCCGGGCGCGGTTGATGGCCGCGTTGAAGAAGATCCATTGCTGGCGCGCCAGGACGATCTGCTCCTGGATGGCGGCGGTCGTCTCCGGCGCGGCGGCGAGCTTGTCGAGCGCTGCGGCGAACTCGCCGCGTGCCGTCTCGATCTGCTGGGCCGCGTCGCCGGCCGGCAGCTTCCACGCGAGGGCGAGCTGGAACTTGGCGATGCGCTGGCTCAGCATGCGCTGCCGGCCGGCCAGGTTCACCAGGTGGCCGAGCGGCTTGTCGGACTGCTGCTCGAGCTGCTGCGTGCCCTGGTGGGCAAGTGCGAGCACCTGGGCATCGAGTTGCAGCAGTCGGGGCGCCGCGGCCAGGGCCGGCTTGCTGCCGACGAGCACGCCCTTGTAGTCGCTCCAGGCCGCTTCCAGCTTGACGTAGGTGGCCTTCACCTCTGGAGTCGGCGCGTAGGCCTTGAGTTCGAACAGGCTGCGGTCGAAGGTGGCCATCGACTCGGCCAGCACGCGCTCGGCGCGCTGCGCCTCGATCTCCTGGCCCAGCGCCAGCCAGGCCTTGCTCATGCGCTGGCTGAGCATGCGCTGGCGGCCGGCCTTGTTGATCGCGTCGTTCAGGCCGGTCACTTCGGCGTGGGCGCAGACGGCGCCCACTGCCCCCAGCGCCACCAGGGCCGCGCGGCGAGACAAACCAAGCCGCTTGCGCGGATCCGGCTTTGCCGGGCCGCTGCAAGAGCCCCCTCGGGGGGCAGCGACCGGAAGGGAGCGTGGGGGTGTCATGTCACCGGCTGGAATTGGCGCAGGTCGACCTTGGCCTTGTCGAAGTCGAACCAGGGATCGGGCTCGCCATCCAGCGCGAACTGCAGCTCGGCCCACAGCGCCTTGCGGCCTTCGGCGTCGTCGAGGATCTTCTTCTTGACGTAGTCCAGGCCCACGCGCGAGACGTAGTGGACGGTGCGCTCCAGGTACCAGCCCTCCTTGCGGTAGAGCTGCATGAAGGCGCCGGTGTATTCGAGCACCTCCTCGGCGGTCTTGAGCTTGCAGAAGAAGTGCGCGACCTCGGTCTTGATGCCGCCGTTGCCGGCGATGTACATCTCCCAGCCCGAGTCCACGCCGATGATGCCGACGTCCTTGATGCCGGCCTCGGCGCAGTTGCGCGGGCAGCCCGAGACGGCGAACTTGACCTTGTGCGGGGCGTACATGCGCCACATCGCCCGCTCCAGGTCCTTGCCCATCTGGGTCGAATCCTGCGTGCCCATGCGGCACCACTCGCTGCCCACGCAGGTCTTCACCGTGCGCAGCGCCTTGGCATAGGCATGGCCCGAGGGCATGCCGATGTCCTTCCAGACGTTGACCAGGTCTTCCTTCTTCACGCCCAGCAGGTCGATGCGCTGGCCGCCGGTCACCTTCACGGTCGGGATCTTGTACTTGTCCACCGCGTCGGCGATGCGGCGCAGTTCGTCGGCCGTGGTCTCGCCGCCCCACATGCGCGGAATGACGGAGTAGGTGCCGTCCTTCTGGATGTTGGCGTGCGAGCGCTCGTTGATGAAGCGGCTCTGCGGGTCGTCCTGCGCCTCCTTGGGCCACGACGAGATGAGGTAGTAGTTCAGCGCCGGGCGGCAGCTCGAGCAGCCGTTGGGCGTCTTCCAGCCGAGGAACTCCTGGGTCTGCGGGATGCTGGTCAGGTGCTCCTTGAAGATCGCGTCGCGCACGTCCTGGTGCGAGAGGTCGGTGCAGCCGCACATCGCCTTCTTCTTCGGCGTGGCGGAGTAGTCGCCGCCGGCGGTGAACATGATCAGCTGCTCGACCAGGCCGGTGCAGGAGCCGCAGCTCGCGCTGGCCTTGGTGTGCTTGCGCACCTCCTCCAGCGTGAACAGGCCCTTGTCCTTGATGGCCTTGCAGATGGCGCCCTTGCTGACGCCGTTGCAGCCGCAGACCTCGTCGGTGTCGGCCATCGCGGCGGCCTTGTTGTGGCCCTCGTGGCCGGTGTCGCCGATGTTGGATTCGCCGAACATCAGGCGGTCGCGGATGTCGCCGATCGTCCGGCCCTCGCGCAGCAGCTTGAAGTACCAGCTGCCGTCGACGGTGTCGCCGTACAGGCACGCGCCGACGAGCTTGTCGTCCTTGAGCACCAGCTTCTTGTAGACGCCGCCCTGCGGGTCGGAAAGAACGATCTCCTCCGTGCCCTCGCCGCCCATGAAGTCCCCGGCGGAGAACAGGTCGATGCCCGTGACCTTGAGCTTGGTGCTGGTCTGCGAGCCGGTGTAGCGGCCGATGCCGAACTCGGCCAGGTGCGTCGCGCAGACCTTGCCCTGCTCGAACAGCGGGGCGACGAGGCCGTAGGCGATGCCGCGGTGCGCGGCGCATTCGCCCACCGCGTAGATGCGCGGGTCGGTCACGGTCTGCATGGTGTCGCTCACCACGATGCCGCGATTGCAGTGCAGGCCGGCGCTCTCGGCCAGCGCGGTGTTGGGGCGGATGCCCGCGGCCATGACGACGAGGTCCGCCGGCACCTCGCGGCCGTCCTTGAACTTCACCGCCTTCACCCGGCCGGTTTCGTTGCCGACCAGCGCCTCCGTCTGCGCGCCGATCTCGAACTTCAGGCCGCGGTCCTCCAGCGACTTCTGCAGCAGCCTGCCGGCCACGTCGTCGAGCTGGCGCTCCATCAGCCACGGCATGATGTGCACGACACTGACCTGCATGCCTCGCAGCATCAGGCCGTTGGCGGCTTCGAGGCCCAGCAGGCCGCCGCCGATGACGACGGCGTGCTGGTGCGTCCGGGCCGTCTCGATCATCGTGTTGGTGTCGGCGATGTCGCGGTAGGCGATCACGCCGTCGAGATCCTTGCCCGGCACCGGCAGCACGAAGGGGTTGGAGCCGGTGGCGATCAGCAGGCGGTCGTAGGGGGCGGCGGTCCCGTCCTCGGCGATCACCTGGCGCTTCACGCGGTCGATCTTCACGACCTTCTTGCCCAGGTGCAGGGTGATGCCGTTGTCCTCGTACCAGCTGACCGGGTTGAGGATGATCTCGTCGATGGTCTGCTCGCCGGCCAGCACCGGCGAAAGCAGGATGCGGTTGTAGTTCGGGTGCGGCTCGGCACCGAAGACGGTGATGTCGTAGAGATCCGGCGCGATCTTCAGCAGCTCCTCGAGCGTGCGCACGCCGGCCATGCCGTTGCCGACCATCACGAGCTTCATCTTGTCCATGGTGGGCCGTCCTTTCGTCGTCTTCAGTTCAAAAAAAGCAAGTCGGGTGCCATGACAATCGCGGGTCATGAGCTTCGAGGTGGATGTCGGCTACGCCAGCCTGCGCGGTGCGCGCGAGGCCAACGAGGATTTCGCCGGCGCGGTGCGCGCGGCGCCGCATGAAAAGCGCGGCGGCCTGATCGGCGCGGTGGCCGACGGTGTTTCCGAAGGCGGGCGCGGCCTGGAGGCGGCGCAGACCACGGTGATGGGCCTGCTGAACGACTTCTTCGGCACGCCGGCCACCTGGGAGACCACGGTCGCGCTCGACCGCCTGATCGGCGCGCAGAACGCCTGGCTCGCGGCGCAGAACCGCCGCCGCCCGGGCGAGGCCCCGGCACTGACCACCCTGACTGCGCTCGCCCTGCAGGGCCAGACCTGGACGCTCGCCCACGTCGGCGACACGCGCGCCTGGCTGCTGCGCGAAGGCGAGCTCTCGCTGCTCAGCCAGGACCACGCCTTCGAGCATCCCGACCAGCGCAGCCGCCTCATCCGCGCCGTGGGCCTGGACGACGCGCTGCGCATCGACTTCGAGCAGGGCGACGCGCGCATCGGCGATGTCTTCGTGCTGACCAGCGACGGCGTGCACGGCGCGCTCAAGGCCTCGCGCCTGGCCGAGCTGGTCGCCGCGGAGCAGGGCGCGCAGGCCGCTGCCGATGCGCTGGCCCATACCGCGATCAACGCCGGCAGCCGCGACAACGCCACCGCGCTGGTGCTGCGCGTCACCGGTTTGGACGCCCGCCAGCTCGGCGACGAGCAGGCCGACAGCCGCCGCCTGCCCGTGCCCGCGCTGCTGAAGGTGGGCGACACGCTCGACGGCTTGCACATCACCGCGCTCGTGGCCGACACCGGCGTCAACCGCATCTACCAGGCCCGCCAGGCCGACGGCTCGCTGGTCGCCCTCAAGACCCTGCACCCGAACCGCGGCAACGACCCCGAGGAGCGCGCCATGCTGGCGCACGAAGCCTGGCTGGGCCAGCGCGTGGCGGGCGATGGACGCACCGGATTCGTGCGCGTGCACGAACGCCCGCGCGAAGCCAGTGCGTTCTACCTGGTGTTCGACTGGCACGCCGGACGAACGCTGGAGCAGATGCTGGCCGCGGGCCAGCGCGCCGAAGTGTCCGAACTGGTGCATGCCGCGATCGCGTGCACGCAGGCGCTGGCCCGGCTGCACCGCCACGGGGTGGTCCACCGCGACATCAAGCCGGCCAACCTGCACCTCGGCGACGACGGGGCCTGGCGCATCCTCGACCTGGGGGTGGCCCTCAGCGGCCGCGAGAGCGCCGCGCAGCGCGAGCTGCACGCCGGCACGCCCAGCTACATGAACCCCGAGCAGTGGGACGGCCAGCCGCCCGATGCCGGCAGCGACCTGTTCGCGCTCGGCGTCACGCTCTACCAGTGGCTCACCGGCCGCCTGCCCTACGGCGAGATCGAGCCCTACCAGCGCGGGCGTTACCGGCAGGATCCGCTCGCGCCCTCGCGCATCCGGCCCGACGTGCCGATCTGGCTCGACCACGTCTTGCAGAAGGCCGTCGCGCGCGATGCGGCCCAGCGCTTCGAGACGGCGGAGGAGCTGCTGCTCGCGCTGGAGCGCGGTGCCTCGCGCCCGCTGCGCGCGCCGGGGCACACGCCCCTGCTCAGGCGCGACCCGGCGGCGGTGTGGAAGCTCGGCTTCGGGCTGTCGGCGTTGCTGAACGCCGTGCTCGTCGCCTGGCTGCTTTTCCTTCCGCATTGAGCTCACCGCGTCCCTTGGCTCAACCGCGTGCGACGCGCTTGAGGTCGTGCGACGAGGGCGTTGCCGCCGCCACGACGCGGGCACGGCCGCCGCGCTCTGCCCAGGTGCGAGTCCAGCGGATCTGCATCACCCGCATCACGCCCAGCATCACGAGCGACAGCGCGGCGAAGAGCACGAAGCCCCAGGTGTAGGCGCCCAGGTACTGCTTGGACAGGCCCATGGCGTTGGGCACCAGGCCACCGCCCAGGGCGCCGATCTCGCCGATCATCGAGCCGGCGACGGCGGTGGTGGTAGGCCAGCGCAGCGGCACCAGCTGGAAGAGGGCGCCGTTGCCTGCGCCGAGAGCGGCGAAGCAGACGATCAGCAGCAGCGTGGTGAGGACCAGCGAGCCGCCGCTGAAGCCGACCAGCGTCAAGGCGACGGCCACGACCACCAGCACCAGCGTCAGCGTGTTCACGCCACCCCAGCGGTCGGAGATCCAGCCGCCGAAGACGCGCACCGCGGCGCCCATGAAGGCGGCGAGCATGGTGAGCTGCCCCGCCTGCACCTTGCTCACGCCGAACTGGTCGTAGTAGTAGGTCGGCAGGAAGGTCGTCAGGCCGATGAAGCCGCCGAAGGTCACGCCGTAGATCAGGCTGAAGACCCAGCCGTCCTTCTCGAACAGGCAGGCGACGTGGCCGCGCAGGCTCGCGTGGCTGTCGACGTCCGGCGGCTCCTTGGCGAAGACCACCATCACCGCCATCGGCAGCAGGATCGCCACGGCCGCCACGCCATACACGGCCTGCCAGCCGAGCCATTGCGCCAGCGGCGGCGCCACCAGCACGGAGACGGCGGTGCCCACGTTGCCCGCGCCCACGATGCCCATCGCCAGCCCCTTGTGCTGCGGCGGGAACGAGCCCGAGCCCAGGCTCAGCGCGACGCCGAAGCTCGCGCCGGCGATGCCCAGCAGCACGCCCATCTTCAGCAGGTCGGAGAAGCTTTCCACCGCCATCCAGCCGTAGAGCATGGCCACGGCGATCAGGCCCATCTCGACCAGCGTGGCGCTCTTGCGGCCGATGTACTGCGACAGCACGCCGAGCGGGAATCGCATCAGCGCGCCGGCGATGATGGGCACCGACAGCATCAAGCCCTTCTGCGCCGGCGTGAGCCCGTAGGCCTCGCTGATGAAAGGGGCCATGGCGCCGTTGAGCACCCAGATGCAGCACGAGAACGCGAAGTAGAGGAACGCCGCGAACAGCGTGGGCGCGTGGCCTGCGCGGAGGAACGTCGAGAACTGGGCCATGGCGTGTCGGCTTCGGCTGTGGGTGGATGAAATGCTCGCCGCCACACGGCCGGGAGGCTGCCGTGGAGCGGCGGAACGGAGCGATGGGGAAGCCCGCCGCGGATGCGGCAGGGCGTGCGAGGGGGTGGCGCGGCGGCCCGATGGCGTGCGGCGCAGGGCCGGGCACGCGAGGGCTCGTCGCTTTCGCGCCGGGCGTTGCCCGGCATCACCAGCGCGGTGCGTCGTTACACCGCTGTGCCCCTTCAACGCAAGTCGCGTGCCTGTCTTCGCTCCCCCGAGTCCGGGCGCGGCGGGGGTGGTCCATGCCCATCGCCGGTGCGGCGTGCACCGGCGGTGTTCGCCGAAAGTGCGCTGCCGGTGCCCGGGCGCCTTGCCCTATGCTCGCGGGCTTGCAGTACGAGGCGGATCGACGATGACCTGGTGGACCTGGCCTGCGGACCCCGATGCGGAGCGCCTGGCCGAAGCTCTGTCGAAGGCCGGCTTGGGCGTGGCGGAAGACGCTGCCGCCGAGTCGGCTCATCTGATGCTCGGTGCGGGCCTGGAGGCCTGGCAGGCCGCCGGCGGCGATTTCGCGGCCCGGCCGGTGAGCCTGTTCGGCGAGCCGCCGTCGGACGTCGTGACGCTCGTGACGGCCGGGCTGGCAGGGTGGTGGCCCGCCGCGGTGCTCGATGACGCGGCCGCACTGCGCGCCGCGCTCGCTGCCGACCAGGCGCGCTGGCAGCAGGCGAGCGAGCTGCGCGCCGAGCTGGCCCGCGCGCGCGGGCAGCTCGACGAGCGCAAGTGGGTGGACCGCGCCAAGGGCGTGCTGATGAGCGCGCGCGGCATCGGCGAGGACGAGGCCTTCCGCCTCATCCGCGGCGCGGCGATGCATGCGAACCTGCGCGTCGGCGAGGTCTCGCGCTCGGTCATCGAGGCCAGCCAGTGGGCCGAGGCCATCAACCGGGCCGGGCAGCTGCGCATGCTCTCGCAGCGCCTGGTCAAGCTCGCGGCACAGCGCCTGGCGGGCATCGATCCGCGCCGGGCGCGCACGCTGCAGGAGGAGGCCACCCAGCGGGTGCAGGACAACCTCGACCATCTCTGCCAGAGCGCGCTGCTGGCGACGGCGCCCCAGCCGGTGGGCGACGCGCTGGCGGCCGCGGGCCTGGCCTGGGGCGAACTGCAGCGCGCGCTTGCGCTGCGGCAGTCCGCCCAGACGCTGGCGGAGAGCGACCGGTGTGCGATGACCTTGCTGTCGGCCGCCGAAGCGCTCACCGAGGCGCTGGAGCAAGGCGGCGAGCGCCGCGCGCTGCGCGTCGTCAACCTCTGCGGCCGACAGCGCATGCGCGTGCAGCGGGTGGCCAAGGACGCGCTGCTCGCCGCGCTCCTGGGCGAGCCGGGCCGGCGCGAGGCCCTCGCACCGCTGCTGGACGAGTTCGGCGCCACGCTGCAGGAGCTCGAGCGCACGCCGCTGACGAGCGCGGAGACACGCGAGGCGCTCGCCAGCGCCCGCGACGAATGGCTGCGCCTGCTGCGCGGCGCCGATGCCGCCGACCGCGCCGAGGGGCGGGCCTTGCTCGCGGCTTCGAGCGATGCGCTGCTCGACGCCTTCGACCGGCTCACGGCGGGCTACGAGCGGAGCCTGCAGGTGATCATGTCCTGAGCTTGTCAAAGACGAGAGCCCTGCGCAGTAGGCCCTTCGACACGCTCAGGGCGAACCGAAAGCTGGAGTTGCTCTCCCGGCAAACCCCCCACCGTTCGGCCTGAGCCTGTCGAAGGTGCAGGTCTGTTGCATGAGGCCCTTCGACAAGCTCAGGGTGAACGGATTCGAGCTGCCCGGACCTTCGCACACCTCTACCGTTCGGCCTGAGCTTGTCGAAGGCGAGAGCCCTGCGCAGTGCGCCCTTCGACATGCTCAGGGTGAACGGAAAGGTGGAGTCATTCGCCCGGCAGACCCCCCACCGTTCGGCCTGAGCCTGTCGAAGGTGCAGGTCTGTTGCATGAGGCCCTTCGACAAGCTCAGGGTGAACGGATTCGAGCTGCCCGGACCTTCGCACACCTCTACCGTTCGGCCTGAGCTTGTCGAAGGCGAGAG
>CAMLGG010000126.1 GCA_946479475.1 uncultured Ideonella sp. | reverse complement strand
CCTAGTCACCGCCTCGTCAAGACGCTGACACGCCGATGTCACCTCGCGCCCGCACCCTGCGGGCCTTCGAGATCGAGGTGACATCCCATGCGCTTCCGCTTTGCCCTGCGCCCGCTGTGCGCGTCCCTGCTTGCCGCCGGCATGGCCCTCCCGGCGTCTGCTTCCACCTCCGGCGTGGTCGTCAGCCAGGTCTATGGCGGCGGCGGCAATGCCGGCGCGACGCTGAAGAACGACTTCATCGAGCTGTTCAACGCGGGCGAGTCGCCGGTGTCGCTCGCCGGCTGGTCGGTCCAGTACAACTCGACGACGGGCACAGGCACCTGGCAGAAGACCGACCTGACCGGCGTGGTGCTTCAGCCGCGCCAGTACTACCTGGTGCAGGAGGCCCTCGGCGCCGGAGGCACGCAGGACCTGCCGGCGCCGGACGCCATCGGCACCATCGCGATGGGCTCGACCGGCGGCAAGGTGGCGCTGGTCAGCAGCACCACGCAGCTGGCGGGCGACAAGCCGGTGTCCGACCGCATCGTCGACCTGGTCGGCTTCGGCAGCGCCAACTACTTCGAGGGCGCCGGCGCCGCGCCCGCGCCTTCGAACACCACGTCCGACCAGCGTTCGGCCGGCGGCTGCACCGACACCGACCAGAACGCGACCGACTTCGCCACCGGCGCGCCCAACCCGCGCAACACCGCCTCGGCGCCGGGCACCTGCTCGGGCGACGGCCCGACGGCCCGAACGATCATGGAGATCCAGGGCAGCGGAGCGACCAGCCCCTACGTGGGCGAGGCCGTGCAGACCTCGGGCGTGGTCACGCGGGTCAACAACAACGGCTTCTTCCTGCAGGACCCCGTGGGTGACGGCGACGATGCGACCTCCGACGGCATCTTCGTCTACACCGGCGCGGCGCCTTCGGTCTCGGCCGGCCAGCTGGTGCAGCTCACCGCGGTGATCAGCGAGTTCAACACCGGCGCTGGGGGCAATGCGGACACGGCTGCGCATCCGGTGACCGAGCTCACCGGCGTGGGCAACCTGCAGGTGATCTCCAGCGGCAACGCCATCGCGCCGAAGCTCATCGCCTTCCCCGAGCTCGTCAACGACGACCTCGAGCATGTCGAAGGCATGCTGGTCACCATCACCGGCCCGCTGACCGCCTCGCAGAACTACTTCCAGGGCCGTTATGGCCAGGTCACGCTCTCGGCCAACGGCCGCATGGAGACGCCGACCAACCGCTACCGCCCCGGCACGGCCGACGCGGTCGCGCTGGCCGATGGCAACGCCCGCAGCCGCATCATCCTCGACGACGGCACCAGCCAGCAGAACCCCGACCCGACGCCGTACATGGGCGAGGATGGAACGCTGCGCGCCGGCGACACGGTGCCCTCGGTCACCGGCGTCATCGACTACGGCCTGGCCACCAGCAGCAACACCGGCTACGGCGACTACAAGATCCACCCGACGCAGCCCGTGGTGTTCACCCGAGGCAACGCACGCACCACAGCGCCGGCGCCGCAGCCCGGCAACCTGAAGCTCGCCAGCTTCAACGTGCTGAACTACTTCACCACCTTCACCGATGGGACCGACGTGTCCGGCAACACCGGCCAGGGCTGCCTGCTCGACGGCGTCAGCTCCCCGGGCAACTGCCGCGGCGCCAGCAACCTCGCCGAGTTCGAGCGCCAGCGCACCAAGATCATCGAGGCGATCGCCGCCATCGATGCCGATGCGCTGGGCCTCATGGAGATGCAGAACAACGGCGCGACGGCGGTCGGCAACCTCGTCGACGGCCTGAACGCGAAGATGGGCGCCGGCACCTACGCGGCCGTCGCCGACCCCGTGGGCGGCACCGGCACGGACGCGATCAAGGTCGCGATGATCTACAAGCCGGCGCGCCTGGCGCCGGTCGCCTCCTCGCAAGCCGACACCGACGCGGTCCACAACCGGCCGCCGCTGGCGCAGACCTTCGCGGCGCCGAACGGCGAGCGCTTCACGCTGGTCGTCAACCACCTGAAGTCCAAGGGCAGCTGCCCGGCGCAGGACGACCCCGACTACCCCGGCAACTTCGACGCCGGCGATGGCCAGGGCTGCTGGAACGCCCGCCGCGTGGCACAGGCGCAGCGCACGGCCGCGTGGGTCGCGAGCCTGGCTTCCGGGGCCGGTACCGACCGCGCGCTGCTGCTGGGCGACATGAACTCGTACGCGCAGGAAGACCCGGTGATCGCGTTCGCCGATGGCGGCTACGCCGACCAGATCGCTCGCTTCAATGCCTTCGGCTACTCGTACGTGTTCGACGGTGCGGCCGGCCGGCTCGACCACGCGCTCGCCACCGCGGCGCTCGCGGCGAAGGTCACCGATGCGGCCGAGTGGCACATCAACGCCGACGAGCCCTCGGTCATCGACTACAACACCGAGTTCAGGAAGCCGCTGTGCCCGGCCTGCGGCCCCGACTACTACACGCCGACGGCCTACCGCTCGTCCGACCACGACCCGGTCGTCACCGGCCTGTACCTGGTCAAGCTGATCGAGGGCGGTCCGGGCAGGGACAGGCTCGCCGGCACGCCGGGGGACGACCAGCTCATCGGCGGCGGCGGCGGCGACAAGCTCGCCGGCGGCGAGGGCGACGACGTCTTCACCTACACCTCCATGGCCGATGCCAAGGACACCCTGCTCGACTTCGCTCCGGGGGCCGACCGCATCGACCTGCGGGCCCTGCTGGCGAGCATCGGCTACGCCGGCAGCGACCCGATAGCCGACGGCGTGGTGCGCCTGAAGGACGGTTCCAAGGGCGCGCTGGTGCAGGTCGACGCCGATGGCCCCTCGGGCGGCGCGAAGTGGAAGACGCTGGTGCTGCTGCAGGGCGTGCCGGCGGCGGACATCGTGCCGGCGCGCGACCTGGTGTTCTTCGACAACACGGTGCGCGCACGCCATTGAGCCCCAGGAAGTGACCGCGTCATCTCCGCCCCCAAGGGGGTCGGGCGAGGTGGCAAGGCTGCCTGAGGGATCCAGACGGCCGCGTGCGTTCTTCACGTGGCTGGCGGCGAGTCATACGGGGGTCAGGCGCGGTGGCTACACTCGCGCCCGTTTTTTCGACTGAAGCAGTACCCCCATGATCCGATGGCATGTGGCGGCCCGCCGGGCGGCCGCCTGGGTCGCGCGTTCGTGCGCGCTCACCCTCCTTCTTGCCGGTGCCGGCACCTTCGCAACAGAAGCCGCGGGCACCGTCCAGGCCGCAGGCGCCACCTTCCCGGCCCAGGTCTATGCCCGCTGGGCCGAGCAGTACGCGCAGGAGAAGGGCGTGCAGGTCCGCTACAGGCCCACAGGCTCGGGCGACGGAATCAAGCGCGCCACCGAGCACGGCGTCGACTTCGGCGGCACCGACAGCCCGCTGTCCGCCGATGAACTCTCGCGGCGCAAGCTCGTGCAGATCCCGATGCTGGTCGGCGGCGTGGTGCCGGTGGTCAACCTGCCCGGCGTCTCGCGCCTCAGGCTCAGCGGCGAGCTGCTGGCCGACATCATGGCCGGCAAGGTCGAACGCTGGGACGATTCGCGCATCGTCGAGTCGAACCCCGGGGTCGCGCTGCCCTCGCGCCGCATCGTGCGGGTGGTGCGGGCCGAGAAGTCGGGCACCACCGAAGGCTTCACCCGCTATCTCGCCGCCCAGTCCCCGGCGTTCAAGGCCTCGCCGGGTGCCGGCCAGCTGCCCCGGTGGCCGGGCGAGGTGAGGGCGGAGGAAGGCAACGATGGCGTCGTCTCGGCCGTGAAGGCCGGCGCCGGCGCCATCGGCTACGTCAGCTTCGACCGCGTGGAGTCCTCGGGCCTGACGCCGGTGAGTCTGCGCAACCACGACGGCCACTGGGTGCAGCCCTCGGAGGCGGGCTTTCGCGAGGCCATCCTGCAAAGCGGCGTGCACCGTGCCGGCGACGACACCGCCTCCATCCTCGACATGCCCGGGCCCGGCAGTTGGCCCATCACGCTGACCAGCTTCGTGCTGGTGGATGCGGCGCCGGCGCAGGCAGCGAAGGTCGAGCCCGCACTGCGCTTTCTGTACTGGTGCTTCCAGCGCGGCGATGCGCTCACGCGGGGCACCGGCTTCGCGCCGCTGCCGACTTCGGTCCAGGCCCGGCTTGCGGCGCGCTTCGCCAGCGTCAGCCCGGTGGCCGGCGCCAAGCCGGCCTACCAGGCGTTCTGAAGCGGCGGGTCACGGCGCCGGGATCAGCGCGTAGACCGTGCCCCCGGAGTGAAGGCCGCCGTTGTAGCCTGTGCCGAGCAGGAAGCCGTCGGGCGTCTGGACCAGGGCGCCGGTGGCCCCGTAGGTATCCTGGCCCTGCGGCCCGGCGAAGTCGACGAGCTGCTGGAAGCCATGGCCCGGTGCGACGCGGTAGACGCCGCCGTATCCCCACTTGCCGCCCCAGAACGTGGTGGCATGCAGCGAGCCGTCGGCCGCCTGCATGAGGGGACCGGTCGGGCGGTAGGCCTCGCCCGCGTAGGCCGGATCCTTCGGGCCGATGAAGGCATGCAGGATCTTCAGCTCCCCTTGCGCCGAAAGCCGGAAGACCGTGCCGCCCTGGCGGGGGCCGCCTTCGGACATCGCGCCATAGAAATAGCCGTCGGTGCCGCACACCAGGCCCGCCGTGCCGAAGTAGCCGTGCTGGTCGGCGTTGAAGCGGCGCAGCTCGACGGCCGTCCCGTCCAGCGACACCCGGAAGGCCGCGCTCCTGCCGAGCGCGTAGAAGTGGCCATCGGCCCCGAGGCAGAAGTCGCTGGTGGTGTTGGGCTCGTATTCCGAGTTGTCGTGGAAGGAGTAGAGGTAGGTGACCTGCCCGGCGGGCGTCATGCGGAAGAAGGTGCCCTTGCCGTGCTCGCCGCCGCCGGCCGTGGTGCCGTAGATGTTGCCGTCCGGACCTTCGACCAGCCGGTTGTTCGGATGCCGCCCGCCGCCGGGCGCGTCGTCGAAGACATGCAGGACGGTGTACTGGCCTTCGGTGCTCATCCGGTAGATCACGCCGTTGTAGAACGGCCCGCCGATGGTGGTCGTGCCGTAGAACTGCCCGTCGCTGGCCAGGGTCATCCCGCGGCCCGGGTCGCGGCCGGTGGCCATGTCGAAGACGTGCAGCGTGGTGGTCGAGCCGTCCGCGTTCAGGCGGTAGATGGTGCCTTCGCTCGCCGGCCCGCCGTTGGCGGTGACGCCGTAGTACAGGCCGTCCGGCCCGAACACCGAGGTGCCCACCGGGCCGGCTGGCTGGTCGTTGCCGGCCTGGAAGTCATGGACGATCCGGTAGTCGCCCCAGGGGCCGTGTCGCTCGCGCGGCCACGGATCGGCCGAAGCCGTCGACGGGGCTGCGCCAAGGACCAGCACCGCCGTGGCGGCGACCAGGGATGCGAAGCGTTCGATGCGAAGCATGTGGCTCTCCCCAACGCGTCATGACAGGACGCGAGGGCGCACGATCGCATGCAGCGCGGAGCTCAGCGCATCGGATCCCTAGTTCTTGGCTCGCCCCGGTTCAGTTGTCGGCCGTCGGCGCGCCGATGGTCACGCCGTGCCAGAACTCGAAGTCCGGCTGCTTCCAGCTGATGGCCGAGTACGTCCCGATGAACTGGACGACGCCGTGGCCTTCGGTGCCGGTGAGCGTCTTCTTCTTGACGGTCAGGCAGGTCTCGCAGCCGCCGAAGAAGCCGGCGCCGGACGACAGGAGGGTCGGCACCTGGCCGAAGACATAGCGCGTCGGGATGCCGCTGCGGCCCAGCGACATGACGGCCATGACCGGGTTGGTCACCGGACGGCTGAAGGTGATCTTGTAGACCTCCTTGTCCGTGCCGCCCTTGAAAGCGAGGATGTCGCTGCCCGGAGGGGCGCCGGTGATGTCGTAGGCGGCGCCCGACCAGTAGTCGGTGTCACCCTCGTCGACCTGGGCGAAGTACAGGGTCGGGCCCTTGAATTTCAGCTTCACCGCGCCGCTGGGCAGCATCAGCGTGCCCGAGGCGGTGGTCAGGCCGTCGGTGGAGGTCCAATCGGCCCAGGCGGTGTCGATGGTCTGTGCGCCGGCGCCGGCGCTGGCGAAGGTCGCCGCCGCGGCCAGGGCGATGGCGAGCGGGCGGAAGTGCGAAGTCATCTCGATATCCCTCTGTGGCAGTGCTCGAAAAAGAGGCGCGAGTGTGACAACTTGTGCAGGCTTTGGAAACGTTTACGCGAGGGGGTTGACAGGCACTTGGCGCTGCGGCACTCGCGCGGGAGGGAGAAGGGCTTGCGGGCGCCAGGGTCGGCCGTTTGACACCGCTGCGGCCAGGCGCCACCGTGACGCATCACTCCGGGAGGTCCAAACCATGCGGTTCCGCGTCTTGCGAAGGGGCTTGGCCCCCATCCTCTTCCTTGGCCTGGTGACCTGCGCGTCGGCGGCGCCGCCCGTCTACCGCATCGTGGACCTGGGTGTGCCCGAGGGCTACCAGTCGGCCACCGGAAACAGCCTCAACGACAAGGGGGAGGTCGTGGGAATGCTCTTCCATGCCGGCCTGCCCGAGAACTACCGGAGCTACTTCCTGTGGTCGCCCGGGCTCGGCATGAGGATCTGGGACGGCGCGGGCAAGAAGGACAGGGAGCCGAACCCCCAGGGGCTGAACAACCGCGGCAAGGTGGTGGGCAGGATGCAGCATGAAGGGCGCGCCCATACCGATGCCTTCGTCGCCACGAAGGGCGGATTGCGCAAGCTGGGGCAGCTCCAGCCGGGCGGCAGGAGCTGGGCCAACGAGATCAATGACGCCGGCGTGGTCATCGGCCAGGCGACCGTCGACGAGCGCTTCCATGCGTTCCGCTGGACGGCGCAGGGCGGCATGGTCGACCTGCAGCCGGCCGGGGCGCTGGAGAGCTACGCTGGCGACATCAATGCCGCCGGTGCCATCGCCGCCTGGTACCGGATCCAGCGCGAAAGCGTGGACGACGACGCCATCTACATCGCGCCGGATGGCACGGTCACGCAGCTGGATTGCCTGCTGCCCGACGATCGCAGCCACCAGTGCCATGCGAACGGCATCAACAACCTCGATCAGGTGGTCGGCCAAAGCAGTTTCATCGAGGAGATCGATGGACGGAAGGTCTATCGGCAGCACGCGTTCCTCTGGTCGCCGCAGACCGGGTCCATCGACCTGACGCGCGGCTACGAGGACAGGGCGCCGACGGCTGGCAGCATCAACGACAGCGGGCAAGTGATCGGATCGATGCTGTCACCAATCGACGGCGTTCGCCGCACGGCCTACTGGGATCGGGTCGAAGGCTGGCACGACCTGGTCGACCTGATCGACCCTGAGGATCCCCTGTTGCCCGGGTTGCGGCTGGTGTCTGGCGGGCCCATCAATCGCTGGGGCCAAGTGCTGGTCAACGCAGGCCTCGACAATGTCGGGCATGCGCTGTTGCTCGTGCCGGTGCGCTGAGCCGCTCAGGCGCCCGCTGGCTCCCACTGCTCGATCCAGCGGGCGAAGCGGTCCAGGCCTTCATCCAGCGGCGTGCAGGCCCATTCGCCGATGCGCGCGCGCAGCTTGCCGTCGTCCGCGCAGGTGACGGGCACGTCGCCCGGCTGCATCGGCCCGTACTCGATCAGCGCCTTCAGCCCCAGCGCGGATTCGAGCGTGCGGACGAAATCGATCACCTTCACCGGCACGTGGTGGCCGAGGTTGTAGAGGTCGGATTCCTTCGCGGCCGTGGCGGGCGCGGGCGCCTTCAGCAGGCCGATGACCGCGTCGACGATGTCGTCGATGCAGGTGAAGTCGCGCAGCAGCTCGCCCTGCGCGAACAGCGTGATCGGCTGGCCGGCCCGGATGCGGCGCGAGAACGAGAAGTAGGCCATGTCGGGCCGGCCCCAGGGCCCGTAGACGGTGAAGAAGCGCAGGCCGGTGGAGCGCAGGCCGTGGATGCTGGCGTAGGTGTGGGCGATGAGCTCGTTGGCGACCTTGGTGGCGGCGTAGAGCGAGGCCGGGCGGTCCACCCGGTCCGACTCGCGGAAGGGCGCGTCCTCGCGGTTGCCGTACACACTCGAGGAGCTGGCGTACAGCAGGTGCGGCACGCCCGCTTCGCGGCAGGACTCGATGACGTTGCCGAAGCCCACCAGGTTGGACTGGATGTAGTCGCCCGGCGCCTTGATCGAGTGGCGCACGCCGGCCTGGGCGGCGAGGTGGATCACCGCGTCGAAGCGGCCGTCGACGATGAGCTGGCGGGTGGCTGCGGCGTCGCACAGGTCCAGCGGCCGGCATTCGATGCCCAGCGGCTTCAGCAGCGCGGCGACGCGGTCGTGCTTGAGGCGGACCTCGTAGTAGGCGTTGAAGCTGTCGACGCCGACGACTCGGTGGCCCTCGCGGGCGAGCTGGGCCGCGACGTGCGCGCCGATGAAGCCGGCGGCGCCGGTGACGAGGATGTGCTGCTGGGCCATGGGCCAGTGATGATAGCCCCGGCTGCTACCATTGCCGGTTTCCCTGAACGCCAGATGCCCGACAAGCCCGACACCGCGCGTCGCCCCTGGATGCGCCTCGTGATCGCCAGCGTGCTGGGCATCGGCCTGCTGGCCTTCCTGCTGCGCAAGGTCGACCTGGCGCCCCTGCGGGAAGCCTTCGCCGCGACACCCCTGTGGGTGTGGGCCGTGGCCCTGGCCGGCCTCGCCGCCAGCTACGCCTTGCGCGCCGAGCGGCTGCGCCGCGAATGGGGCTCCTGGTTCGCGGCCCAGCCGGCGCGCGGCCGGGGCCCGGGCTTCGTCGCCTGCCTCGCGCTGTTCCTGACCCACAACGCCGCGATCGTCGTGCTGCCTCTTCGCGCCGGCGAGGCCGGCTATCCGCTGCTGCTGCAGCGCCGCTTCGGCGTGCCGGTCTCCGAGTCGCTCAAGAGCCTGCTGTGGCTGCGGCTGCAGGATGCGGCGGTGCTCGGCACGCTGGCGGCGTGGTGGCTGCCTCCGGTCGATGCCCGCACGCGGGCCGGCTGGTCGGTGCTCATCGTCCTGGGTTGGCTGCTGGTGCTGCTGTTCGGGCCGCGCCTGCTGGCGATGTTGTCGGCTCGCGTCCCCGCAGTGCAGCGCTTCTCGGCCGCCTGGCTGGCGCATCGCAACGACCGGACGGGCTGGGCGCTTTGCGCCGCCAACTGGCTCGTCAAGCTGGCGGTCTTCGCGCTGCTGCTGCAGGCGCTCGCGCCGCTGGATTTCGCCGCCGCGCTGCGCGGCGCGCTGGGCGGCGAGGTGGCCTCGGTGCTGCCGCTGCAAGGGCCCGCGGGCCTGGGGACTTACGAGGCCGGCGTCTGGGCCGCGGCCCTGATGGGCGATGCCAGCGTGCACGGCACCGGCGCCCAGGTGGCCGCCGGCGCGCTGGCGCTGCACGCCTTCAGCCTGGCCGTGGCCTTGGCCGCGGCTGCGATCATCATGCCCTGGGCACGCGAGAGGCGGCCCGCGTTGGAGAAACCATGAGCACGACCACCCTCCCATCGAACGCCGCCGAGGCGCCCATCGACCTGCCGGCGATGCGGGCCCAGGCGCTGCTGCGGCTGCCGGCGCATCGCCTGTCGGTGGTCGTGCCGATGTACAACGAGATCGACAACGCGCGCCCGCTGATCGACGCGGTGCAGTCGGCGCTGGCCGCCTACCCGCATCCGTGGGAGCTGATCGTGGTCGACGACGGCAGCCGCGATGGCACCGGTCGCGCACTGCAGGAGCATGCGGCCGCCGTCGGCCCGCACATCCGCGTGCTGCGCCTGCTGCGCAACTTCCGCCAGACGGCCGCGATGCAGGCGGGCATTGATGCGGCGCGCGGCGACGTGATCGTCACCATGGACGGCGACCTGCAGAACGACCCGCAGGACATCCCGCT
Source organism: uncultured Ideonella sp. (assembly GCA_946479475.1). Next base: position 4,871 of record CAMLGG010000126.1, on the reverse strand, counting down.
GCTGGTGGCCAAGCTGCTGAACGAGCCCTTCGACATGGTCGCCGGCTGGCGCCAGAACCGGCAGGACGGCTTCGCGCTGCGCAAGTTCCCGTCGATGCTGGCCAACCGCCTGATCCGCCGCGTGACGGACCTGAAGTTCCAGGACCTGGGCTGCAGCCTCAAGGCCTTCCGCGCGCCGGTGCTGCACGAGGTGAGGCTGTATGGCGAGATGCACCGGTTCATCCCGGCGTGGCTTGCCACCGTCACCTCGCCGGCCCGCATGGCCGAGGTGCCGGTGAGCCACCACGCGCGCACGGCCGGCGAATCCAAATACGGCATCTCGCGCACCTTCCGCGTGCTGGTCGACCTGCTGGCGGTGTACTTCTTCCTCAACTTCGGCGCGCGGCCGGGCCACTTCTTCGGCACGGTCGGCCTGGGCGTCGGCGCCATCGGCAGCGGCATCCTCGCCTACCTCGGCGTGCTCAAGCTGCTGGGCGAATCGGTGGGCGGCCGGCCGCTGCTGATCCTCGGCTTCTTCATGGTGATCGCCGGCCTGCAGTTCCTCTGCACCGGCGTGCTGGCCGAGTTGCTGATCCGCATCTACTACGAGGGCGGCCACGCCAGGCAGTACCACACGATGCAGCAGCCCGAACTCGGCGAGAACGAAGCCTGGCATGCGGGCTTTTCTGCCTAAGCGCGCGCCCTGGGCGCTGGCCCTTGCGCTGCTCGCGCTGGCGCTCTTTCAACTCGGCTCGGCGCCGCTGTTCGACGTCGACGAGGGCGCGTTCAGCGAGGCCACGCGCGAGATGCTGGCCAGCGGCGACTGGGGACACACCACGCTCAACGGCGAGGACCGCTTCGACAAGCCCATCCTCGTCTACTGGCTGCAGGCGGGCAGCGTCTCGGCCTTCGGGCTGAACGAGTTCGCGCTGCGCCTGCCCTCGGCCTTGTGTGCCTGGGGCTGGGCGTTGGCCGTGTTCGGCTTCGCCGCGCCGCGTCTGGGGCAGCGCCGGGCCACGAGCGCGGCGCTGATGATGGCGACCAGCCTGGGCGTGCTCGCCATCGGCCGCGCAGCGACGGCCGATGCCTTGCTCAACCTGCTGCTCGTGCTGGCGGTGTTCGATGCCTGGCGATGGCTGGAATCCGAGTCGAAGGCGGCGCTGCGCCGCGCCTTTGCCTGGATGGGCCTCGGCCTGCTTGCCAAGGGCCCGGTCGCCGGCCTGATCCCGGTCGCCGCCGCTGGCGTCTGGCTGATCACCGCCGGCGATTGGCGCGCCCTTGGCCGCCGCGTCTGGCAGGCGGCGAGCGACCTGCCGGCCTGGGCGCTGCTGCTCGGCATAGCCGTGCCCTGGTATGCCTACGCGCTGCATCGCCACGGCCAGGCCTTCATCGACGGCTTCTTCGTGCGCCACAACCTCGCGCGCTACACCGGCACGCTGGAGCAGCACGGCGGTGGCTGGGGCTACTACCTCGTCGTCCTGCCGCTCGTGCTGCTGCCGTGGGCGCCGCTGCTCGCGGCCGTGGCCCGGCATGTGCGTGAGCACTGGCGCGATCCGCTGGGCCGCTTCCTGCTCGGCTGGGGCCTGTTCGTGCTGGTGTTCTTCAGCCTGTCCGGCACCAAGCTGCCGCACTACGTGCTCTATGGCGCGACGCCCTTCGTGCTGCTGATGGCCATCGAGCTCGAGCGTTCGGGTGCGGTGATGCGCTGGGCGCTGGCGCTCGCAGCGTTGCTGCTGCTCGCGTTGTTCGTGCTGCCGGCGTGGCAGCTGCCGCTGGTGGCGTCTCGCATGACGAAGCCCGAGTACCGCGCGCTGCTGAGCGGCGTGCCGGTGCCCACGCTGGTGGTCGGCGCCGGGCTGGTCGCGGCCGGCGTGGTGGTCGGCCTTGCCGCCGCGCCCGCGCGCTGGCGGCAGGGCTTGCCGGCGCACGCCACGCCCTTGCTGGGCGCCTGCGTGGTGGCGCTCGTCGTGCTCGGCTTCGCGCTGCCCTGGTGGGGCATCCTGCTGCAAGGGCCGGTCCGTGATGCGGCGCTGGTCGCCCGCAACCGGCCCGAGCCGGCGGTGCAGTGGCAGCTCCACCATCCCAGCTTCGCGCTCTACCGGGCGGAGGTGACGCCGCGCCGGCACCCGAAGCCAGGCGAGCTGGCGCTCATCCGTGTCGACCAGCTGCGCAAGCTGCCACCCGAAGAGGCGAGTGCCTGGGAGCCGGTGTTCGAGGAGCGGGGCTTCGCGCTCGTCAAGTGGCTGGGGAGCGCCCAGTCTTCGACGGGCCGCTCCCCGCAAGAGTGATCTCCTTGAGGGACCGACGCCGAAGGCGGCGCAGCGGCGGGTTCAGCCTTCGACGGGCGTCGCGAGGTAGCCCCGGTAGGCCTGAAGATCTTCCCGCCAGGCCCTGCCGACTATCTGCCCACGCTGGTTGATCGAGGCCGCGCGGTGCAGCACCCAGGTGCCGGCCTGGTCCTCCTCGAGCAGCGTGTTCATGTCGAACATGACGTCATCGAAGGCGACGAAGGCGCGCTCGACGCTCCAGCCGTTCTGACCCTTGCGGTAAGAGATGCCGACCACCGTGCCGTCGTCGTTCAGGGCCATGGCCTGGGCCACGGCGCTGCGGCGGCCCGGCCAGTGCAGCAGGCTGAGCTGGCCGTCCTGCCAGACGAAGGGGCGGCCCGGCTGGCCCTGGCCGCTGCCGCGCAGGGTGCCGCAGACCTGCCGCCGCCGGTTCACGCCGCGGGCTTCGTGCTCGCCGGCGCCCGGGATGTCCAGCGCCCGGATGACCCCGTCGAAGCAGGTGAAGGCGGTGCCCTCGGTGGGGCCGTAGAGCACGCCCACGATGTCGCCTTCGGCATTGACGGCCCGGGCGTGGCCATGGCTGAAGCCGTCCGGCAGGCCCAGTGACTCGGTGCGGCCGCCCGAGTAGCGCAGGGGCACCACGCCCGAGCCGCCGACCACCATGCCCGCGTCGTTGATGTCCTCGAGGTAGATGAAGGCGGTCCCGTCGTCCGCCGGTGGCAACTCGTGCCGGATGCCGTCGCGGCCGGCCGTCCAGCACACGTTCGGCTCCGGCGGAGAGATCAGGCCGCGGTCGAAACCGGCGACCAGGCCCGAGTTGTTGATCGCCATGCCGTAGGAGGGGTGGCCGGAGCCCTGGAAGCGCGCCCGGTGCATGCGGCCATTGACCGAGACGAAGGCCACGCCCTGGTGGTCGCCGTCGTGCCGGGTGGCCATGCCGGTGGCCACGCCGTGGTCGTTCACATCGTTGACGTCGATGGTGCTGCCGCCCAGATCGCCCAGGTCGCTCAGGCGGTAGCGGACCGGCGCGAAGGCAGCGCGGGCCAGGGGGGTGAAGGTGGCGCAGGCGCCGGCAACTGCAGCCAGCGCCGAGCGGCGCGTGAACGCTAAGGGCATGGACACTCCCTGACAGACCGATGAGCCGCGAGAGCTTAAGCGCTGCGGCCCGGCCGGCCTATGGGGCCGCCCCTCGGGGTTGACGAATCTTCAGGATTGCCCTTACGTGGTTTCCGTCGAGCGGGCACCTCCGGCGCCGCTAGAGTGGGCCGGTCCCACCGACCGGAGACCAGACCATGCCGACCTCTTCCATCACGCGGCGCCAGTGGCTCGAAGCCGCCGCAGCCCTCGGCGGTGCCGGCCTGCTGCCGGCCAGCGCACGCGCCCAGGCCGCCTGGCCGGGCAAGGCGGTGCGCTTCGTCGTGCCCTTCGCGCCTGGCGGGAGCTCCGAGATCGTCGCGCGTGCCACGGCGGCGGAGTTGACGAAGTCGCTCGGCCAGAGCGTGTACGTCGACAACAAGCCCGGCGGCGCCGGCAACGTCGCGATGGCCGAGGTGGCGCGCGCGGACGACCAGCACACGGTGATCCTCGGCCACATCGGCACGCTGGCGGTGAACCCCTACATCTTCGACAAGCTGCCCTACGACCCGCGCAAGGATTTCAAGCCCGTCTCGCTGCTGGCCAAGGTGCCGAGCCTGTACCTCGTCCACCCCGACCTGCCGGTGAAGAACCTGAAGGAGTTCGTCGCGCTGGCGAAATCCAGGCCGGGCCGCCTGAACTACGGCTCGGCCGGCAACGGCAGCGCGGGGCACCTGGCCATGGAGTACCTGAAGATGGCCACCGACACCTTCATCCTGCACGTGCCCTACCGCGGCACCGGCCCGCAGCTGACCGACCTGCTGGCCGGCCGGCTGGACGCCGCCTCGGTGGGCGCGCCGGCCGTGCTGCAGTTCATCAGGACGGGCAAGCTGCGCTGCATCGCCACCGGCACCCCCCAGCGCATCCCGCAGTTGCCCGATGTGCCGACGGTGGCCGAGCAAGGCTATCCGGGCTTCGAGATGACGCAGTGGTACGGCATGCTCGCGCCCTCGAGCCAGCAGGCCGTCGCCATCGACAAGCTGGCGGCCGCCTGTGCCCGGGCCATGCGCGAGAAGGAGGCCCTCGATCGCCTGTCCAATGACGCTGCCATCGCAGTGGGCAGCACGCCGGCCGAGTTCGCGAGCTTCATTGCCGCCGAGCAGAAGCGCTGGCAGCCGGTCATCACCCGCGCAAAGATCAAACCCGACTGAATGAGGCCCCCACGGCCCCTGCCAGGGGCCTGCCCCCCAAGGGAGCCCGCGCAGCGGACCGGCTGCAGCCGGATCCGCGCACGCCCTGGTAGGGGGCGCTTGCGGCGCGGCGATCGATAATTGCTGCCATGTTCACCGGCATCGTTCAAGGCATCGCCACCATCGAAGGGCTCACCGACCGGCCCGGGCTTCGCAGCTTCAGGCTGCGCTTTCCAGCCGGCTTCGCGGCCGGCCTCGAGATCGGCGCGAGCGTGTCGTGCGACGGCGTCTGCCTCACCGTGACGGCGCTGCACGGGCAAGACACGGCGGATTTCGACGT
>CAMLGG010000125.1 GCA_946479475.1 uncultured Ideonella sp. | reverse complement strand
CCCGCGCCAGGTCTTTTCGCGCCACGGCATCTTCAATCCGCTGATCGAGCACCGTCGGCACCGGGTGCTGCGGCGCCACCTCAGCCTGATGTACTTCGTGGGGCGCGCGGTCGCGAGCCACGCCCGCTGGGTGCCGCAGGAGCAGGCCGAACGCCTGCGCCTGCGCGAGCAGGCCCTCGACCGCTGGTACCGAAGGAACCTTCGCTGATGCCGCAGGGGCCCGCCGATACCTGGGTGCTGCTGCGCGGCCTCACGCGCGAGGCGGGCCATTGGGGCGGCTTCGCCGAAGAACTCGGTGCCCGGCTGCCGGGCGCGCGGGTGGTCTGCGTGGACCTGCCCGGCAGCGGCGTCCGCCACCGCGAGACCAGCCCGCTGCGCATCCGGCCGATGGCCGACGCCGTGAGGCGTGAGCTGGCGGCCAGGGGCGTGTCCCCGCCTTTTCACCTCCTGGCCTTGTCGCTCGGCGGCATGGTCGCGCTCGACTGGGCCCGACGGCATCCGGCGGAGCTTGCCGGGGCGGTGCTCGTCAACACCAGCCTGGCCGGGCTCAGCCCGCTGCACCACCGCCTGCAGCCACGCGCCTGGCCGGCCCTGGTGCGCCTGCTGGCGGGCAGCAGCGCGTTGCGGCGTGAAGAGACGATCCTGCAGCTGACCAGTGCCCGTGCGCTCGAGCATCCCGAGGCACCGGCCGCCTGGGCGGCGATCCGCGCCGCGCGTCCGGTGTCGACGGTCAACGCGCTGCGCCAGCTGCTGGCCGCGGCGAGGTACCGTGCGCCGCGCGAGAAGCCGCCCGTGCCGCTGCTGCTGCTTGGCGGGGCCGCCGACCGGCTCGTCGATCCCCGTTGCTCCCAGGCCCTGGCCAGGCACTGGGGCGTCGAGCTGTGCATGCATCCCGAGGCGGGCCACGACCTGCCGCTGGACGACCCGGCCTGGGTGGCCGCGCAGGTGGCGCGCTGGCGAGCAACCGGCGTGCCTCCCGCGGGCTGACAGGGACTTGACCTGGATCCTTGTCCGGCGCCGTCATGGCGCCCAAACTGGGAGTCCGGCCCAGAAGGAGACGCACGATGGAACTTCACTCGAGCGTGTTCACCCACGGCGGCGAGCTGCCGCAGCGCTGCACCTGCGAAGGCGCGGACGTCGCGCCACCGCTGCAATGGAAAGGCCTGCCGCCGGGCACCGCCAGCCTGGCGCTGGTCGTCGACGATCCCGATGCGCCGGATCCGGCCAAGCCGCAGCGCACCTGGGTCCACTGGGTCGTCGTCGACATCCCGGCCGGGGCCGCTGGCCTGCCCGGCGAGGGGCAGGCGCTGCCCGAGGGCGCCCGTGAGGGCCTGAACGACTGGAAGAAGGCCGCCTGGGGTGGCCCCTGTCCGCCGATCGGCCGACACCGCTATTTCTTCAAGCTCTACGCGCTCGATGGCCGGCTGCCGGAGCTCTCGCAGCCCACCAAGGCGGAGCTTGAAGCGGCCATGAAAGGCCACGTGCTCGCGCAGGCCGAGCTGATGGGCACCTACCAGAAGCAGCAGGGACGATGAACCGAAGCGGAGACAGCGCACCATGAAGCCAAGCACCAGCCGCCCGGACGAGACCCGCATCCCGGCCGCCACCGTCAAGCCCCTGGATCCCGGCCGCGTGAACACCATGGACCCGGTCGAGCTGCGCTACTGGGCCGAGGAGTTCGGCTGCACCGAGGCGCGGCTGATCGAGGCCGTCGAGCAGGTCGGCGAGCACGTGGCGGCCGTCCGCGAGCGGCTGGGCCTCACGCGCTGACGCTGCGCCGGGACCGTCCGTCACGGGGCGGCGTAGGTCAGGCCATGAAGACCGCGTGAGCCGGCAGTCAGGTCCAGGCCCACGCTCTTGAGCCGAACGACCTGGCGGCCGGCCTGGCCGCCGAGATCGATCGTCTCGTAGCGCAGCTTGCCCTTCGCACCGAAGGCGCGCATGCGGCCGGCACTGCCGACCCATGCCGAGCCGTTGGCGGCGACGGTCACGCCGTCGATGGCCGCGGACGCTGCCTGCCACTGCCGGATGTCGACATAGCTGCCCGCCTGATACGCGACCTCATGGACCTGGCCCGAGGCATCGCCGACCAACAGGTGGGATCCGCCTGCAGTCATGACGGAAGACATGCAGGTGCCGTTCAGGTCGACGATGGCTTCCAGCGCATGGGTGAGGCCGTCGTGCACGTAGGGCATGCCGCCCGAAGCCAGTGCAGTGAACTCCAGCGTGCCGTCCGCATCGACGTCCGCCACGACCAGGTCACGCGCCGAGCCGCCCATCTGGACCGGGGAGCGCCACTTCCGGCTGCCGGTGGCGGGGTCGTACGCGAACACGAAGCCGGACGATCCGCCCATCAACTCGAGGCTGCCGTCGCCTTCGACGTCGGCTGCCGCGACCGACGTGAAGCCGCTGGTCTCGCTGTCGATCACCTGGGCGGTCCGCACGAAGGCGTTCTTGCGGGTGAACTTGTACGCTTCCAGCGCACCGTCGTAGAGGCGGTCGGCTGCGACCAGGATCTCCGGGCGCCCGTTGCCGTCGACGTCGGCCAGCCGCAGGTCCCGCAGGCCCGTCCAGCTGTAGTTGTCGACGACGGGGGCGGAGACGGCACGCACGGCCAGGGTGCGGCCGTCCAGGACGATGATGCGGCCGCTGTCGTAGTCGGCCTCGGACCCCCAGGAGGCGAACACGATCTCGGGGACGCCGTCGCCGTCCAGGTCGCCGGCCACCGGCCCGACGAAGGGACCGGTCAGATCCAGGTTCTGCCACTCGATGGTCTTGCTGGCCCAGGTCGAGACGTAGAGGTAGTCCGAGCCCGTGCTGGTGGCCCCGGCGCCCCACAGCAGTTCGGAAACGCCGTCACCGTTGACGTCGGCGACCAGGATGTTGGTGACGCCGTGCTCGGGGTTGCCGATGCGGCCGGTCTCGGCCAAGGTGGCGGGATCGTAGGCGTGGATGGATCCCCACTGTCCATCGCCCAGCAACAGCTCCTTCACCCCGTCGCCGGTGATGTCGGCCAGCTGGATCGCGCCGATGTCGAGCTCGGCCTGCAGGCTCCACTTCGGCAGCTTCTTTTCCACTTCGTAGGCGTTGACCCAATACCAGGCATCGGCGGCGATCAGCTCGGCGCGTCCGTCGCCGTCGATGTCGCCCGCGATCACGTGGGCGCCGAAGCCGCCGCTGCGCGTCCATTGCACTGTCTTCGTGCCGGTGTCGACGACCTTCCCGGCGTTCGTCGCGACTTCGATGGCGGCGTCGTCGTCCATCTGGGCGATGGCGAGCGAGGTGCCGCCCACGCCCGCGAGCGTCCAGCTGGTGTAGGCCGGCCCGTGCACGGCCAGGGTCTGGTCGGCACAGACGGAGACGAACTCGTCGATGCCGTCGGCATTGAGGTCGCCAACCGCGAAAGCCTGCTGCCCGCCGCGGCTGGCACAGGGGCCGGCGCCGCGCTCCTTGATCTGCTTGGTGGCAGCGTCGTACTGGATCAGGGTGCCGTCTTCGAGCGCCACCACGATCCGCTGCTCGCCCGCACCGGCCTTGGCCACCGTCAGCTGCACCATCGCCGCACCGTATTCCTCCGAGGCGAAGACCTGCTTCAGCCCTTCGCCCAGGCCGTTCGAGACCTTGGTCAGGGCGTACCAGTAGGTGTCAGGCCCGAAGGTCGTGCCGGAGCCGCCGGCGTAGATCTCGGTGGTTCCGTTGACGGTGGCGGAGACGAGGCCGGAGCCCCCGATGTTCGCGCCGAAGGCGACGTAGTTCCAGCTTGGTTGCAGCCCGAGTTGCGGGCCGCTCAGGCGCTTGTCTTCAGCCCGCGGACGCAGCGCCGCAGGGGGTGCGACGCGCCAGCTCGTGGACTGGTAGTGCAACGCCTGGCCTGTCGGCGAGCGAAGTGGCTGCCCCGCCGCATTCAGCACCGGACCGCTGCGTCGCTTGGGCGCAGTCGCCGCATGGGCCGAAGCCACCATCATGGCCAGGCCCAGGGCACCGGCCGCCACGCTTCTCGCGCGCTCCCACATCGTCGTTCTCCTCCAGGGTTGCTCCCATCGAGCAGAGCGATGATAGGGAGATGCTGTCCCGGAGTATCGGGATTGACTGCCGCTACAAGAAAATGTTAGACAGGGACCGCCCAGCACGCCACCCGCTGCGAGCCGCGCGGCGCGAGCTCGGGGTCGACCTGGGCGCAGCGCTCGAAGGCGAGCGGGCAGCGGGTGCGGAAGGGGCAGCCGCTCGGCCGGTCGATGGGCGAGGGCAGCTCGCCCTTGAGGATGATGCGCTCGCGGCGCGCGGCGGCATCCACAGTGGGCGTGGCCGAGAGCAGCGCCCGGGTGTAGGGATGCAGCGGGTTGTCGAACACCGCGTCGCGCGGCCCCTGCTCCACGCAGCGGCCGAGGTACATCACCATCACTTCGTCGGCCACGTGGCGCACCACGCCCAGGTCGTGCGAGATGAAGACGTAGGCCACGCCGAGGGCCTGCTGCAGGTCGTCCAGCAGGTTCAGCACCTGCGCGCGGATGGAGACGTCCAGCGCCGACACCGGCTCGTCGAGCACCAGGATGCGCGGCTTGAGCATCAGCGCCCGGGCGATGGCGATGCGCTGGCGCTGGCCGCCGGAGAACATGTGCGGGTAGCGGCCGAAATGCTCCTCGCGCAGGCCGACCTGGCGCAGCATGGCGCGGGCCTGGGCTTCGCGTTGCCTCGCGTCTCGCATCCCGTTGACCAGCAGCGGCTCCATCAGCGCGTTGCCGACCGTCTGTCGGGGATTGAGCGAGCCGTACGGGTTCTGGAAGACGATCTGGATCTCGCGGCGCAGCTCGCGCCTGAGGGCCGCGTCGGCATGGGCCACGTCCTTGCCGTCGATCAGCAGCTCGCCCGAGCTCGGCGGCTCGATCATCGTCAGCAGCCGCGCCAGGGTGGATTTGCCGCAGCCCGATTCGCCGACGACCGCGAGCGTGCGACCGGCCTGGACCGAGAAGCTGACCCCCGCCAGGGCCTGCACGACGGCCGGCGGCTGGAACAGGCCGCGCGTGACGGGGTATTGGCGATGCAGGTCACGCGCCTCCAGAACCGGGGCGGCGCTCTCGGCGGCCGGGCGGATGGGGTTGTCCATGACGGCGTTCATGCGGCGCTCGCCTGCGGCAGCAGGGGCAGGGGCTGCCCGTCGACCAGCGGAAAGTGGCACAGCGCGCGGCCGAGCGCATCGCTGGCCGGCAGCGGCACCTTGGCGTGGCAGAGTGCCTGCACGTGCGGGCAGCGCGGCGCGAACAGGCAACCGGCCGGCCGGTCGAACTGGCCCGGCACCAGGCCTTCGATGGCGGACAGCCGCTCGCCCTGGCGCGCGCGCTCGGGCAGGGCGGCCAGGAGTGCCGCCGTGTACGGGTGGTGCGGTTGCATGAAGAGCGTGTCGGCGGGCTGCGTCTCCACCGGCCTGCCGGCGTACTGCACGAGCACCCTGTCGGCGCACTCGGCGACCACGCCGAGGTCGTGGGTGATGAGCACCAGCGCCATCCCGGTGTCGCGCCGCAGGGCCTGCAGCAGATCGAGGATCTGCGCCTGGATGGTCACGTCCAGCGCGGTGGTGGGCTCGTCGGCGATCAGCAGGCGCGGCCGGCAGGCGAGGGCCATGGCGATCATCACGCGCTGACTCATGCCGCCCGAGAGCTGGTGAGGGAAGGCGCGGGCGCGCCGCACCGGGTCCGGGATGCCGACCTGATCGAGCAGCTCGAGCACGCGCTTCTTGCGGGCTTCGCGGTCGAGGTCGGTGTGCTCGGCCAGGGCCTCGGCGATCTGCCAGCCGACGGTGAAGCAGGGGTTCAGGGAACTCATGGGCTCCTGGAACACCATCGCCACGTCGCGGCCCACCAACGCGCGGCGCTGCCTGGGCGTCATGGCCAGCAGGTCCTGCCCGTCGAACTGCATGCGCTCGGCGGTGACGGTGGCCGTCCACGGCAGCAGGCCCATGATGGCCAGCATCGCCACCGACTTGCCGGAGCCGGATTCGCCGACGATGGCCAGCACCTCGTTGGGCGCGACCTGCAGGTCGACGCCGTCGACCGCGCGGAAGGCGCCCCCGCGGGTGGCGAAGCTGACCGTCAGGCCCTTGATGTCGAGCAGTGGGTTGTTCGCATTCATGTTGGCAACGCTGCGCTGTGCAGGTGCGGCCTTTCTCCAAGGGCGTGCGCGGATCCGGCTTTGCCGGTCCGCTGCGCGAGCCCCCTCGGGGGGGCTCGCCGGGACACGACCAGTCCGGTGGACCGTTCGTGCCTGGCGAGGGGCCGGGCCGCTGGCCCGGCGCGGCCTGCAAGGCGCAGGCCGGAAGGGAGCTTGGGGGTCATGTTTTCCGCATCTTGGGGTCCAGCGCGTCGCGCAGGCCGTCGCCGGCCAGGTTGATCGAGACGACGGTGATCAGGATCGCCAGGCCCGGCAGGGTGACCAGCCAGGGGTCGGAGCGGATGAACTCGCGGGCGTCGGCCAGCATCGTTCCCCACTCGGCGGTGGGCGGCTGCGCCCCCAGCCCGAGGAAGCCGAGCGCGGCGGCCTCGAGGATGGCGTCGGACACGCCGAGCGCGGCCTGCACGATCAGCGGCGCGAGGCAGTTGGGCAGCACGGTGTGGAACATCAGCCGCCAGCCGCCCACGCCCGAGACCCTCGCCGCGGTGACGTAATCCTTCTTCAGCTCGGTCAACGCCGAGGCGCGCAGCAGGCGCACATAACGCGGCAGATAGACGATGGTCACCGCGACGATGGTGTTCGTCAGGCTCGGGCCGAGCACGGCGACCACGAGGATGGCGAGCACCAGGCTGGGCACCGCCATGATGAGGTCCATGATCCGCGTGATCACCACGTCGACGACCTGGCCCAGCGAGGCGCAGGCCAGGCCCAGCAGAACGCCGATCACGAAGGACACGCCCATCACCGAAAGGCCGATGAAAAGCGACACGCGAGCCCCGTGGATCAGGCGCGAGAGCATGTCGCGGCCCAGGCTGTCTGTCCCGAGAAGGAAGCGCGTCGAGCCGCCATCGGCCCAGGCCGGCGCGGCGCGGATCGCATCGCGGAACTGCTCGTTGGGCGAGTGGGGCGCGATGAAGTCGGCGCCCAGCGCCAGCAGCACGACGATGGCGACGACGATGAGGCCCGCGACGGCGCCCTTGTTCTCGCTGAAGGCGTGCCAGAAGGAGCGCCAGGGGGAGGGTGGTGCCGGCGTGGCGGCTGGCGGGTTGGCGGCCACTGAGACTTCAGCCATGGCGGATCCTCGGGTTGATCAGGCCGTAGGTCAGGTCGACCACGAGGTTGACGCCGATGACGACGGTGGACACCAGCATCACGCCGCCTTGCAGGGCCGGGTAGTCGCGCCGCGCGATCGACTCGATCAGCCACTTGCCGATGCCGGGCCAGGAGAAGATGGTCTCGGTGAGCACCGCGCCGGCCATCAGCGCGCCCACCTGCAGGCCGATGACCGTGGCCACCGGGATCAGCGCATTGCGCAGTGCATGCAGCCCCACCACTCGCCACACCGGCAGGCCCTTGGCGCGGGCCGTCCTCACGTAATCCTCGCCCAGCACCTCCAGCATGGCCGAGCGTGTCATTCGCGCGATCACCGCGAGCGGGATGGTGCCGAGCACGATGCCGGGCAGCACTAGGTGGTGCAGCGCGTCCTTCACCGCGCCGGCCTGGCCCGAGAGCCAGGCGTCTATCACCATGAAGCCGGTCACCGGCTCGAAGTAGTACTGGATCAGGTCGATGCGGCCCGAGACCGGCGTCAGTCCCCAGCGCTCGCCGACGAACATGATCAGCAGCAGGCCCCACCAGAAGATGGGCATCGAGTAGCCGGTGACCGAAAGGCCCATCAGCGCCTGGTCGTACAGGCTGCCGCGCTTCGCGGCCGCGATCGTGCCCGCCGGCAGGCCGATCAACGCGGCAAAGAGCATCGCGAACAGGCTCAGCTCCAGCGTCGCGGGGAACAGGGCCGCGAACTCCGTCAGCACCTTCTGGTTGGTGGCCAGCGAGGTGCCGAAATCGCCATGCAGAAGCTGCCAGACGTAGTCGAGGAACTGCTTCCAGACCGGCTGGTCCAGCCCGAGTTCGTGGCGGAACTGCGCCAGCCGCTCGGGGCTGATGCCGCGCTCGCCGACGCGCACCTCCACCGGGTCGCCCGGCACCAGCCGGATCGCCACGAAGGTGACGAACATCAGCGCGAAGAAGGTCGGGATGGTCAGCGCCAACCGGCGCCAGAGGAACTTCAGCATGAATGATCAAGCGGCCCGAAGGCCGCTTTGCACTCCTGTGGTCAGGGGCTGGTCACCACACGTCGGAGCGCGTGAGGAGGAACCAGTTCCCTCGGTTGAGCTGGTAGACGCTGACCGAGCCGTAGCGCTGCTCGCCATCTTCCGAGAAGCGCATGCTGCTGGTCACCGGGGCCAGCGCGTCCACGTTCTTGAGTGCCGGCACGAGCTTGTCTCCGCTGGCGGACTTGGCCTGCTTGAGGGCCGCGGTCAGCACCCACACCGCGTCGTAGGCGTAGTGCGCCGCGTAGACCGGCTCGTGCTTGTACTGGGTGCGGAACTTCTCCAGGAAGGGCTTGCCGCCGGTGAACTCGGAAGCGCCGATGATGGGCGAGGTGGCGTAGATGGTGCCCACCGCCGGGTTGGCCTTGAGCATGCCCTCGGTCTTGATGGTGTCGCTGCCGATGATCTGCATGTTCTTCAGGCCCGCGGCCACCAGCTGGTCGGCCAGGGCCACCACCTGGAAGTCGGCCAGGGTGGTGACGAACACGTCGACCTTCTTGTCGGCCATCTGGGCGACCAGGGCCTTGAAGTCGGTGGTCTTGTCGTCCAGCGAGGTGCGGATGGCGATGGTCTTGCCCTTGAGCTGGGCCGCGGCGGTGTCGGCCAGGCCCTTGCCGTAGGGCGTGTTGTCGTCGACCACCGCGTAGACGTGCTCGCCCGGCAGGCTATTGGCGATGGAGCCCATGGCCTTGGACTGCAGGTCGTCGTTGGCCACCAGGCGGAAGGTGGTCGGCAGGCCCAGCTTGGTGTACTTGGGGTTGGTGGAGATCGCGAGCTGCGGCACCATCTTCTCGGCGTACAGCGGCGCGGCGGCGATGCTGACGCCCGAGTTGAGGTGGCCGATCACCGCGACGACGCCTTCGTCCAGCAGCTTCTTCGCCGCGGCCTTGCCGGCCTCGGCGTCGGCCTTGTCGTCGGCGGTGACCAGCTCCAGCTTGACGGTCTTGCCGTTGATCTTCAGGCCTTCCTTGTTGATGTCGTCGATGGCCATCTTCGTGCCGTCGACCATGTCCTGCCCGAGGTCCTTCAGGGGGCCGGACAGAGGCTGGGCCACGCCGATCTTCACCGTGTCTGGAACACCGGGCTGGCAGCCCGCCAGGGCGGCCATGCCCACCAGGACCAGCAGGCCCAGGGCGACACGGGTATGGGCAAACATCGTCATTCGGGATCCCTCATCGTTGCTAGTTCAAGCTCACACCCTTGAATTCATGGGTGTTGAACGGGCTCTGCTTGTAGCCCGTCACTTCCTTGCGCATGACCTCGTAGACCACCGAGTGCGCGATCTTGAAGTCAGGCTGCTCTTCGTGCTCGAGGGCCTGCATCTCCTCGTACAGCTTGGCGCGGGCCTTGTTGTCGGTGAGCGTGCGGGCCTTCTCGAGCTTCTCGTCGAAGCTCTTGTTGCACCACTTGGACAGGTTCTGGCCGCCGGGGCGGGCGGCGTCGCAGCTGTGCAGGAAGAAGAAGTTGTCGGGGTCGCCGTTGTCGCCGTTCCAGCCGAGCATGCCGGTCATGTGCTCGCCCTGCTGCAGGCGCTTGCGGTACTCGCCCCATTCGTAGGTGACCAGCCTGGCGTTGACGCCGATCTTCGCCAGGTCGGCCTGCATCATCTCGGCCATGCGCTTGGCATTCGGGTTGTACGGGCGCTGCACCGGCATGTACCAGAGGTCGACGTCCATCGGCGTCTTGACGCCGGCCTCGGCCAGCAGGGCCTTGGCCTTTTCCGGGTCGTGCGGCCAGTCCTGCACCTTGTCGTTGTAGCCCCACAGCGTGGGCGGCATCAGGTTCTTGGCGGGCGTGCCGGCGCCGAGGTAGACGTCCTTGATGATCGCAGCCTTGTCGATCGCCAGGGTGAAGGCCTGGCGGACCTCCTTCTTGTCGAACGGAGGCTTCTGGGTGTTGAAGGCCCAGTAGGCGATGTTCAGGCCAGGCAGGTTGGTGACCTTCAGCGCCGGGTCCTTCTGCATCTCGGGCAGGTCGGCCGGGCGCGGGTAGCCCGAGAGGTGGCACTCGCCGGTCTTGAGCTTGGAGTAGCGCGCGGTCGGATCCGGCGTGATGGCGTAGACCAGGTCGTCGACCATCGCCTTCTCGGCGCCCCAGTAGGCCTTGTTGGCCTTGTAGCGGATGACGGCGTCCTTCTGGTACATGACGAAGCTGAAGGGGCCGGTGCCCACGGGCACCTGGTCGAACTGCTCCTTCTTGTTGGCCTTGGCCAGCTTCTCGGCGTACTCGGCCGAGCCGATCGCGGCGAAATCCATCGCCAGGTTCGGCAGCATCGTGACGTTGGGCTTCTTGAAGGTCATCTTCACCGTGAGGGGGTCGACCTTCTCGATGGAGACCAGGTCATCCTTCAGCCCCATGTCGGCGAAGTAGTCGTACTTGCCGCCCGAGACCTTGGCATACGGATGATCGGGCTTCCATTGGCGCTCGAAGGACCAGATCACGTCGTCCGCGTTGAAATCCCGCGTCGGCGTGAAACCCGGCACGCTGTGGAACTTCACGCCCTTGCGCAGCTTGAAGGTGTAGGTCTTGCCGTCTTCGGAGATGGTCCAGCTCTCGGCGAGGCCGGGCTCGGTCTGCGTGCTGCCGCGCACGAAGTGCAGCAGCCGGTCGTACACCGGGCGGGCGGCATCGAAGCTGGTGCCGGTGGTGTTCAGGGCCGGGGTGAAGTTCTCGGGCGAGCCTTCGGAGCAGTAGACGAGGGTCTTGGCGTGCGCGCCGGCGGCGGCCAGCAGCGCGCAGGCCGCGAAGGCCAGCGGTTTCATCATCGACGAGAGGCGGTGAGCGCTCATGGGTACAAATCTCCTGGGACGGTTGTGCCGCGCACGGAAATCGAAGGAAGAGGTGCCTGCATAGGCAAGCCGGCATTCTGGCCCGGAACCGAACGCAAACCTCGTGCCCGGACCCCGGGTTTTTCCTGTAGTACGCAGGGGGTGACGCAGGGATCGGCGGGGCGGTCAAAATGCGCCGCGCCGCCTTCGTCGAGGCCCTCGCATGCCTGCCAAGCACCTGTTCATGGCCGTCTTCAGCGCCGCTGCAGCGTCGGCCGCGTCCGTGGCAGACCCGGTGGGCGCTGCTGCCTCCGCCCCGTCCGCTGCCCCCTTGAGAGTGGCGTTCGTCTACGTCAGCCCGGTGGGCCAGGCCGGCTGGACGTATCAGCACGAGGTCGGGCGCCGGGACCTGGAGACCTTCTTCGGCCCGCGCGTGAAGACCACGGTCGTGGAGTCGGTGCCCGAAGGCGCGGACGCCGAGCGGGTGATGCGCGACCTGGCCTCGCAGGGCAACCAGATGATCTTCGCGACGAGCTTCGGCTACCAGGAGCCGGCACTGCGCGTGGCGGCGGAGTTCCCTGACGTCAAGTTCGCAGTGGCCGGTGGCTACAAGACCGCGCCCAACGTGGCCGCCTACAACGCCCGGCACTACGAGGGCCGCTACCTGGCCGGCATGATCGCGGGCTACCACAGCCGGAAGGGCGTCGCGGGCTACGTGGCCGGTTTCCCGGTGCCCGAGGTCGTGCAGGGCATCAACGCCTTCACCCTCGGCATGCGGGCGATCAACCCGAAGGCCCAGGTCAAGGTGATCTGGCTGAACACCTGGTTCGACCCGCCGCGCGAGCGCGAGGCGGCCCTCACCCTCGCCCTGCAGGGGGCGGACGTCCTGACCAACCACACGGCCTCGACCGCCGTCGCCCAGGTGGCCGAGCAGGAGAAGGTCGACCTGCTGGCCTACCAGAGCGACATGCGGGAAGTGGCGGCACCGAATGCCCAGCTGGCCGCCGTGACGCACCACTGGGGGCCGTACTACGTCCATTCCATCAAGGCGCTGGTCGACGGCCGCTGGAAGGGCAGCTCCTGCATGGGCGGCCTGAAGGACGCGATGGTGCGCATCACCGGCCTGAGCCCGAGGTTGAAGCCCGAGGCCCGCGAGGCCGGCATGGAGAAGGACCAGGAGATCCGCGACGGCCGCTTCCACGTCTTCTCCGGCAGGCTGGTCGACAACACCGGCCGCGTGCGCCATGCCGAGGGCGCGGGGATGAGCGACGAGGAGATCGCGAAGATGGACTGGCTGGTGCAAGGGGTCGTGGGCGCGATGCCGGCCGGCAGGTAGCGGCCCGCCGGGCAGGCGCCTGCGATGGCGCGGACGTGCGCAAGTGCACGGGGCGACCGCCTGGCCGCCGGCCGATCAGCGTTTGCTCAAGGATCCGTCATGACCGCGATGGAAGGCCCGGCCTATCTTCGCCCGCTTCTCGTCCGTCGCGTGTCCATGCAGTTCCCGTCTCCTTCGTCCCCGGTCGCCTGGCAGCCGCTGCCGCTGTCGGGCAGCGTCGTCATCGCGACGTCCGAGCCGGTCGCTTTCGAGCGTGCGTTCGAGGCCTGGGCAGGCGGACGGATCCTGGTCACCGACAACGCCGACGATGTGATGCAGGCGCTGGGCCGCCGGCCCTGCGACCGGCTGCTGCTGGATTCGGCCCCGCTGGCGGACGGATGGACCGGCCCCAGGATCGCGCAACGCGTCTTCAGCCAGCCGGGCCACGCGGACGTGCAGGTGTGGCTGATGACGCCCCACGCGCAAGGCAGCGAGGGTGGATGGGCGCTGCCACGCGGGGTGGCCGGCACGCTGCCGCGCGATCCTTGCGTCCTGGCATCGATGGTGTTCGGCGACAAGCCGTCGGCGGACCGCCTCGATGACCGGCTCCGTGACATCGAGGAGGCCTTCAGGCGCTTCGCGGGTCCCCTCGCCGGCGACCACATCGAATCCGCTCGCTCGGAGGTCATGCCGCTCGGTGCGCAGTACCTTCGCGCGGCCTATGTGCGGGCGCTGATGGAGCGGCTGCCGCTGCCGCAGGGGCGTGCCGCCTTCCGCGCCGCCGTCGATGCGCCTCGGCGCGAGTCGCCGGGCGCCCGCGGCAAGTGACGCCGGGTCGCAGTCCTACCAGTCCACCGGCTCGCTGAACAGCGGGTTGGTCAGCGCGGCCAGGTGGTGGTCGCGCCAGGCGCCGTCGATGAAGAGGTAGTCCCTCGCCAGGCCCTCGACGCGAAAGCCCAGCCGGGCCAGCACCGCGCCGCTGCGCTTGTTCTCCGGCCGGAAGGCCGCCTGGATGCGGTGCAGGTTCACGCGGGTGGAGAACATCTCGTCTATGGCCGCCGAAAGCGCCTCGTGCATGAGGCCCTGCCCCTGGCAGTGCTGGTCGAGGGCGTAGCCCAGCGTGCAGCTATGGAAGGCGCCGCGCACGATCTGGCTGAAATGGATGGAGCCGACCACCCGCGTCGGCTCCTCCAGCGGCGAAAGCCAGTAGCGGAAGCCGGCGCCCTCGGCGAAGGCCTTGAGGGCCAGCCGGATGCGGTCGCCCTGCGCCGCGGCCGTGTAGAAACTCTCGGGCGTGGGCGGATCCCAGGGCGCGAAGTGGCGCCGGTTGCGGCGATGGAAATCCGCCACCGCTTCGGCCAGGCCCTCGTCGCCTGCCGCGAGCAGCAATCGCTCGGTGACGATCTCGCGGCGTGCGGGGGTGAGGTCCATCCGGCTAGGGTAATGCATGCGGCTGCGGGTGATCGCCTCAGCGGGGCTTGAGATGGGTCAGCGGCAGCGCCGCCCCGGCCTTCACCTCGCCCAGCGAGAAGCTGGTGTGCAGGTCCTTCACGTTGGGCAGCTTGAACAGGGTGTCCATGGTCCAGCGCGAGTAGGCGTCCAGGTCGGTCACCAGCACCTGCAGCTCGAAGGTGCCTGCCCCCGAGATGTAGTGGCAGGAGATGACCTCGGGCAGCTTGCGGATCGCCGCCTCCAGCGCCTGCGTGGCGGCTGCGTTGTCGCGCTCGGTGTCCACGCGCACGAAGGCCAGCACGCCCAGGCCGATCTTGCGGCGGTCGATCTCGGCACGGTAGCCGGTGATCACGCCGAGCTCCTCCAGCCGGCGCACGCGGCGCCAGGTGGGTGCAGCCGAAAGGCCGATCGCGGCGGCGAGGTCGGCGTTGGACTGGCGGGCATCTCGCTGTAGGGCGTCGAGGATGGCGACGTCGTAGCGGTCCAGCGTGACGCCGGCCGCCGTGGCAATGGCGGGAGCAGCCGGAGCCTCCGTTCTACTGGTTTTCCCGGATCTTGCGGGCTTCGGCAATCTTGGTTCCTGCAATGACATGACGGCGAAAGATTGTTTCCCAAATGGGGTCGGCGAGGCAATCGAAAGAAAGCACCTGTCGGGCGTCTGCTCCTACACTTTGCGCACTCACCCCCTGTTCGCCAGGCGCGCGGCCACGAGTCGCCGCGCCTTCGCGCACCCCCTGCCCGAAGCCACGGCTGCCCCAAGGAGCACCTGCCCATGAACGCCCCGCTGCCCGAATCGATCCGCCTGGCGCTGGAATCGGTCACGCTCGACGACAAGTACGCGCTGCCCACCGGCCGTGCCTTCATGAGCGGGGTGCAGGCCCTGGTGCGGCTGCCCATGCTGCAGCGCACGCGCGATGCGCGCGCCGGCCTGAACACGGCGGGCTTCATCAGCGGCTACCGCGGCTCGCCGCTGGGCGGCTACGACCAGGCGCTGTGG
>CAMLGG010000124.1 GCA_946479475.1 uncultured Ideonella sp. | reverse complement strand
CGCGCCATCCCCCCAAGGGGGAGCGAGCGCCTGCGGAGCGGCCGGGCGGCGCTCATCAGCCAGCCTCACCAGGTGCCGGCGTCGCGCCGCGCCTCGGGCTCGGAGGCGGTCTCGACGTGCAGATGGAGCGAGGCGCCCAGGACCGACAGCAGCTTGACCAGCTGCTCCAGGCTCACGGTGCCGGGGTGCGCCTCGATCTCGGCCATGCGCGCCTGCTTGATGCCGATGAGCTCGCCCAGCTGGGACTGGGTCAGGCCGCGGGCCTTGCGCAGGGCCTTCAGCTGCGGCTTGAGTTGCTCGGTCAGGCGGATCGGATAGCTCATGGGCGGACTCCGAGGGAATCCGCAATCTATCGGCCAAAACCGATAATGTCAAGAAACTGGCTCAGACCAGTAAATGGCGTTCACTGCCCCGGGCCGATATCCCGATGGGCCGTGCCGGAGCCTCAGGCATCGAAGTGCCGCTCGAGCACCGGCCGCAGCGACGGATGCGCCTCGATGCGCTGCAGCAGCGCATGGAACGCCGGCCGCTCGGCCGCCAGGTGCTTGCGGGCGCCCGACCACTTCGAGACGATGGCCGCCATGATGTCCAGCGCGGCCGGCTGCTCCCCGCCCAGGAAGGGATGGCCGGCGAAGGTGTCGGCGAAGATTTCCCAGTGGCGGTGCAGTACCTTGCGGGCCCCCTGGCGCACGGCCTCCTGCGCGGCTTCGCTGCTTTCGGTGGTGTAGCGCTCGGGGTAGTCGCTCTGGCTGATCGCGCTGTAGCAGTTGGCGGCGATGAAGACCAGGCCTCGCAGCGTCTGCGCGCGGGCAGAGGCGCCGGCGGGCAGCAGGCCGCTTTCGGGGAACTCCAGCCCGAGGTGGATCAGGATGGCGGCGCTTTCGGTCAGCACCGTGCCGTCCGGCAGCACGAGCGTGGGGATCTGGCCCAGCGGGTTGACCTTCTTCAGCTCTTCATAGGCGGAGTCGGCCTCCCACTGCGAAGCGCGCACGACGCGGTACTCCAGGCCGCAGCGCCCGAGCCCGGCCTCGGCGATCGAGGAGCCGCTGCCCTTCGTGCCGTACAGCGTGTACATGGTCTTGTCCTCCAGGGTTCAGGCCAGCTGCAGGGGCAGGCTGCGCAAGCGCTGGCCGGTGAGAACGAACAGGGCGTTGGCGAGCGCCGGCGCCACCGGCGGCAGGGCAGGTTCGCCCATGCCGGTGGGGGCGCGGGGGCTGTCGACCCAGTGCGTCTCGATGACTGGAGCATCCCGCATGCCCAGCAAGGGGTAGTCGGGGAAGTTCTTCTGCTGCACCTGCCCGCCGACGATGTCGATGCGGCCCGCGAGCGCCGCGGAAAGGCCGAAGACGACGCTGCTCTCGACCTGCTGCGCCACGCCGTCGGGGTGGACCACCGTGCCGCAATCGAGCGCGCAGACCACGCGGTGCACACGGGGGCGCTTCTTGCCGTCCACGGTCTCGACCGAGACCTCCAGCACCTGGGCGACGATGCTGCCGAAGCTTTCGTGCAAGGCCACGCCGCGCGCCCGGCCGGCCGGCAGCGGCTGGCCCCAGCCGGCCTTCTCGGCCGCCAGCTTCAGCACCGCCGCGTGGCGCGGCATCGTCTGCAGCAGGTTCAGCCGGAAGGCGACCGGGTCGGCCTTGGCGGCATGCGCCAGCTCGTCCATGAAGCCTTCGCTGAAGAAGGCGTTGTGCGAGTGGCCGACCGAGCGCCAGAAGCCGATCGGCACGCCGGTGTGCGTGGCCAGATGCGCCATGCGCTGGTGCGGCACGTCGTAGGCCAGGTCGAACAGGCCCTCGGCGGTGGTCTTGTCGGGCGTGTCGACCGGGCCGGCGAGCCTGGGCAGCGTGCGCTCCATCCAGCGCGGCGTGATGGCATCGCCCGCGCTGTGGATGGCCAGCGCCAGCAGGTGGCCGTGCTCGTCCAGGCCGCCGCGCAGCAGCGCCGCTCCGGCCGGGCGGTAGAAGTCGTGGCCGAAGTCCTCCTCGCGGGGCCAGACCAGCTGCACCGGCCGGCCGCCCGTCTCCATCGCGACGCGCACGGCCTGGCAGATCACGTCCACCTCCAGCCGGCGGCCGAAGCCGCCGCCGAGGTAGGTGACGTGCAGCGTGACCTGCTCGGGATCCACCCCTGCCACGCGTGCCGCCGCTTCGCGCGCCTGCGTGGGCACCTGCGTCGGCGCCCAGACCTCGACCCGGCCGTCTGCCGCCACGCGTGCGGTGCAGTTCATCGGCTCCATGGTCGCGTGGGCCAGGTAGGGCGCGCGGTAAAGGGCCTCGAGCTTCTGCGCGGCCTTGGCGAGCCCCTCCACGCCATCGCCGCGCGAATGGAAGCCGAAGCCGTCGTCGTCGGCGGCCGCCGCCCGGGCATCGGCCTCGAGACGGTCGAGGATGGCTGCGGACTCCAGCGCGCCGCCCGGCGGCGGACGCCAGTCGACCTCGAGCGCGTCGGCGCCCTGTCGCGCATGCCAGGTGGTGCGCGCGACCACTGCCACGGCATCCGTCGAGCCCGCCAGCGGCGGCAGGCGCACGATGCGCTCGACGCCGGCGCGCTTCATCGTCTCGCGCGCTTCGATGCGGCCGGGGACGCCGCCGATGGCCGGCGCATGGCGGACGACGGCGTACACCATGCCCGGCGCACGGACGTCGAGGCCGTAGCGCGCGCTGCCGTTGCTCTTGGCCGGCGCATCGATGCGCGGTTGCGGCTTGCCGATGAAGCGCCACTGTTCGCGGGGCTTGAAGCGCACCTCGCTGGGCGGCGTGGATGCCGCGGCCGCAGCGAGCTCGCCGTAGTGCGCGTGCTCGCCGCCGGCGGCGTGGCGCACCACGCCGTCCTGCACTTCGAACTCGGCCACGGGCAGTTTCCACCGCAGCGATGCGGCACCGAGCAGCTGGGCCCGCGCGGTGGCCGCGGCCAGTCGGAGCGGCTCCCAGGCGTCGGCGACCGTGGACGAGCCGCCGGTGACGGCGATGCCCAGCTCGCGCGCCACCTTGCGCACCATCCACTGGCCCAGCCGTGCGCCGGTGGTGAGGTGGCCCGGCTCGGTGCTCGTCGGATGCAGCGGCAGGCTGCCGACGAACATCGCCACGTTGCCGTAGATGGCGTCATGCGGCGCCTGCACCGGCCTGACGCGCGCCGGCGCGATGTCCATCTCCTCGGCCACCATCAGCGCGAGCGCGCTGTGCACACCCTGGCCCATCTCCGAGAACGGCATGGCGAACGAGACGCTGCCGTCGGGCGAGACCTTGATCCAGCCGTTCAGCGAGAGCTCGCCGCCGTCGGCCGGCAGCAGGCTCGCCGAGCCGAGGCGGCTGCGTGGCGGCAGGCCGGCCCAGCCCAGCATCAGCGCCCCGGTGGCCCCCAGGCCCGACAGCAACAGGAATCGGCGCGTGAGCTTCATGCCTTCCTGCTCCCGCGCATCGCCTCGGCCGCGCTGTGGATGGCGGCGCGAACGCGCGGGTACGTCCCGCAGCGGCAGAGGTTGGTGATCGCGGCGTCGATGTCGGCGTCGCTGGGGTTCGCGTTCTTCTGCAGCAGCGCTGCCGCGGCCATCAGCATGCCGCTCTGGCAGTAGCCGCATTGCGGCACGTTGTGCTGCACCCAGGCCAGCTGCAAGGCATGCGGCGCCTCCGGCGTGCCGAGATCCTCGATCGTGCGGATGGGCTTGCCCGCCACAGAAGCGACCGGCGTGACGCAGGAGCGCACGGCCTGCCCTTCGACATGCACGGTGCAGGCGCCACAGGCCGCTATGCCACAGCCGTACTTGGTGCCGGTCATCCCCAGCACGTCGCGCAGGACCCACAGCAGGGGCATTTCGGGTGCGATCGCAGCCTCGTCCACAGAGGCCTTGCGGCCGTTGATCGTCAGGTCCATCGAATGCTCGTTCCTCGCCGCCGGAACGGCGGAAGGCGAGTTTGGCAGATGGCGAAGGGGCGGACGTGCGCCCGCCGTGACGGAGTGTTGCAGCTGCCCGCTTCGTTCAACGCAGCGCCAGCGTGCCGCGCACGGAGCCGGCCCGGCCAGCCTGGACCTTCACCGTCAGCTCCATGCCGCCGGGCGCCCGCACGATCCACTCGGCCCGCGCACGGTCGGCCGTCACCTCGCGCTCGGGCAGGAAGGCTTGCAGAGAGTTCTTCGGCGCGTGGCCTTCCAGTTGCGGGCCCTCGATGCGCCGCTTGCCGTTCACCAGGCTCGCGCCTTCCGGCAGGTCGATCTCGAACACGCAGGCCCGCGCCACCTTGCGCTCGATCGCGCGCTTGGTCACGTAGCTCGGCAGGTAGCCGGCGTTGCCGACGACGACCGCCACGCGCCAGGTGTCGGGCCCGATCGGTTCCGCCGTGGCGGACAGCAGCTCCAGCTTCGGCAGCGTGAGCCCGAGCTGGGTCAGCCAGGCCGGGAAGCGCGCGGCCTCGCGCTCACGGTACTTCGGCGGCGGGTTGCGCCAGTAGTTCATGCGGTCCCAGCCGCCGATCTCGACCTCGCCCAGCTGCGGGTGGACGAAGGGCCGCCAGTCGTTGTGGGCGCGGCCTTCGCAGTGCTCGTCGCTCCACTTCAGCAGCTTCAGGTCGTCTTCCGGCGGGTGGTCGCGGTACCAGTGGATCCAGTCGTACTCGGTGATCCCGGCTTCCTTGTTCGGCGTCCAGATCTCCACCGTCCAGAACAGCGCCCCGAGGTGCTCGTAGACCCAGTCCTGGGTGCCGGTGATGACCTCCTTGGGGTGGTACTTGAAGTCGTGCCAGATGCTGATCGCCGGGTAGCCGGTGAGCTTGGCGCCGACGTCCGACAGGCGCTTGTAGATCCACAGGTCCTCGGGCGTCATGTCGTCGTCGCTCTGCGTGCCCATGGGCCGCAGGATGACGCCCGAGTGGGTGTGGAAGCTGACGGCGGCGCCGATGTTCGGGTGCCTGACGATGAAGTCCACCATCGCGCGCACCTCGGGCTCGCTGGTGGGGTAGGGGCCGGCGCCCAGCTGCTCGAACTCCTGCCGCCAGTAGGCGGGGAAGTTCCGGTTCAGGTCCAGGCCCTCACGGTCCTTGTTGACGCGGATGGTGGTGCCGTCGTAGCCCTGCTCCAGCAGGCCCTCGGGCATCACGCGGTAGTAGGTGCCGCCGAACTCGCCGGGCTCGCGGGGGATCAGCAGGCGCGGCTCTTCAGGGTGGGGCTTCCAGCCGCCGTGCGGGTCGCGCACGCGCATCTGCAGGATGCGGCCGTCGCCGTCCACGTCCTGCACGGTCAGGCCGTCGACGTGCGGCTCGTCGAAGGGATAGGCCCGGGTGGACGAGCGGATGTGCCGCGGCCGGTCGGCCAGCGCCAGCTCGGCGCCATCCGGATTCAGGCGGGGGCACAGGTAGACCACGCGGGTGTCGAGCAGCTCGGTCACCTTGGCGTCGCTGCCGTAGCCGATGGCGAGCTGATGCAGCCAGTACAGGCACGCGGTGCTGGCGGTGAGCTCGGCGGCGTGGATGTTGCCGTCGATCCAGAAGGCGGGCTTGTCGATGTCGGCGCCGGTCTGGCGGGCGGTGACGACGGCCAGCCAGATGTCGCGGCCCTCGTGGCTCTGGCCGATCGATCGAAGCTCGATCAGGTCGGGCCGGGCCGCGGCGTAGGCACGCAGCAGCTCGGTCAGCTCGGCGTGTCGGTAGAAGCGGTCGAAGGCGGGCTGGGGCAAGGCAACAGCGGACATGCTCGTGACACGGCGATGAGGCGGGGCACCGAGTGTCGCACCGGCGCCGAAGGCGGCGTAGGGGCCGCTTCAGCCCACCGTCTGGCCGTCGACGAAGACCCGCAGCTCGCCGCTGGTGAAGGCCGTCCAGGTCTCGTCGGCCGTCAAGGGCTCGGTCGCGATGACCGCGACGCGGTCTTCGGGCGTGGTGGCCTGCGCGAAGTCGACCCGCACGTCCTCGTCCTTCAGGCTCGCGCTGCGGAAGGGATGCTGGCGCACGATCCAGTGCAGGTGGGTGGAGGCGTGCGCCCACAGCGCCTGCCCGTTGGAAAGCAGCATGTTGAAGGTGCCGTGCCGGTGCAGCTCGGGCATCAGCTCTCGCAACGTGCAGGTGAGCTCGCCCACCTCGGGCACGCCGGCGTGGGCTTTCGACAGCTCCTGCATCAGCCAGCAGAAGGCGCGCTCGCTGTCGGTGTCGCCCACCGGGCGGAAGGCCGCGTGCAGCCGGGGCTGGAAGCTCTTCAGGTCGCCGTTGTGGGCGAAGACCCAGTAGCGGCCCCAGAGCTCGCGCACGAAGGGGTGGGTGTTCTCCAGCGCCACCCGGCCCTGCGTGGCCTTGCGGATGTGGGCGATGACGTTGCCGCTGTGGATCGGGTAGGTCTTGACCAGCTGGGCGATGGCCGACTCGCGCGCGCTCGCATGGTCGATGAAGACGCGCACCCCGCGGTCCTCGAAGAAGCCGATGCCGAAGCCGTCCTTGTGCTCGTCGGCCCGCGTGGCCAGGCCGGTGAAGCTGAACATCACATCGGTCGGCGTGTTGGCATTCATGCCCAGCAGCTGGCACATGGGACAGGGCGCTCGAAAGGCAGGGGACGGGCTCGGGCCATTGTAGGCATCAGGGCCAGCGCAGCGTCACCGCCAGGCCTCCCAGGCCGGACGAGCGGCCCACCTCTATCGAGGCCCCGTGGGCCTGCGCGATGCGCCGGACGATGGACCAGCCCAGGCCGCTGCCGGGCGGCGCATCGGGGCCCGCCGCCCGGAAGAAGCGCTCGCCCAGCCTCGCCAGCGAAGCTTCGTCGAGGCCGGGGCCGCCATCCTCGATCCGCAGCGAGGCGCCGCCCGCCGCGGTGGCCTGCAGGACCAGGTGGATGCGGGCCTCGAGCGGCGCGTAGCGGATCGCGTTGTCGAGCAGGTTTCGCAGCAGCACGGCGAGCAGGTCGGCGTCGCCCTCGACCATGCAGGGGCCGGGCGGGGTGTCGAGGTCGAGGTCCTGCCGGCGGGCCAGCGCGGCCGGCGCCAGATCGGCCGCCACCTCCCGGGCCAGATGGGCGAGGTCGACCGGCTGGCGCATCGCCAGGCCCGTCGTCTCGAGCCTGGCCAGCGTCAGCATCTGCTGCACCAGCCGGCTCGCGCGGTCGCAGCCGGCCAGGGTCGCGGCGAGCGCGCGCTGGCGTTGCGCCGGATCCTCGGCGGCCATGGCAACCTGGGCCTGCGCCCGGATCGCGGCGATGGGGGTGCGCAGCTCGTGCGCGGCATCGGCCGTGAAGCGGCGCTCGGCGTCGAGCAGCCCGGCGATGCGCTTCAGCAGCGCCTCCAGCGCTGCCAGCAGCGGGACCATCTCGCGCGGCGGCGGCCCGCCGGGCAGCTCGATCGGCGCGGTGCTTTCGGCCGGTCGCGAGGCGACGAGCGTGCCCAGGCGGCGCAGCGGGGCCAGGCCGGCGCGGACCACGCCCCAGGCGACCAAGGCGAGCGCCGGAAGCACCATCGCCAGCGGGATCAGCAGGCCGCGCAGCAAGGCCTGCTGCACGTCGGCGCGCGAGTCCGTTTCCTCGCCCACCACGACCTGAAGCCTGCCGTCCGGGTGGCGGGCCGTGAACAGGCGCCACTGCGATTCGCCGATCTGCCGGGTCTCGAAACCTTCCGCCAGCGCGGACATCGGCTGCAGCGGCGCATTCAAGGACCGCATGACGAGGCGCCCGTCCTGCCACACCTGCAGCGCGACGTGGCGCCCGTAGCGGTGCAGGATGGGGGCGTCGAGCTGCAGGTCGTCTTCGTCGGCGTCGCCGGCCGGCGCATGCTGCGCGATGAGCAGGGCCGCCGACTGCGCGAGGTGCGCATCCAGCAGCTCGTCGATCTCGTGGCGGGCGTCCAGGCCGAGCCACAGCGCAGCCACCAGCCACAGCGCACCCGCCGCGGCGGAGACACCCGCCACCAGCCGCCACTGCAGCGAACCGCCGCGGCGCCTCACGGGGCGCCCAGGGCATAGCCGACACCGCGCACGGTGACGATCACGCCGCTGCCGAGCTTGCGGCGCAGGTGGTGCACGTGCACCTCCACGGCATTGCTCTCGACTTCCTGGCCCCAGGGGTACAAGCGCTGCTCCAGCTGGTCGCGCGTCAACACGCGGCCCTGGTTCAGCATCAGTGCATGCAGCAGGTCGAACTCGCGGGTCGACAAGCTCACGGGGACGCCGTCCCGGCTGACCACGCGGGCGGCCGGATCGAGCACGATGCTCTGCAGGCGCAGCTGCTCGCGCGCCTGGCCGTGCGAACGGCGCACCAGCGCGCGCAGGCGGGCGGCCAGCTCTGACAGGTCGACCGGCTTGACCACGTAGTCGTCGGCCCCGGCGTCGAGGCCGCCGACACGCTGCGCCACCGTGTCGCGCGCGGTGAGCGCCAGGATGGGCGTCGTCACGCCCGCGGCTCGGGCGGCGCGCAGGACGTCGAGGCCGTCCATGCGGGGCAGGCCGAGATCCAGCACCGCCGCGGCATGCGTATCGGCCTGCAGCTCGTGCAGCGCGGCCGAACCGTCGCGCACCCAGTCGACCTGGAAGCCCTGCTGGCGCAGGCCGGCGCGCAGGCCGTCGCCGAGCAGGGGATCGTCTTCAGCCAGGAGGACGCGCACGGGGCACCTCAATCGTCGTCATCGTCGCCCTCGTGTGCCATGGCGCCATGCTGGGCGGCCGTCAGGCCCTGGGCGGCAGGGGCACTCTGCCATTGCCACGCCCAGAACGAGACGACGAAGATCAAGATCAGCGCCGCCAGGGCGCTCCAGGCGCGGCCGATGGCCTGGTCGCGCGGTGCCCGCTTGCGGCCGGTGAACATCGCCCGGACGAGGTTCTCGCGGTGGGCCAGGCTGCCCACGAGCACGCCCAGCAGGTGCACGCCGACCACGGCCAGCATGGCCTGGGCGGCCAACTCGTGCGCCTCTTCCAGCAGGTGGCCGCCGAGGTCCGCATCCAGGGCCCAGCCGAGGCCGGTGGTGAGGACCCCGAAGCCGAGCAGAGCGACGATGGCGAGCGCGCCGGCCGGGTTGTGGCCGGTGTAGTGAGGCGCATGGCCGTCCATCAGGCCCCGGAGGTAGGCCCAGGCCGCAGCGGGCCCGCGCACGAAGCTGGCGAAACGGGCATGGCGTGTCCCCAAGAGGCCCCAGGCGAGGCGGAACGCGACCAGGCCGGCCAGGGTGTAGCCGAGCGTGACGTGGACCAGGCGCCAGCGCTCGCCCTCGGCCGTGAGCCAGGCTCCAGCGAAGCTGAGCACCATCAGCCAGTGGGTCAGGCGCACGGGCAGGTCCCAGACAAGCACGGGGCTTGCGGGGGCCTGCGCGGCCTGGCTGCCGGTGGCGCGCCCGGACACGCCGGGCCAGGATCGTGAGGACATGGTGATCTCCAGGGATGGTCGGTGGCATCGTGCCGACCCTGGATGAAGCGGGCCTTAAGGACGCCTGCCGGACCCTGGGGTGCCAGGTGGGGCGTGGAACGCGTGGCGATATGTCACGCCGCAGAAGAAACCATCAGTCCGCTCATCAGATTGTTCAGAAATGTTTCCGGCGGCGCGGCTATCGTCCCGCTCGCCCCGGCGATGGGCCGGCACCGCCCGGTGCCTTGGGCAGTCTTTGAACCTCGATACAGGGAGTTGGCATGCGAATCGGCATGTGGATGGGTGCGCCCTTGCGCGCCCTGGGTGTGGTGGCCGTGATGGCCTTGGCCGCGTGCGGCGGCGGCAGCAGCAGCGACGAGAAGCCGGCGTTCGGCGTGAACGTCGCGGTCGACGGCACGGCGGATGCGGCGAATCCGCTCACCGCGGGCGAGACGAGCACGATCGAGGTGCCTTCCGGGGCGACGCTGGTCTTCGAGTCGGCCGGCGAGACGCGCTGGGAGCCGACCGCCACGGGCAGCAGCTACGAGGTCAACGGCTTCTCGTTCACTTCCAAGTCGATGACCGTCAGCAGCAACGCCGGCGGCTCGCTGGTGGTGGTGTTCACGGACAAGGCG
The DNA here is from genome assembly GCA_946479475.1 of uncultured Ideonella sp. Next base: position 5,000 of record CAMLGG010000124.1, on the reverse strand, counting down.
GATGCGAGCCAGAAGGCGACGCTGAACGTGACGGTGGCGCCGAAGGAGTTCCAGCGCGTGGCGCCAGTCGATGGCCAGGTCGCCACCTGGTCCTTGGACTGGACGGATACCTTGGGGGACACCACTCGCCAAGACCAGTTCGTCAGGACCGTCTTGATGGACAACGGCCGCTACGGGACTGAAGCAGGCACTACCCCTGGCACCTATTCCGTGCTGCGCGTGCTCTACGACGCTCAGGACCGCAACCTCGGCTATGTCGACACGGGCACGGGCGTCGAATGCCTTTTTGACCAGCCGGTGGCGGGCGTGAGTTATCCGCTGCAGGTGGGCAAGTCGTGGTCTGGTGATGCGAAGCGGGATTGCGAACGGTCGAGCGTAGTCTTCCACTACTCGAATGCCGTCGAGGCGTACGAACGGATCACCGTGCCGCAAGGCACCCATGACACCCTGAGGATCAGATCCGAGAGCCGATCGACCGTGACCTTCAGCAATCCGGACTTCCCGGTCCTGGCGTTCACGTCCAGCATGACTTGCTGGTGGGCTGTCGATCTGGGCCGCAATGTGAAGTGCAAGTACTCCGATCGGTTCGACGACGGTTCGACTGACGGCGGCACCAGCGAGCTGAAGGGCCTGACGCCCTGAGCTGGGAGCAGAAGCGCAAACGGGGCCAACGGCCCCCGTTTCGCTGGTGGAGCGACCCTGTCGCTCAGCCCGCCAGCACCGCGGCCATCGCCTCGGCCGTGCGCTCCACGTTGCCGTTGTTCAGCCCGGCCACGCACATGCGGCCGGTGCGGATGAGGTAGACGCCGAACTCCTCGCGCAGGCGGTCGACCTGGGCCGTCGAAAGGCCGGTGTAGCTGAACATGCCGCGCTGGGTGAGGAAGTAGCTGAAGTCGCGCCCCGGCAGCTTGGCGCTCAGCACCGAGTGCAGCCGCTGGCGCATCGCCTGGATGCGCTCGCGCATGGCGGCGACTTCGCTCACCCACAGGGCCTTCAGCTCCGGCGTGCCGAGGATGGTGGCCACGAGCTGGCCGCCGTGGATGGGCGGGTTGGAGTAGTTGCGGCGCACCGTGAACTTGAGCTGGCCCAGCACGAGGGCGGCCTGGGCGGCATCCGGGCAGACGACGCTCAGCGCACCGCAGCGCTCGCCGTACACGCTCATGTTCTTGGAGAACGAGTTGGCGACGAAGAAGGACAGCCCGGCATCGGTCAGTGCGCGGATCGCATACGCGTCCTCTTCGATGCCGTCGCCGAAGCCCTGGTAGGCCAGGTCGAGGAAGGCGATCAGCTCGCGCTCGCGCAGCACGGGGACCAGCGCGTCCCACTGCGCCTTCGTCAGGTCGACCCCCGTCGGGTTGTGGCAGCACGCATGCAGCAGCACCACGCTGCGCTTGGGCAGGTCGGCCAGGGTGTCGCGCATGGCGTCGAAACGCAGGCCGCCGGTAACGCTGTCGTAGTACGGGTAGGTGTTGACGGTGAGGCCCGCGCCCTCGAAGACCGCCTTGTGGTTGTCCCAGGTGGGGTCGCTGACCCACACCTCGCTGCCCGGGAACCAGGCCTTGATGAAGTCCGCGCCGACCTTCAGGCCGCCGCTGGAGCCCACCGCCTGCATGGTCGCGATGCGGCCCGCCACCAGCGCCGGGTGGCCCTCGCCCCACAGCAGCGGCGGCACGACGGCGCGGAAGTTGGCCGCGCCCTCCATCGGCAGGTAGGGCTTGGGGCCGACCTTGCCGGCGAGGATGGCCTCGGCCTTCTCCACCGACTGCATCACCGGGATGCGGCCGGCGTCGTCGAAGTAGATGCCGATGGACAGGTTGATCTTGCCCGGGCGCGGGTCCTTCTGGAAATCCTCGTTCAGGGACAGGATCGGATCGCCGGCATAGGGCGTGATGTGGGCGAACATGGCGTGTGTGGCCTGGATGGATGCGATGGCCGATTATCGCGGCGCGGTGCGAACGGCCGTACAGCGGCTGCCGTGCATCAGCCCAGCCAGTCGAGCCATTCGCCGTGGGCATGGCTGCTGGCCAGCAGCCGGCTGGCGACGCCGCCCTGGCCGTCGCGCTCGCTCAGCGCCCAGTAGGTCGCCGTGCCGGGTGCCGAAGCGTGTCGCGCCGGCGTGAGCGGCAGGCCCGTCGTGGCGGCCAGGCGCGTGTTGTCCTCCGCGCTCAGCCACACCAGGCCGTGCTCGCGGATCAGCGCGTGGACCCGCGCGGTGTGCGCCGCGAGCTCCTCGGGCGTGAAGTAGGCGAGCACCCAGCTGTTGAAGAGGACGGGTGTCACGCCGGCGGGCAGCTCGCCCAGCCACGAGTCCAGCACGGCGAGGCCATCGGGTGCGGCGCGAACGGGGTGTCGCGCTGCACGGGCCACGGCCAGCGCGCCTTCGAACCGCTCCGCGCGGGCCGCTTCCTCGGGCCACAGGCAGGCGCGCAGCCAGCGCAAGGCCTCGGCGTCCTGGATGTCGACCGGCTCGCGGTCCACGCCCAGCCGGCGCTCGATGCGCCATGGATCCTGCGGCGGGCGGCCACCGAGCAGGCGACAGGGCAGCAGCGGCCCTTCGGCGCCGCCGCCGACTTCGAACCAGGGGCTGCCGTCAGGGTGCCGGTAGGCGATGCGAAAGGCGTCCACGCCCAGGTTCAGCCCGGCGCTGCAGCCGAAGTCGAACAAGGCCAGCGACCGGCCTCCATGGCTGCGGGCGATCTCGGCCAACGCCGGCCACAGCACCGCCGAGCGGCCGACCTCGTTGGTCTGGGTGATGCGGCGGGCGATGGTCTCGCGCAAGCGGCCGCCGTGGGCTGCGACGAAGGATTCGAGGGCGTCGCCGAGCGCTTTGTCCGGCTTTCGCGAGCCGTGCAGGCTCGGGTAGTACTGCGCCAGCGCCGGCAGGGTTGCGCCCTCGTCCTTGAGGGCCAGCAGGCGCTCGTGCAGTGCGCCGAACAACAGCGTGGCCCAGCGCCGCTCGGGTGGTGCGGCCAGCAGCAGGCCGGCCAGGGAGGGCCGCTCGGCGACGACCATCGCCATGCGGGCGTAGAGCGAGTCGGCCGGGTGTTCGCGGGCGAAGCCGCGCATATGCCGGACCAGTTCGTCGAAAGGGGGCGTGGGCGTCGTCATGGGTGGAGAGTAGGCCCATGCGGGCGGAGCAAAATGTCGGCTGTCCGACTTTTCATCCGGGTCACGCAGGCAGAACTGGCGGCGCTCGCAGGGCTTTCCCGCCAGACGGTCAACGAGGTGGTGGTGCAGCTGGCCCGGCAACGCCGGCTGAAGCAGGCCTATGGCGGCCTGTGGCTGCCGCCGGAGCCGAGCTCAGGCGGCTAGGGCGTCCTCGATGTCCTTGGCGAGCTTCTCCGGCTCGTCCTGCGGCGCATAGCGCTTGAGGACCTGGCCGTCCTTGCCGACCAGGAACTTGGTGAAGTTCCACTTGATCGCCTCGGTGCCCAGGAAGCCGGGCTTCTCGCCCTTGAGCCACTTCCACAGCGGGTGGGCATTGCCACCATTGACCTCGACCTTGGCCATCATCGGGAAGCTGACGCCGTAGTTCATCTCGCAGAACGAGGCGATCTCCTCGTTGTTGCCCGGGTCCTGGCCGCCGAACTCGTTGCTCGGGAAGCCCACCACGGCGAAGCCGCGGTCGGCATAGCGTTCGAACAGGGCCTGCAGGCCCTTGAACTGCGGCGTGAAGCCGCACTCGCTGGCGGTGTTCACGATGAGCAGCACCCGGCCCTTGAACTGGCTGAGCTCGACGGGCTGGCCCTGGATCGTCCGGGCGCTGAAATCGTAGACGCTGCTCATCGTGAAGCTCCTTGGAAAGCGACGCGGATGCTAACGCGGGGCCAAGGCCGACGCGGTGTCAGGGCCGCGAGGCGGCCAGTAGGGCGGCGCCGACGATCAGCGAGCCGCCCAGCGCCAGCGCCGGCGTGAGCTCGCCCGCGCCGAGGGCGAGCGCCGATGTCGAGGCGAACACCACCTCGGTCAACATGATCACCGCGGTGGCATTGGCCGGCAGCCGCGCCGCGCCGTACTGCAGGGCGAGGTTGCTGAGCAGGAAGAAGCCGCCCAGCGCCGCCGCGAACAGCAGCCAGCCGGCCGACAGACCCGCCGGAGGCGGCACCCGTGCGGGGCCCAGGGCCAGCGCCAGCAGCGCGGCGACGAGCGCCCCGCCGAGGAACATCGCCAGCGCGCGGGCGGATTCGCTGCGCCGCGACTCGCGCTTGAGCATCACGTTGTTGAGCGCGAAGCTGAAGCCGCCGATGACGCCGAGCAGGTCCGTCACCTGCAGCGGCCACAGCGATGTGCCCTCCTGCGGCCACAACACGATCACCGCGCCGGCCAGCGCCATCAGCACGCGCAGCGCCGCATTCGTGGTCAGCGGCTCCTTCAGCAGCAGTCGGGCCAGCAGCACGGCCCACAGCGGCATCAGGTAGAACAGCAGCACGACACGCACCACGTCGCCCACGGTGACGCCCCAGTTGAAAGTGGCGTTGGTGGTCCCCGAGGCGAGCACGATCAGCCACAGGGCCGGGTGCCGCGCGAGTTCGGCCCAGGCGGACGGCCGCCGAGCGCCGATCACGACGACCGCCATGAGGTACACGCCGGCGGTGGTCCACAGCGGATGCAGCCCGGCGTGCTCGTGCAGCTGCCTGAACGGCCACCACGACGTTCCCCACACGAGCGCGTTGAGCACCAGCGCGAGCGTCGGCCACAGTCGCGGCTGCATCAGTGACGGTCTGAACGGGCGATGGCGAGCAGGCGCTCGACCTCGGCGCGGTGCTGCACGGTGTTGCGCTTGTGCCAGCGGTGGATCCACCACATCACGCCGCCCACGCCGACGCCGAAGGCGGCGATCGTGGCGAAGGTGGACAGGCCCATCCGCGTCATGCCGGTGTAGAGCGCGCCCAGGCCCAGGATGCAGGCCTGCTCGTTGAAGTTCTGCACCGCGATCGAGCGCCCGGCGCCCATCAGGTTGTGGCCGCGGTGCTGCAGCAGCGCGTTCATCGGCACCACCA
>CAMLGG010000123.1 GCA_946479475.1 uncultured Ideonella sp. | reverse complement strand
ACCCCGGCTCCGAGATCCTCTCGGCCGAGATGATGCTGCGCCACATGGGCTGGACGGAAGCCGCCGACCTGATCATCAGCTCGATGGAAAAGGCCATCCAGAGCAAGAAGGTCACCTACGACTTCGCCCGCCTGATGGACGGCGCGACGCAGGTCTCCTGCTCGGGCTTCGGCCAGGTCATGATCGACCACATGTAAGAGCCTCAGGGCACCCAGGTGCCCGCACGGCGGTCCGGCCCCGGTTGTCCGAAAGGATGCCGGGGCTTGCTGTTTCAGCGGTGCCGCCGTGTCGCCAGGGCGCCGAGCGCGAGGCCGGCACCGAAAAGCACATAGGTAAGCACCAGGCTGCGCGGGGACAGGCGATGCTCGAAACCGGGCGTGAGGCGCTCGGGCACCAAGGCGAAGTCGGTCACGGCAGCCAGCGCGGCGACGCCCGCCGCCCCGGCCACCAGCTCCGCGGGCGCCGGAGGGGGTTTGCGGCGGCATACCAGGTGGTCGTAGACGGCCGCCCAGAACACCGAGCTGGCGAAGTGGACCAGCGCACCGAGCGCGGTGTGGCGAGTGTCCGCCGTGTCCAGTCGCAAGGCCTTCGAGCCGTACAGCCAATGGCTGATGGCGTTGAAGGGCGCGGCGGCGCTGCCTGTCTCCGCGCGTCCTCGCAGCGCCAGCGCGGCCATGGACAGCAGGCTGGCGGCGGTGCCGGCAGAGAGGCTGCGGGCCAGGCGGTCATACAGGGCTTGGCTGAATCCGGTCATGGCGCGTCTTCGGGGCATCGGGCTTGCCCGCTGTGCGGCAAGCGACATACCGTCATCCAGGGAGAACCTCGAAAGTGCGGATCCTCGTCACCGGCGCCAGCGGCTTCATCGGACGCCACGTGGCCGACCGGCTGGCATCGGCGGGACACCAGGTGCTGAGGGTCGGCCGCGACGTGCGCGGCCGGCCTGGCCAATGGCTTGCCATGGACTTCGCCGCCATGCCTTCCTCCGACGAATGGCTGCCGCACCTGTCGGCGGTCGACGTCGTGGTGAATGCGGTCGGCATCTTTCGCGAGCAGGGCAGCCAGACGTTCGACAAGCTGCATGTGCAGGCGCCCGGGGCGCTTTTCCAGGCGTGTGCGCGGGCCGGAGTGCGCCGCGTCATCCACTTTTCCGCCCTGGGCGCCGATGTGGATGCGCGCAGTGCGTATCACCTGAGCAAGCGCTCCGGGGACGAGGAACTGCTCGCGCTCGGACTCGACGCCCTGGTCTTGCAGCCCTCGCTGGTGTTCGGCCTGGACGGGCCGAGCTCGCAACTCTTTCTGCAATGGGCAGCATTGCCGTGGTTGCCGGTGCCGCAAGGGGCCGGCCCCGTCCAGCCGGTGCACGTGGATGACGTGTCTGAGCTGGTGTGGCGGCTGGCCGAAGGACGGGCGGCCGTCGCCGGGCAGCGACTGGCCGTTGTCGGAGCACGCGCACTGGCATGGCATGACTACCTGCAGGCGCTGCGGAGCGGCATGGGGCTCGCTCCGGCGCCGTCCTGGCGGATCCCTGAACCTCTGGTGGGAGCCGCTGCCCGGGTGGCGGCTCGCATCCCAGGCAGCCTGGTGGGTGCCGAGGCGTGGAACATGCTGCGGCGGGGCAACGTGGCACCTGGCGAAGCCACGGCACGCGCGCTAGGCCGTTCTCCGCGCCCCGTCGACAGCTTCATCGGCGCCGCGGAACGATCGGCGGTGCGGACGTGCGCACGGCTTCTTCCGGCAGTGCTGCTGCTGCGCTGGTGCATCGCCGCCGTCTGGATCGGCACGGCCATCGTTTCGGCCGGCGCCTACCCGGTGGCGGACAGCCTGGCGCTGCTCGAGCGCGTCGGCGCGCATGGGCAACTGGGTCGTCTGCTCCTGTTCGGTGCCGCGGGCCTCGATCTGGTGCTCGGCCTGGCGACCCTGCTCCGCCCGCGCCGCTCGCTCTGGTGGTCGCAGATCGCCCTGATCCTGCTCTACAGCATCCTCATCGCCTGGCGCCTGCCTGAGTACTGGCTCCATCCCTACGGCCCGATGCTGAAGAACTTGCCGATGCTGGCCGGCCTGTGCCTGTTGCTGGCCATCGATGGGAGGCGTGCTTGAGTTACCTGGTTTTGAAGTGGGCCCACGTGCTGTCTTCCACGCTGCTTTTCGGAACGGGGCTGGGATCGGCCTACTACATGCTGGTCACCAGCCTCACGCGTGACGCGCGTGCGGTCTCGGTGGTCGCCCGCCAGGTGGTGTTGGCGGACTGGCTGTTCACCTCGACCACCATCGTCATCCAGCCGGTGACGGGCGTGCTGATGGCGCGGATGGCGGGTTGGCCGTTGAGCACACGCTGGCTGGCCTGGTCGATCGGCCTTTACTTCCTTGCCGGAGCCTGCTGGCTGCCGGTGGTCTGGCTGCAGCTTCGGATGCGCGACATGGCGGACCAGGCCGTGGCCGCCGGGACGCCGTTGCCGCCGCGCTACTGGCGCTTCCTTCGCTGCTGGGTGATGCTCGGCATCCCGGCCTTTGTGGCATTGGTCGTGGTCTTCTACTTGATGGTCGCCAAGCCTTCCTGATGGCCGACGGCGCCTTGGCGGCGAGCGCGAAGGCAGCGCCAGAACTCCTCCACGAAGGGCAGGCACACCAGCAAGGCGCCCGCGACGAGGACCACCGCGACATAGTCGGGCGGAAGAGGAGCCTGCTTGACGCGGATCGTCCAGTCGGCCGCCGGCGCGCCGGGCAGGCGCAGCGCCGCCATCGCCTGATCGCGGTGCAGCAGGGCGAGACCGGCCAGCCCCACCCAAGGAGTCGCGAACTGGATGCTGTGCACCCACTGTTCGACCGGCGGAATGGTCCGTCGGCGGCTCGCGTAGCCCAGGTCCCACCAGAAGACCAACTCGTGGCTCACGCAGGCGAGAGCCAGCCACGACAACACCTGGGCATTGACTTCCAGCAGCAGGGCCGCCAGCGTGGCCGGCGCCAGGATCAGCAGCATCACCAAGTGCAGGGCGGATTCCCCCAGCCCGGCGGTCTGCTCCATGCGTTGCCAGCGATGGCAAAGCCAGTCGCCGATGCCGGCTGCTGTCCACAGCGGCACCAGCCCGTACATCAGGCCGGCCTGCAGCGCTTGTTCCAGTCCTGGCATCGCCTCCATGACGCGTGTTCAGCGCGCAACGCAGCTGCAACGTCCGGCGCCGATGCCGTCGGCCGGCCGGCTCAGGCGCACGCGCGCATTGCCGCGCACGCTGACGGCAGCCTTGCCGACGGCCTGGCGCGATCGGGTGTCCAGTGGCATGCGATTCGAGACCTCTGTGGGCCCGCGAGCGGGCAACAGCCATGCCCGACGCCTGACGTGTCAGCGCCCGCAATGCCTGGACGAGGGAACCGGCGGCGGGCGGAGTCGACCGCCACACCGGGCAAGATCAGTTATGACTGGCCAGCCGCGGATGCGGCCCGGGGAACCTCAGGCGCTCAGCCTGAGGCGGTGTCGGCCGCTGCGACGGCCTGCGCTCCCACGGCGCGGATGTTCTGCGCCAGGTGGCCCTTGGGGCCCTGCACCAGCTCGAACATCACCTGGCTGCCTTGCTTGAGGGTGCGGAACCCCTCCATCTGGATGGCCGAGAAATGCGCGAACACGTCGTCGCCACCACCCTGGGGCTCGATGAAGCCAAATCCCTTGGCGTCATTGAACCATTTGACAGTACCCATCAGATCCATGCTTTCCTCCTGACGCCCTTTGTTATGGGCTTGTGTCATTATTTTTGAGGCCCGGCTTCGGGCCTGTCAATGGCGGAGCGGCACGCCTGGGGCGACGAACGGCCCGAGCGTCTCAATTGCGCTGCGCCCAGGCGGTTTTTCACTCAATGGCCCGATGCTTGCTCCGGCGAACATCGACCCATCCCTGTGCCGCCACAGTCAACTGGCTATACTGATTTCATGGCCTCGAAAGTGCCCAAGCCACCCGCTTCGCCGCCCTCGGTCACACGGCCGGACGAGGGCGACGGCTCGGTCGTCGCCGAGCGCCAGGCGGCTCGCACGAAGCCGCCGCGCATGTACCAGGTCGTCATGCTGAACGACGACTTCACGCCGATGGAATTCGTCGTGATGGTGCTGCAGGAATATTTCAGGCTTGATCTTGAGTCCGCCACCCTCATCATGTTGAAGATTCACCATGAGGGTCGGGCCGTCTGCGGCGTCTTCTCGAAGGACGTCGCGGCCACCAAGGTCGAGCTGGTGCTCGCCGCCGCACGCCGCTCGGGGCACCCGCTTCAATGCATTATGGAGGCCGCATGATTGCCCAGGAACTAGAAGTCAGCCTGCACATGGCGTTCGTAGAGGCGCGCCAGCAGCGGCACGAGTTCATCACCGTCGAGCACCTGCTGCTCGCGCTGCTGGACAACCCCTCCGCGGCCGAGGTGCTGCGCGCCTGCGCAGCCAACATCGAGGACCTGCGAAAGAGCCTCGTCGCCTTCATCCGCGAGAACACGCCCACCGTGGGCGGCACCGAGGAGGTCGACACCCAGCCGACCCTCGGATTCCAGCGCGTGATCCAGCGCGCGATCATGCACGTGCAGTCCACCGGCGGCGGCAAGAAGGAAGTGACCGGCGCCAACGTTCTGGTCGCGATCTTCGGCGAGAAGGATTCGCACGCCGTCTACTACCTGCACCAGCAGGGCGTGACACGGCTCGACGTCGTCAATTTCATCGCCCACGGCATCAAGAAGTCGGATCCACCGGAGCCGCAGAAGGGCAACGAGTCCGGCTCCGGCGAGGGCGACAAGGAAGAAGGCGGCGGCGAAGGCAAGGGCTCGCCGCTCGACCAGTTCACCACCAACCTGAACCAGCAGGCCCGGGAAGGCAAGATCGACCCGCTGATCGGCCGCGAGCTCGAGGTCGAGCGTGTCATCCAGGTGCTGTGCCGCCGGCGCAAGAACAACCCGCTGCTGGTCGGTGAGGCCGGCGTCGGCAAGACGGCGATCGCCGAGGGCCTGGCCTGGCGCATCACGGAAGGCGACGTGCCGGAGGTCCTGGCGGACGCAACGGTCTACGCGCTCGACATGGGCGCGTTGCTGGCCGGCACCAAGTACCGCGGCGACTTCGAGCAGCGCCTGAAGGGCGTGCTCAAGCAGCTCAAGGATAGCCCGCGCTCCATCCTTTTCATCGACGAGATCCACACGCTCATCGGTGCCGGCGCGGCGTCGGGCGGCACCCTGGACGCCAGCAACCTGCTCAAGCCCGCGCTGTCTTCAGGCGCGATGAAGTGCATCGGCGCGACCACGTTCACCGAGTACCGTGGCATCTTCGAGAAGGATGCGGCGCTCTCGCGGCGCTTCCAGAAGGTCGACGTGGTCGAGCCTTCGGTCGAGCAGACGGTGGAGATCCTCAAGGGCCTGAAGTCCCGCTTCGAGGAGCATCACAGCGTCAAGTACGCGCTGGGCGCGCTGCAGGCTGCGGCGGAGCTGTCCGCCAAGTTCATCAACGACCGGCACCTGCCGGACAAGGCGATCGACGTGATCGACGAGGCGGGCGCGGCACAGCGCATCCTGCCCAAGAGCAAGCAGAAGAAGACGATCACCCGCTCCGAGGTGGAAGAGATCGTCGCCAAGATCGCCCGCATCCCGCCGGCTTCCGTCTCCAGCGATGACCGCGGCAAGCTGAGGAACCTCGAGCGCGACCTGAAGAGCGTCGTCTTCGGCCAGGATCCTGCCGTGGATGCGCTGGCCGCGTCGATCAAGATGGCCCGTTCGGGCCTGGGCAAGGCCGACAAGCCCATTGGTGCCTTCCTGTTCAGCGGACCCACCGGCGTCGGCAAGACCGAGGTGGCCAAGCAGCTGGCCTACATCCTGGGCATAGAGCTGATCCGCTTCGACATGTCGGAGTACATGGAGCGCCATGCCGTCAGCCGGCTGATCGGCGCGCCTCCGGGCTATGTCGGTTTCGACCAGGGCGGCCTGCTGACCGAGGCGATCACCAAGAAGCCGCACGCGGTGCTGCTGCTCGACGAAATCGAGAAGGCCCACCCGGACGTCTTCAACGTGCTGCTTCAAGTCATGGACCACGGCACGCTGACCGACAACAACGGGCGCAAGGCCGACTTCCGCAACGTGATCATCATCATGACCACGAATGCGGGCGCCGAGACGATGAACAAGTCGACCATCGGCTTCACGACCAAGCGCGAGCAGGGCGACGAGATGGGCGACATCAAGCGCCTTTTCACCCCCGAGTTCCGCAACCGCCTGGACGCGATCGTCAGCTTCCGTTCGCTGGACGAGGAGATCATCCTGCGGGTGGTCGACAAGTTCCTGCTGCAGCTGGAGCAGCAACTGGCCGAGAAGAAGGTCGAGGTCACCTTCACCGACGCCCTGCGCAAGCACTTGGCGAAGAAGGGCTTCGACCCGCTGATGGGCGCGCGGCCGATGCAGCGGCTGATCCAGGACACCATCCGGCGCGCCCTGGCCGACGAGCTGCTGTTCGGCCGCCTGGTCGATGGCGGCCGCCTGGCGGTGGACATCGATGCGGAAGGCCAGACGGTGCTGGACATCCAGCCGCTGGGCAAGAGCGGCGACAAGCCCAAGGCCGAGGCAACGGCGCTCTGAAGCGCGAGAGTTCAAGGCCTTGAAGAGACGGGCGCCGCGAAACCGGCGCCCGTTCGCTTTCTAGGAGCCCGACGAATCGTCGGTGAGCGAGAAGGGCGCGCGGCCCTCGGCCGGGACGGCGGTGGCCGCCACGCTCTCGTCCTTCAGGCCGACTCCGGTCAGCGCCCGGGCGCGGGCTGCACGCATCAGCCAGGCGGCGCGGCCGGCGGCCTCGAGCAGGGGCAGGCCCTCCGGCCGGACGTTGGAGATGCAGTTGCGCTCGGCGTCCGTTCGCCCCGGTTGCGGCGCCCAGGTCAGGTACAGGCCCATGCTGTCCGGTGAGCTGAGCCCGGGACGCTCGCCAATCAGCACGAGCACCATGCGCGCTCCGAGCAGGGCGCCCACATCGTCGCCCAGCGCCACGCGGGCCTGATGCGCCACGACGACGGGGCCTACGCGCCAAGGCGCCGGGTCCTGGTCCAGCAGCGGCCGAAGCAGGGAGAGGAAAGCGACGGCGTGACGCTCGACGGCGAGCGCCGACAGCCCGTCCGCGACGACGATCGCCAGATCCGGCTCGCCGCTGCGGAGTTTGCGCAGGCGTTCAGCCGAGTCGGCATCGAGGCGGCGGCCCAGGTCGGGGCGCCGCAGGTAGACGCCGCGATGCGCCGCCGCGCTGTGCACCTTGACGCTGTCGTGGCCGGCGTCCTCCAGCGCCTTGGCCAACGATTCCGCGTCGAAAGGTCGGTGGACGGCGTCGCGTGCCTGCGCATGCGCGAGCTGGAAATCCAGGTGAGGGTTGGTCGGCTGGCTCACCCCGCTGCGTCCCAGCGCAATGCGTGCCGGTGTGTAGCGGCGCAGTAGAGACCACGGGTTGGCGACGATGCCGGTATTCATTTCGGGGGCAGCAGGCGAGAGAAAGCCGGGGGCATGGTCCGTTCGAGACGAACGACATCTCCGGGCTCGAAGATGCCCATGCGCTGCAGCCAGGCCTCGAACTCCGGCGCGGGGCGCAGGCCCAGCACGCGGCGCGCATACAGGGCATCGTGGAACGAGGTGGTCTGGTAGTTCAGCATCACGTCGTCCGAACCGGGGACCCCCATGATGAAGCTGCAGCCGGCCACGCCCAGCAGCGTCAGCAGGACATCCATGTCGTTCTGGTCCGCCTCGGCGTGGTTGGTGTAGCAGATATCGACACCCATCGGCAGGCCGAGCAGCTTGGCGCAGAAGTGGTCTTCCAGGCCGGCGCGGATGATCTGCTTGCCGTCGTAGAGGTACTCCGGCCCGATGAAGCCGACCACGCTGTTGACCAGCAGCGGCTCGAAATGGCGAGCCACCGCGTAAGCGCGGGCCTCGATGGTCTGCTGGTCGCAGCCGTGGTGCGCGTTGGCCGACAGCGCGCTGCCCTGGCCGGTCTCGAAGTACATGACGTTGTCGCCGATGCTGCCGTCGTCGAAGCGAGCGCCGCGCTTCAGCGACAAGGCCGCCTGGCGCGCTTGCGCCAGCAGTGCAAGGTCGATCCCGAAGCTGCGGTTGGTGGCCTCCGTGCCGCCGATGGACTGGAACACCAGGTCGACAGGGGCACCCCGATCGATGGCTTGCAAGGTGTTGGTCACATGCGTCAGCACACAGGATTGGGTCGGAACCTCGTACTGGCTGATCACCGCGTCGAGCATGCGCAGCAGGTGTTCGACCTGAGGGACGTTGTCGGACGCCGGATTGATGCCGATGACCGCGTCGCCGCTGCCGTACATCAGGCCATCCAGCACGCTTGCAGCAATGCCCGCCGCGTCATCAGTCGGGTGGTTGGGCTGCAGCCGCGTCGCCAGGCGGCCTGGCAGGCCGATGGTGTCCCGAAAGCGCGTTCGGACCTGGCATTTGCGCGCCACCAGGATCAGGTCCTGGTTGCGCATCAGCTTGGAGACGGCCGCCACCATCTCGGGGGTCAGGCCCTTGGCCAGCGCGGACAGCGCCTTCCCGGACGCGGCATCCGACAGCAGCCAGTCGCGGAACTCGCCCACCGTGAAGCCGGACACCGGCGCGAACGAGGCCTTGTCGTGGTGGTCGATGATCAGTCGCGTGACTTCGTCCGACTCGTACGGCACCACTGCTTCCTGCAGGAAGTGCCGCAAGTGCAGATCGGCCAGTGCGCGTTGGGCGGCGGCGCGCTCTTGCGCCGAGCTCGCCGCGATGCCGGCCAGTTGATCGCCCGAGCGTTCCGGGGAGGCGCGCGCCATCAGCGACGCCAGGTCGTCGAAACGGTGCTCGTGAATGCCGATTCGCGCGCGAAAGGCCATGCGGGAGACTTTAGCTCCCCCAAGGCGATCGGTGCGGCCGCTCAGGCGAGAGGGTCTTGGCGGAAGTAGCCCGTGAACAGCGCGTACAGGCCGGGATGCTCTTCCCGCATGCCTCGCGGCGCGACGAAGAAGGCTTCGGCCGCGACGGCAAAGAATTCCTCCACGCCCTCGGCGCCATAGGGATCCAGCACGGTGTCTTCCTCGCCGGCATCGATGCGCTCGACGAAACGCACGTACTCGGAGTCGATGCACTCTATCCAGGCCTCGCGCGCCTGCGTGGTGGGCAACAACGGCACGCCGTCGGCCTCACCGTCGGCCATGTCGAGGACGTGGGCGAACTCGTGGATGACGACGTTGTACGCCAGCTCGGCGGTTTCGCCGGCAGCGGCCACGTCGGACCAGGCCAGCATCACCGGGCCGCCGCTCACGGCCTCGCCGGACAGGACCTCGTCGTACTCGTGCACGATGCCGTCCTCGTCCATCACCTCGCGCTGGGCCACGACTTCATCGGGGTGGACCACGATGCCGACGAAGTCGTCGTAAGCCGAGATGCCCAGATGCAGGATCGGCAGGCAGGCCTGCGCGGCGATGGCCACGGCCATCTCGTCGGTCACCTGCAGGCCCTGCGCGCCGTGGAACTCCTTGCGCGAAAGAAACAGGCTGACGAGCGAGCGCAGCGCCTCGCGGTCCTCGACCGAGCGCGAAGCAATGAAGGGGTAGGCCGCCAGGATCGTCTGCCACAGGCCATCCGGCACGGCGTGGCGCTGCAAGGCGCGGGCCTCGCGCCAAAGGCTCAGGCCGCGCCAAAGCCGGGGCAACACCATCGCTCAGGCCTCACCCGGCGACAGGCGTGTGAACCCTTCGCCGGACCAGCGCAGGACTTCGGCGCGGGAAGGGCTCGCGTGATCGCAGTCCCAGTCGCTCAGCACATGGCGTTGCCAGCCTTCTGCGCGAAGCTCGCTCTGCGGGCGGTGGGTGTGGCCGTGGATGAGCGTGCGTGCGCCGGCGGCTTGGAGCCAGGCCTGGGCGAGCGCCGAATCCGCATCCGCGTAAGTGATGGGCTCGGCGCGCTGCTGATGCTCGCGGCTTGCAGCACGCATCTGTGCGCCAATGGCTTGCCGCTGGTCCAGAGGCTTGGCGAGGAAGGCTTCCTGCCACGCCGGCTGCCGGACCTGCGAGCGGAACTGCTGGTACGCGGTGTCGGCCAGGCACAGGGCATCGCCGTGGCTGAGCAGCACCGCTTCGCGCGAGATGCCAGGCGCGATCACGACAGCCGGATCCGGCAGGTCGACAGCGCCGGTGGCCTCGAAGAAGCGCGGTCCCAGCAGGAAATCGCGGTTGCCTCGCATGATGAAGAGGGGGCGCTCCTGCGCCGATCGGGCCAGCAGGTCCAGCACCTGGGATTCGAAAGGCATCGCACTCGAATCGTCTCCCACCCAGGCTTCGAACAGGTCGCCGAGGATGAACAGGGCCCCGGCGCGGGTCGCACGCAGGTACGCCGCCAGCGCAGACAAGGTCTGCGGCAGCTCGGGACTCAGGTGCAGGTCCGAAATGAAGTCCGCCGTCCGGATGGACGGCGGCAGTGTGAGCCGGAACGAAGCATCGGCGCGCTCAGCGCGCGGCGGCTCAGCAGGGGCCGCGCCACCCCCGCGGGGGCTGGGCGCAGTGCCCTGCGCCCGAGCGCTGTCGTCAGGCAATCTCGACGGCCTTCTCGATCGTCACGGCCTCCAGCGGCACGTCGTCGTGGAAGCCCTTGCTCACGGTGCGGACCTTCTCGATCGCATCCACCACGTCCTGGCCCGCGACGACCTTGCCGAACACGGCGTAGCCCCAGCCGCTGGGCGACTCGGACGTGAAGTTCAGGAAGCCGTTGTCCTTGGTGTTGATGAAGAACTGCGCGGTCGCGGAGTGCGGCGCATTGGTGCGCGCCATGGCGACGGTGTACTTGTCGTTCTTCAGGCCATTGCCGGCTTCGTTCTGGATGGGCGCGTCGGTGGGCTTCTGCTTCATGTCGGCGGTCATGCCGCCGCCCTGGACCATGAAGCCCTTGATGACGCGGTGGAACACGGTGCCGTCGTAGTGGCCCTTGTTCACGTAGGAGAGGAAGTTGGCCACGGATTGGGGGGCCTTGGCGTCGTCGAGCTCCAGGCGGATCACGCCGGCGCTGGTGGTCAGTTCAACGGTCTTCGTCATTCGATTCACTCCAACGATGCCTTCTTGATGAGGACAGGCTCCAGCGGCACGTTCTGGTGCGGGCCCTTGTTTCCGGTCGGCACGGCCTTGATCTTGTCGACCACTTCCATGCCCTGGGTCACCTTGCCGAACACCGCATAGCCACCGCCGTAGCTGTCGAGGTTCGGGTTGTCGACCACGTTGATGAAGAACTGCGACGTGGCGGAGTCGGGCATGGCCGTGCGCGCCATGGCGACGGTGCCACGCGTGTTGGACAGGCCGTTGTGCGACTCCAGCGGGATCGGCGCGCGCGTGCGCTTCTCGCTCATGTCGGGCCGCATGCCGCCGCCCTGGATCATGAAGCCCTCGATCACGCGGTGGAAGATCGTGCCGTCGTAGTGGCCTTCCTTCACGTACTGCAAGAAGTTGTCGACGGTCTTGGGCGCCTTGGCCTTGTCGAGCTCCAGGACGATGTCGCCCATGGTGGTCACGAGCCTGACCTTCTGTGCCCATGCGGGCGATGCAGCGAGCAAGGCAATCGCCAGGCCCGCGCCGATCTGGAGGAGTCGCTGAAAGAGGCGGCGAGGCATCGGGGACACCCCGGTGGCAGTCGAAGTCACGTCCGGAAACTCCTTGGCTATACTCAGGCGATTCTACCGACCCCGCACGACGGGCGCCCGGCCGAGCCCCCTCCCGCTTGCAGCCAGACCGCTTCCCCAGCGACGCCACCGCGCCTTCGTCGAAGCCTTTAGTTGATGGCCCTGCGCATCTACAACACCCTGACCCGCCGGGTCGAAGACTTCTCTCCGATCGAGCCGGGACATGTCCGCATGTACGTCTGCGGCATGACCATCTATGACCTGTGCCACATGGGTCATGCGCGAATGATGATGGCGTTCGACGTCGTCTACCGATGGCTGCAGGCCAGCGGCTATCGCGTCACCTACGTCCGCAACATCACCGACATCGAGGACAAGATCATCAGGCGCGCGGTCGAGCGCGGCATCAGCATCCGCGCGCTGACCGACGAGATGCTCGAGGCGATGTACGCCGACGTCGGCGCGATCGGCGTGGCGCGGCCGACGCACGAGCCGAGGGCGACCGACTACGTGCCGCAGATGCTGTCGATGATCGGCACGCTGGAGTCCAAGGGCCTGGCCTATCGGGCAAGCAACGGCGATGTGAACTATGCGGTGCGCAAGTTCCCCGGCTACGGCAAGCTCAGCGGCAAGTCGATCGACGAGCTGAGGGCCGGCGAGCGCGTGGCCGTGGCAGAAGGCAAGGAAGATCCGCTCGATTTCGTGCTGTGGAAGGCCGCCAAGCCGGAAGAACCGGCGGACGCGAAGTACGAAGGCCCCTACGGTCCCGGGCGTCCCGGCTGGCATATCGAATGCTCTGCCATGAGCTGCGCCCTGCTCGGTGAGCGTTTCGACATCCACGGCGGCGGCATGGACCTGCAGTTCCCGCACCACGAGAACGAGATCGCGCAAAGCGAAGGGGCGCTCGGCCACCCCTTCGTCAACGTGTGGGTGCACAACGGCTTCCTGAACGTCGACAACGAGAAGATGTCGAAGTCGCTCGGCAACTTCTTCACCATCCGCGACGTGCTGCAGCGCTACGACGGCGAGACGCTGCGCTTCTTCATGCTGCGCACGCACTACCGCAGTCCGTTCAACTTCAGCGACGCGAACCTCGACGACGCGCGCAGTGCCCTGCGGCGCTTGTACACGGCGCTCGAGGCCGCCGGGTCGCCCGAAGCCACCGAGATCGACTGGTCCGCCGGCCAGGCCGCCTCCTTCAGGGCGGCGATGGACGACGATTTCAACACCCCGGCCGCGATCGCCGTGCTGTTCGAGCTCGCGTCGGAGGTCAACCGCGGTTCCAGGGATGCCGCCGGCCTGCTGCGTGCCCTCGGGGGCACGCTGGGCGTGCTGCAGCAGCAGCCCACGGCCTTCCTGCGCGCCGGCTCCGGGCTCGACGAGGCGGCCATCAACGAGCGCATCGAGGCCCGCAACGCCGCCAAGAAGGCGCGCGATTTCGCGGCCGCGGATCGCATCCGCGATGAACTCCTGGCCGCCGGCGTGATGCTCAAGGACACGCCGCAAGGCACCACCTGGGTCAAATCCTGATGGCGGCCAAGGGCAACGGCGCCGGCGTGACGCCGGACTACTGGGACGATGCGTGCAAGCATCTTTCCAAGCGCGACCGGGTGATGAAGAAGCTCATCCCGCAGTTCGGCGAAGCCCGCCTGCAAAGCCGCGGCGATGCGTTCACCACGCTGGCTCGCTCGATCGTGGGCCAGCAGATCTCCATCAAGGCTGCCCAATCGGTGTGGGACAAGTTCGCCGCCGCGGTCGGCGGCCAGCCGACGAAGCTTGCGCCCGCCGACGTGCTGGCGCTCGAAATCCCCGTGCTGCGCGCTGCCGGGCTTTCCGCGCGCAAGACCGAGTACCTGATCGACCTGGCCCGCCACTTCGACGACGGCACCGTGCACGTCCGGCAGTGGCAGCAGATGGACGACGAGGAGATCATCGACGAGCTTGTCGCCATCCGCGGCATCGGTCGCTGGACGGCCGAGATGTTCCTGATCTTCCACCTCATGCGCCCGAACGTCCTGCCGCTGGACGACCTGGGCCTGCTCAAGGGCATCTCCGTGAGCTATTTCAGCGGCGAGCCGGTCTCGCGGGCGGAAGCGCGCGAACTCGGCGAAGGCTGGGCACCGTTCCGTTCGGTGGCCACCTGGTACCTGTGGCGCAGCCTCGATCCGCTGCCCGTCGAATACTGATCCTTTCGAGGGAACGTCCCATGAGCAAACGCCATTTCCTGGACTTCGAGCAACCCATCGCCGAGCTGGAATCCAAGATCGAGGAGCTGCGCTACGTGCAGAACGAGTCCGCGGTCGACATCTCCGAGGAGATCGAGCGGCTCGACAAGAAGAGCCTGCAGCTCACCAAGGACATCTACACCCAGCTGAACCCCTGGCAGGTCACGCAGATCGCGCGCCATCCGCAGCGGCCCTACACGCTGGACTACGTCGCCGAGATCTTCACCGACTTCCAGGAGATGCACGGCGACCGCGCCTTCGCGGACGACCTTTCCATCGTCGGCGGCCTGGCGCGTTTCAACGGCCAGGCCTGCATGGTGATCGGCCAGCAGAAGGGCCGCGACACCAAGGAGCGTGCCGCGCGCAACTTCGGAATGCCGCGCCCCGAGGGCTACCGCAAGGCCTTGCGCCTGATGAAGCTCGCCGAGAAGTTCGGCCTGCCGGTGTTCACCTTCGTCGACACCCCCGGCGCGTATCCCGGCGTCGGCGCCGAGGAGCGCGGCCAGTCCGAGGCCATCGGCCGCAACATCTACGAGATGTCGCAGCTGGAGGTGCCGATCATCACCACGATCATCGGGGAGGGCGGCTCCGGGGGCGCGCTGGCCATCAGCGTGGCCGACCAGCTGCTGATGCTGCAGTTCTCGGTCTACTCGGTCATCTCGCCCGAAGGCTGCGCCTCGATCCTGTGGAAGACGGCCGAGCGCGCGTCCGACGCCGCCGAGGCGCTGGGCATCACGGCCCACCGCCTGAAGGCCCTGGGGCTGATCGACAAGATCGTCAACGAGCCCGTGGGCGGCGCGCACCGTGACCCGAAGCAGATGGCTTCCCAGCTCAAGCGGGGCCTGGTCGATGCGCTGCGGCAGGTCGCGGATCTCTCCGTGCCCGAACTGCTGGAGCGCCGCTACGAGCGCCTGAAGAGCTACGGCCGCTTCACCGACACCACCGCGCGCTGAGCGCACCCTCCCGCGGGCGCAGGCGCCGATGAGCGAGCGCGGCGCGCGCAGCAAGGCGATGGTGCTCGCCGTGGCCACCAGCGGCGGCCGCGACTCGACCGCATTGCTCCACGCCACCGCGCGGGCCGCGCGGGCCGCGCGAGGCCCACGGCTGCGAGTGGTGGCATTGC
>CAMLGG010000122.1 GCA_946479475.1 uncultured Ideonella sp. | reverse complement strand
GTTCGGCGTGCGCTGGGTGGTGGCCGCGTACAGCGGGTCGTTCGGCGCGGCGAGCGCGTGGCGGCGGCCGTCGACCGCCACCCATTCGACGTCTTCGTCGTCGGCCAGCTTCGCGGCCAGCGCCGCCGAGCCGATGCCCCGGCCGCGGATCAGCTGGGTCCTCTCGGCCAGCATCCGGCCGTCGACGAGCGACAAGCCGTGGCGCGCGGCCAGGGCCTGCGCAAGGCGGGGCGCAGTGGCCACGCCGGCCCCCGCCGCCTGGGCCCTGAGCAGCGAGGAGTCGGCCTTGTAGCGCACGATGACGCGGGCGTTGTCGCCGGCGGCGGCCCGGGCCACCGGCGTCGTCGCGACCGGGTTGCGCTCGCCCGCCGCGAGGCCGAAGGCGAGGCCGATACCCGCCAAGGCGAGCGCCGCCGCGGGAAGGTGTTGGAGCCAGGGACGCGCGCGCCTTCTCATGAGGTGCCTCTCGGATTGGGCCGGCCGGAGTCTGTGCTGCGCCCGTTGCTGGATCGTTGCGCTAGAGCCGCCGGTGCGCGAGCGCCGGCAGTTGTTCGCGCACCGCGTTGCGCCGCTGCAGGGCGGCGTCGGCAATCGCCATGCCCTCGCCTTCGGCCTGCACGGACAGGACCTCGCCCCAGGGGTCGACGACCATGCTGTGGCCCCAGGTGCGGCGGCCGTTCTCGTGCAGCCCTCCCTGCGCGCTGGCCAGCACGTGGCACTGGTTCTCGACTGCCCGGGCGCGCAGCAGCAGCTCCCAATGCGCCTGGCCGGTGGTGTAGGTGAAGGCGGCCGGCACCACCAGCAGGTCGCAGGCGGGCTGCATCAGCGCCCGGTACAGCTCCGGAAAGCGCAGGTCGTAGCAGATCGACAGGCCCACGCGCAGGCCATCGGCATCGAAGGCCACCGGCTGGCTGCCTGCCTCGAGCACGCGGCCTTCGTCATAGCGCTCGCGGCCGTTGTCGAAGGCGAACAGGTGGATCTTGTCGTAGCGGGCCACGCGCGCGCCATCGGGCCCGTGGACGCAGCAGGCGTTGCGCACGCGGTCTCGCGACTGCGCTCGAATGGGCAGCGTGCCGCCGACGAGCCAGATGCCGTGCCGGCGGGCCGTCTCGGCGAGGAAGGACTGGATCGGGCCGTCGCCCTCGGCCTCGGCGATGGCCAGCTTGTCTTCGTCGCGCTGGCCCATGAGGCAGAAGTACTCGGGCAAGGCGATCAGCCGCGCGCCGGCGTCCGCGGCCTGGGCGACCAGGCGGCCGGCATCGGCCAGGTTGCGGGCCACGTCGGGCGTGGAGACCATCTGGACGGCGGCGATCTTCATCCGTCCATTGTCTACCGTCTACCGCGGTGTCGGTCGAGGATGCGATCGCCCGGTCGGGCGCCGGTATCCAATCCTGTTCAACGCGCGGCGGCCGGCGCGGAGGCCGCGGCCGAATCCATGTCCGGCAGCGGCGCGTCGGGGTGGCGCGCGATGGGCTCGACCTGGGGGTCCGCCCAGCTGCCGGCCACCTTGAACTCGCGGGTGCCGGCCTGCATCAGCGGCTTGCGCAGGAACAGCTGGGCCAGGAAGGTGCCCAGGCCGATGGCCGGGTTGATCGCGGCATAGGCCAGCGAGGCCGTGCCGGCGTTGATCTCGGGCACCACGACCATGTGAAGGTCCTGCGTCTCCCGCTTGAGGTCGGCCTGGCCCTCGATGAGGACCGCCGCCTGCACGCCGCGGATGCGCAGGTTGTTCGTGCGTGCCACGCCCTGCTCCAGCACCACGTCGCCGCCGAAGTTGTCGAAGGCGAAGCCCTGCTGGAAGACGTCGCGGAAATCCAGCGTCAGCCGGCGCGGCAGCGCCTGCAGGCTCAGCACGCCCAGCAGCCGGGCGGCGCCGGGCTCGGCCTTGAGGAACTGGCCGTTGTCCACGCTGACCTGGCCGGTGCCGCCGAGCGTGGGCCAGTCGGGGACCAGGGCCGAGCCCGTCCAGGCGAGCTGGCCCTGCAAGCGGCCGTGGCCGTTCCTCACCTGCTTGCCCATGCCGAAGCGCTCCAGCAGGCCGCCCGCGTCCGACACGTCCAGCTTCAGATCGAGCGCCATCCGGCGCCTGGATGCCGCCCACTGGCCGCTGGCTCCGAGCCGGCCCTCGGGCGAAGTGAGGGCCAGGCGCGCGAGGCGCCAGTCGCGCGGCGCCGGCCCTTCGGCGGGGCGGCCCTCGATCTCGAGCTTGCCCAGCCTGCGGCCGCGCCACTCGAACTCCTCGATGGCCACGTCCAGTGCTGGCGGGGTGGTGGCATTGGCCGCGATCTCGGCGGCCGGATCCGGCGCGCCCGGCTTCGCGCCCGGGTCCGCTTCGGGTGCGGGCACGGCCAGCCGCGCGAGCCGCGCCTGCCAGCGGGCCCAGGGCGCTCCGGCACCGGCGGGACGGTAGTCCACCTGGCCCTGGGCGGCGTCGCCCTGGAGCGTGGCCCGCCAGAGCTCGGCGTCGCCGTTGCCGCGCCGCTGGATGGCGGCGTTGACGCTCGCGAAGCGGCGCCCGTTCACGATCACGCTGCCGGTGCGCAGGCTCACGTCGGTCGGAAGGTAGCCGAGGGCCCCGGCCTCGCGTGCCTCCGCCGGCGAGGCGGAAGCGCGCGGCTCGCCGCCGCCACGGCTGTCCGGCAGCCATCCCCGCAGCCGGGCGGACCAGGCATCGACATTCAGCTGGGGCACCTGCAGCGCCGCCACCACCGCGCCGCTGCCCGGCAGGGGTGGCAACGCGGCTTCGCCGAGCGCGAGACTGCCTCTCAGGACGCGCGCGCCTTCGGCGCTCAGCTCGCGCTGGTAGTCAGCCTGCAGGACACTGCCGAGCTCCACGTGCAGGGTGTCCCGCGCGGGTGCCGACTCCAGCGCGCCGGCGGCCAGGGGCTGGACCAGGGTCTGGATGCGCAAGGGCCAGCTCGCCTCGGCCGGCTTGCGCAACGGCGGCGGGAGGTCCAGCGCCATCCCGGTCAGGGGACTGGTGATCTGCAGCTCCGTGTGGCCGCGCGGCACGCCGACCTGGACCTTGTAGGGCGCCTGGCCGCTCATCACGGCGGCCAGGCGTGGCACCCAGCCGAGCTCGCTGGCCTGGCGCAGGCCCTCGGCCGTCGCCGTGCCGGCCACCGAGATCCGCAGCGGCGCCGCGGCCTCGCCGCCCATGCCGCCTTCGAAGCTCAGTTCGCCGCCCAGGGCGCGGGCGGTGCCGGGCGCGAGCGAGAAGCCGCGTTCGGTGAAATCCACCCGTGTCTTCGCGTTGGCCAGCAGGGGCACGTCCGGCCGCAGGTGCACGTCGTTGCCGGCGAGCGTGACGGCGCCCTTGACGGTGGTGCGCTGCGCGTCGTTGAGCGGGATGCGCAAGGCCAGCTGCAGGTCCATCGCGCCGTTGCCCGTGGTGTCCTTCAGCGCCTGCGACAGCCACCCCTCGATCGGGGTGGAGCTCACGTAGCGCAGCGCGTCGGCCAGCGGCCCGCGGCCGCTGCCCTCGATGGTCAGCGTGGGGTCGTGCATCAGGTCGGCGATGTCGCCGTTCACGCCCTTGAGCTCGATGCCGAACAGCCGCGCGCGAGCGTCCTTGATGTGCATGGCCCCGCGGTCGAAGACCAGCTCGCCATGGACATTCGTGAACGCCGGCCAGCGCGGCACGCCCCCCGTGAGGATCGGCGGCACATAGGCGAAGGTCAGGTTGTCGGCCTGCGCACTGACGTGGAACTCGGTGTCGCGGACGTTGGCGCCGGCATGCGCGAACGGGAACTCGTGCAGGTCGCCGCGCAGGCGCAGGCGCGCCTGGCGCACGGTGCCGGACTGGATCGCCCCGGCGAGGTAGTCGCGGGTGTGGACCAACCCGATCGGCATGTAGCGCGGCACGCGCGCCGCCTGCCCTTGGTCGATGTGCGCCGTGACGTCGATCACCCCGGGATAGCGGCCGCCCTTGCCATGGCCCGTGCCCGGGCCGGTGTGCCAGTGCAGCTGCAGGTCGCCGCGCGCGTCTGCATTCGAGAACCGGGCGTCCTGCACCCGCAGGTCGATCATCGGAGGCGGGGCGCTGGACGGGGCGCGGCCCAGCGGATGCTGCGGCGTCACCTGCCAGACCAGCCGTGCGCTGAAATGATCCAGCGGCAGCAGGGGCTCCTCGAAGACGCCCGGCAGCTCGAGTGCGCCGTTGGCCAGCACCAGGCGGCCTTGTCCTCCGGTTTCGGTGGCATCGATCTCAAGGTCCGCGCCTCGCCAGCCCGGCCGGCCGACCTGCTGGGGCTCGGATGCCGCCAGGGAGGCAATGGAGAGCCCGGCGACGCGGCCCTTGACCCGGTAGTGCGCCGGCGCTTCCGGCGGGCCGGTCCAGCTGGCGGCAAGGCCTTGCACGACGCCGCTCGGCGCCAGCTCGGCCAGGCCGCGGCGGACGTTGTCCGGCAGTGGCAGGCGGCCCGCGATGGCCGCCATCAGCGCCAGGTCGAGCCGGTCGGCGCTGAAATCACCGCCGGCCACCGGCTGGTCGGACAAGGTCGGGCGGCTGAGAACCTGGCGCTGCGTGAGCGCCAGCTGGAAGCGGCTGGCGGGCCAGCTCGCGCCATCGGCGGTGGCGAAGGCGAAATCCTGTGCCGCGACGCGCAGATGGCTGCTGCTGCGCTCGGCCTCGAAGCGGCCCTGCAGGTGCGCCAGCTCCAGGGGCTCGAGCGCCGGCGCGAGCTTCAGCTGCACGCCGTCGAGGGTCGCGTCCAGCGTCGCCCGGCGCCATTGCCCCTTGGCGAGATCCAGCCACAGGCGCGCCGCCCCGCCCCCGCTCTGGAGCTCGAAGGGCAGCGTGACGTGCTCGCGCAGCGCGGCCATGTCGACCGCCGGCAGCTGGGCGTACAGCGTTCCGGACCAGCGTGCCCAGTCCCCGCTCCTGGCCAGCAGCGGCTGGCTGAAGCGGCCGGTCAGGGTGAAGCGGTCTCCCAGGCCGCTGCCCGGCGTGCCGTCCAGGCGCAGTTCATGGCTGCGCAGGCCATTGCGCAGCACCAGGTCGGCGTCCTGCAGCAGCAGGGGCGGCGCGCCGCGTTGCTGGTCCACCCAGCGCAGCGTCCCGTGGCGCAGGACGAACTCGGGCTGCGAGAACAGCCAGTCGGTCGTGCTGTGGTCCCCGCTGCCGGCGTCGATCCGGGCGGAGGCCTCCATGTCGAGGCCGGCCACGTGCAAGCGGCCCTGGGGGTCGCGCCGCACCTCCAGTTCGGCCCCCTCGATGTAGAGCTGGGAGAACACCAGCCGCAGGTTGAAGATCGACTTGGGGGACAGGGCTGCGCTGATGCGCGGCAGGCGCAGCGCCTCGCGCCCTTCGCGATCGGACAGCGCGACGTCCCGCAGCTC
This sequence comes from uncultured Ideonella sp., assembly GCA_946479475.1. The sequence continues at coordinate 9,706 of CAMLGG010000122.1, read as the reverse complement.
CAGCGCCGGCACCCAGCCCGACGAGCGCACGCTGATGTGACCGATGTGCAGGGGAAGGCCGAGTGCCCGGCTGGCCCGCTGCTCGATCTGCGGACGCCATTCGTCGATGTGCGGCAGAATCCCCCAGTGCAGTGTCAGCCAGCCGATCAGTACGATGCTCCACAGCGTGAGCACCAGCAGCACGGTCCAACGCCAAGCCCAGCGCGAAAGAGTCAGCAGCCAGCGTGAAGGCCGGACCCAGGCGGCAGGCGGCGCACCGTCGGCGTCGACGCGCGACGGGCGGTCGAACCTGCTGGCGAACCAGCAAGTCAGGCGGCGGTGCAACGGCACGCGCTCGGAACGAGAGGGCATCGAAGGCATGAACAGAACCGGGCGGCAGGCCCCGGCGCCAGCCTCGTGGAAAGACGCGGCCCCCAAGGGGCCTCACCCCCCTACCGCGCCAACGGACCAATCTAGCATAGAGCCGAGGCGGCGCCGGGCCGTTTCTCCTGCGGCTCGCTGCCTCGCGCCGAGCGGCCTGCGAGACATTCACCCGGGAGCCACGGCGTGGCGCTGAGCACCTCCCCCGCGGCCGGCGGCGACCCGGCAGCCACGGAGGGCCTGCTCGAGGTTCAACGGGCCCGCGCGCCGGCGGTGCACAGCCGTTTCGTCCAGCGTGTGAGGCGGCGTTACGAAGCCGAGCGGGGCTTGTTGCCGCCCGGGGTGCCCGGCGCCGACGAGATCCACGCATTGATCCGAGCACTCGAATCGGGCGGCCGCGCATTGCCGGCAGCGCTGCGCGTGGCGCGGCAGCTGGTGATCGAGCGACTGGCGGTGCTCGACGTCGAGCAGGGCGCGCCGCTTTCGGCGGTCACCGCGACCATGACCTGCCTGGCCGAGGCCACGCTCGAGCGGGCCCTGGCGCAGGCCCTGGCGGACACGGATGCACGCCACGGCCCGCCGCTGGATACCACCGGCCGGCGCATCGACTTCTGGATCGTCGGCATGGGCAAGCTCGGCGCGCGCGAGCTCAACGTCTCGTCGGACATCGACCTGGTCTACGTCTACGAGGAAGACGGCCTGACGGCGGGCGGGCCGGGCGGCCGCATCTCGGCCCACGAGTATTTCTCGCAGCTTGCGCGCCAGTTGTACGCGCTGATCGGCGACGTGACCGACGACGGCTTCGTGTTCCGGGTGGATCTCGCCCTGCGGCCTAACGGCAACTCCGGCCCGCCGGTGGTCAGTCTGGCGATGCTGGAGGAGTACTTCCTCGTGCAAGGGCGCGAATGGGAGCGCTTCGCCTGGCTCAAGAGCCGCGTAGTGGCCCCGAGGGAGTCGGTGACCAGCGGCCGCGCCCTGGCCCTGCGCTCGCTCGTCACCCCCTTCGTCTACCGCAAGTACCTCGACTACGGCGTCTTCGAGGGACTGCGCCAGCTGCACCGCAAGATCCGCGACGAGGCCCAGCGCCGCGCCGCCGGCCGGCCCGAGCGGGCCAACGACGTGAAGCTGTCGCGAGGCGGAATCCGCGAGATCGAGTTCATCGTCCAGCTGCTGCTGGTCGCCCGCGGCGGCCAGTTCCCCGAGATCCGCACCCGCTCGACGCTGAAGGCGCTGGACAAGCTCGCCGCCGGCGGGTTGATGAAGGCCGAGGCCGCCCGCAAGCTGGCGGCGGCCTACGTCTTCCTGCGCCAGGTCGAGCACCGCATCCAGTACCTCGACGACCAGCAGACCCATCTTCTGCCCACGGGCGACGGCGACCTGGCGTGGATAGCGGCGAGCATGGACCTCCCCTGCAACGCGGACACCTGCCAGCTGCTGGACCGGCTCTGCGACGTGCGCGAGCTCGTCGCCACCGAATTCGACGCCCTGCTGCACGACGGCCGCGCCCCGGGCGGAGCCCACCCGGGCAACGGCGGCTGCCGCCAGTGCGGCGACGGCCCGCTCGCGGTCGACAGCGAAGCGCTGCTCGAGCGGCTGCCGCAAGAGCTGGCCGAGCGCGTGCGCGCCTTCGCGGCCCGACCGCGCGTGCAGGCGTTGCGCGACGAGAGCAAGCTGCGCCTGGGCAAGCTGATGCTGCGTGCCGCGCACGGCATCACCCAGGGCGAATGCAGCCTCGACGCCGCCCTGCGCCTGCTCGACTGGGTCGAGCCGCTGCTGCGGCGCGAGAGCTATCTCGCCCTGCTGGTCGAGCGGCCGGAGGTGCAGCGACGCCTGCTGCGGCTGCTGGGCCTGGCACGCTGGCCGATGCGCTACCTGATCCGCCACCCGGGCGTGATCGACGAGCTGGCCGACGAGAGGCAGCTTCGCGAGCGCTTCGACCGGCCGGGCTTCGTCGCCGACCTCGAGGAGCGCCATGCCGCCTGGGTCCGATCCGGCGAGGCGGACGAAGGCTCGTTGCTGGACACGCTGCGCCGCGCGCACCACGCCGAGGTCTTCCGCACCCTGGTGCGCGACGTGGAGCGCCGCATCACGGTGGAGGAGGTGGCGGACGACCTCTCCGCGCTGGCCGACTCGGTGGTCGACTGCTGCCTGCGCTGGGCCTGGAGCCACCTGAAGCAGCGCCACCGCGAGACGCCCCGTTTCGCCGTCATCGCCTACGGCAAGCTGGGCGGCCTGGAGCTGGGCTATGGCAGCGACCTCGACCTCGTCTTCGTCTACGACGATGCCGACGAGCCCGACAAGGACCGCGCGCAGGAGGTCTACGGGGCCTTCGTGCGCAAGCTGATCGGCTGGCTCACGCTTCGCACGGCGGCCGGCGAGTTGTTCGACATCGACACCGCCCTGCGGCCCAACGGCAACTCGGGCCTGCTGGTCACCTCGATCGACTCCTACGAGCGCTACCAGCGCGGCCGCGGCAGCAACACCGCGTGGACCTGGGAGCACCAGGCCCTGTCGCGCGCACGTTTCTGCGCCGGCAGCGCGGATCTGGGCGAGCGTTTCGAGGCGACGAGGCGCGAGGTGCTGGCCATGCCGCGCGAGCCCGAGGCTTTGCGAGCCGAGGTCCGCGCGATGCGGGAGAAAGTCCGCGCTTCGCGGCCGGCGCCTGAGGGCCGCTTCGACGTCAAGCACGGCGAAGGCGGCATGATGGACGCCGAGTTCGCCGTGCAGTACCTCGTGCTGGCCGAGGGCGCCCGGCATCCGCCGCTGCTGGACAACAAGGGCAACATCGCCCTGCTGCGCCGCGCCGAGGATGCCGGCCTGCTGCCGGCAGGCGTCGGCTACGCCGCCGCGGATGCCTACCGCGAGCTGCGGCGCGCCCAGCACCGCGCCCGCCTGGACGAGCAGCCTACCCATTTCGAACCGTCGCTGCTCGCGGCCGAGCGCGAAGCGATCCGCGCGCTCTGGCGGGCGGTGTTCGGTTGACGGCGGCACGCTGGGCCTGGGCGGCGGCCTGCGCGGTCGCTGCCTCGGGCGCCATGCTGGCGTCGATGGCCCCGCGTGACGCACTCGACTGGCAGCCGGCGCTGGCCTGGACCCAGCCCTGGCGCATGGTCACGGCGGCCTGGGTCCACTGGAGCGCCCGGCACCTGGCGATGAACCTGGCCGGCTGTGCCTTCATCGCCCTGCTGGGCTGGCGCGCGCAGGCCGGGCTGCCGGCCGTGCGTGCCTGGGCCCTCGCCTGGCCGCTCAGCCAGCTCGGCCTGCTGGCCCAGCCGGCCCTGCGGCACTACGGCGGCCTTTCCGGCGTGCTGCACGCGGCGGCCGCGATCCTGGGCTGCCATCTGCTGGCGCGTGGCACCGACCGACGTTCGCGGGCCATAGGCGCCCTCCTCGCCGTCGGCCTGGTGGCCAAGGTCCTGTCCGAATCCCCCTGGGGCGATCCTGTCCGTCATGTCGACGGCTGGGATTTCCTCCTCGCTCCTGCGGCCCATGCCAGCGGCGTGCTCGCCGGCTTGCTCGCCTGGGCGCTGGTCGCCCGCGGCACCCCCACCGAACCCCATTCGCCATGACCGTGCAACGCCGTTCGCATCTCGACACCCTTGCCGTGGCCAGCCTGCTGCTTTGCGCAGCCCTTTGGGGCCTGAACCAGACCGCTTCCAAGGTCGCGGTGGCCGAGATCCCGCCGCTGCTGCAGGCCGCCCTGCGCTCGACCGGGGCCGCCGCGCTGCTCGGGGTGTGGGCCGCCGTGCGGGACATCCCGCTGCGCGCCTCGCCCGCAGCGCCGCGGACCTTCTGGCCGGGCATCGCCGCAGGCGCGCTGTTCGCGCTCGAGTTCGGCTGCATCTTCGTCGGCCTGCAGTACACCAGCGCCTCGCGCATGGCGGTGTTCATCTACCTCGCGCCCTTCTTCGTGGCGCTGGGCATGCCGTGGATCGCCCCCGGCGAGAAGCTTCGCCGCGGCCAGCTCGCCGGCCTGATGGTGGCTTTTGCCGGCGTCGCCATGGCGCTGGGCGAGAGCTTTGCCGGCGGCGGTTCCGCACCGCCCCGGCAGTGGTGGGGCGATGCGCTCGGAGTGGCTGCAGCCGCGCTCTGGGCCGGCACCACGCTGACCATCCGGGCCACCACGCTCTCGAGCGCGCCCGCCGAGCAGACGCTGATGTACCAGCTGCTCGTCTCGGCGGTGCTGCTGGGCGGCGCTTCATGGCTGGCCGGCGAGTCCTGGCCGGAGCGGGCCAGCACGCTGGCCTGGTCCGCCCTGGCCTTCCAGACGGTGATCGTGACCTTCGCCAGCTACCTGCTGTGGTTCTGGCTGATGAGGCACTACCCGGCGACACAGATCTCCTCGTTCACCCTGTTCACGCCGATCTTCGGCCTGGCCGCCGGCGTCGGCCTGCTGGGCGAGCCGCTGACGATTCGGCTCGTGCTCGCGCTCGTGGCCGTTTCCGGCGGCATCGCCCTGGTCAGCCGCCGGCCGCGGGCGGCGTGAGTCGGGCCCCCGTCGACGACTGAGTCTGTCGCCAGTGCGGCAGGCGCGCCGGCTGGCGCTGGCTAGACTGCCGGCATTTCAAGGTGTCTCGAGGAATCCCCATGATCACGCTGTGCGGCTTCGCCGTCTCCAACTACTACAACAAGGTCAAGATGGTGCTGCTGGAGAAGGGCATTCCCTTCGCCGAGGAGTACGTCGCCTCGGGTCCGAAGGACGAGGCCACGCTGGCGGCCTCGCCGCTGGGCAAGGTGCCCTTCATCCGGCTGGAGGACGGCCGCACCCTGTGCGAGAGCGAGGTGATCGTCGAGTACCTCGAGGCGTCCTTCCCGGCGCCGCCGCTGGTCCCTGCCGACGCCTGGGGCGCCGCTAAGGTGCGCGAGCTGACGACCTTCATCGAGCTGCACCTGGAGCTGGTGGCGCGCGAGCTGTACCCGCAGGCCTTCTTCGGCGGCACGGTGAGCGAGTCCAACCAGGCCCGCGTGCGCAAGCTGCTGGGCAAGAACATCGCGGCGTTCAAGCGCCTGGCTCGCTTCGAGCCGTATGTCGCCGGCAGCGAATTCACGAGTGCCGATTGCGCGGCCTTCGTCTCGCTGCCGCTCGTCTCGATGGCGACCAAGGCGGTCTACGGCGTGGACCTGCTGGCCGACGGCGGAGTGGATTGGAAACCGTATGTGAAGCTGGTCGGCGAGCGGCCTTCGGCGCAGAAGGTGTCGGAAGACCGCAAGGCGGCACAGGAAGCGCAGATCGCAGCCATCAAGGCCAAGGCCGGCGCCTGAGTCGGTGGCCAGGGCGCGGTTACCGGAAAAAACCTCACTGGTGGACGGAACTTCGGCGTACGCGCACACTCCGTAGAGCAGGGGCGACGCTAGCGCGAAGCCCCGGGTGCGGGTTTGCGACGCCCGTGTCCGTCCTCTTTCAGCCGCGCAGCCTGCCAGTACCTGGCTGTCACCCGGGAGCGCCTCTCCTCCTCCCTCCCTCCCTCATTCGCTCACGGGCGCTGCGCGGCTCTCTTCTACCTGGTCTGCCTGGCCATCCGCCGGGCCCGAGCCGGTCAGCGCTGGCCCTCGGTGAGCGTGTCGACCTGGAACTTGCCGCTCTTGTCGACCAGCCAGATCTCCTTGTAGGTCATCGCGCGGGCCAGCCGCGCCGGCGCCGGGAACTGGGCCACCTGCCGCAGCAGGGCGACCACCCAGGGGCCGACTTCCTTGGCTGCTGCCGGCTCGCGGGTGAGCCGCACGTCCACGACCCGCCCCTCGGTGTCCACGTCGGTCTCGGTGATGGCGATCGCGTACATCAGCGGCGGCAGCTTGCCCTTGTGGATGTGGCCCGGGAAGGCCTCGTAGACACGCCGCGCGGCATCTCGTCGGTACTCCTGATCGCTCTGGGCCTCGGACACCATGGCGGCCGCCGGGCGCAGGGCCGTCGGCACGGTGTTGAACTGGGCCAGCGCCGGAGAGCTGGCGGCCGCGCATGCGGCGAAGAGACCGGCAGCGAGCAGGGATTTCATGCCGACGTCTTCGTCGGCTCTGGGGGAGCGTCGACGCGGGTTTACCCCCTGCGCTCGGCAACCCTCCGTAACGACCGTGATTTCCTGGCGCTCGCGCCCTCCGGTCGTGGCGCGGCTATCTCATCCAGCCCTTGCGGCGGAAGTACAGCAGCGGAGCGGCGACCGACGCGACCATCAGGCCGATGGCGAAGTAGTAGCCGTAGGTCCAGTTCAGCTCCGGGATGTGCTGGAAGTTCATCCCGTAGACGCTGGCGATCAGCGTCGGCGGCAGCAGCGCCACCGAGGCCACCGAGAAGATCTTGATGATCTTGTTCTGGTTGATGTTGATGAAGCCGACGGTGGCATCCATCAGGAAGTTGATCTTGTCGAACAGGAAGGCGGTGTGCGAATCGAGCGAGTCGATGTCGCGCAGGATCTGCCGCGCCTCCTCGAACTGCTCCGCATTGAGCATGCGGCTGCGCATCATGAAGCTCACTGCGCGACGCGTGTCCATCACGTTGCGGCGGATGCGGCCGTTGAGGTCCTCCTCCTTCGCGATGGCGCCCAGCGCCTCGCCGGCGGCCCGGTCGTCGACCTCCTCCTTCAGCACCCGCGCGCTGACCTTCTCGAGGTTGAGGTAGATGCCCTCGAGCGCGTCGGCGGAGTACTCGGCATCGGCGTCGTACAGCTTGAGCAGCACATCCTTCGCGTCCTCGATCAGGGCCGGGATGCGGCGTGCGCGCAGGCGCAGCAGGCGGAACACCGGCAGGTCCTCCTCGTGGACCGAGAACAGGACGTTGTTGTAGAGGATGAAGGCCACGCGTACGTTGCGCGGCGTGACGTCGTCGTCGATCAGGAAGTCGGAGCGGATGTGCAGCTCGCCGTTGTCTTCCTCGTAGAAGCGGGCCGACTCCTCCAGGTCGTCGTCGACGATGTTGTCGGGGATGCGCAGGCCGAAGCGGCCGTGGATCCAGCCGATCTCCTCGGCCGTGGGCGCTTCCAGGTCGACCCAGACGGGCTGCACCTCGGCCAGTTCGGCGGCCGAGTCGATCTCTTCCTGCAGCAGGCGGCCCGACAGGCGTCCTTTGTCGAGCGTGAAGACGTTGAGCATCGAGGGGCTCCAGCGGTGCCGGCCGGGCTGTCGGGCCGGCTCGGCCATGTCACTTCAGGGGGCGAATGGGTGGGGGACCGCCCACCCTGGCCCACTCAACGGCCGGGCGGCCGAAACGGTGCGCTGGAGCAGGCGGTCACCGAGGGTGGGAACTGTCCACGGTGACCTTCCTGGTAACGATTCGAAGCTTGCGATTATCGCCCGGCGGGCAGGCGGCGGCGCGCTTGATTCAGGACATGCCAGAACCAAATGACGCAGTCTAACCGGGTGCGGCTGGCGTCCCTGTTCTTGTCAAAGCCATGGGCCGCGTGCACACTGGTCCGGACCGGTGGCGTCATCTTGGCGTCATGAAGCCGGCCTTGGCCTAGGCCGGCGCGGTGAGCAACCCCAGCTTCGCGAAGGAGGCCTCGATGAACTTGACGATCAGCGGACATCACCTGGAAGTGACACCTGCTCTCAGAGAGTATGTGCTCACCAAGCTAGAGCGCGTGACGCGCCATTTCGACCAGGTGGTGGATGTGAGCGTGCTGCTGACGGTGGAAAAGCTGAAGGAGAAGGAACGCAGGCAAAAGGCCGAGGTGACCCTGCATGTGAAGGGTCGGGACATCTTCGTCGAACAGGCTCACGAGGACCTGTACGCCGCGATCGACCAGTTGATGGACAAGCTCGATCGCCAGGTCTGCCGCCACAAGGACAGGCTGCAGGACCATCACCACGAAGCGGCCAAGCGCCAGGGCGCCAGCGCCTGAGCTCCCGCTGACCCACGATTCCCGATCGGGCGGCCCCAGTGGCCGCCTTGTCATTTGTTGAGAACTAATCCCACCCAAGGCAAGCCGGACTCGTTAGACTGTTGCTGCAACGCAGCATCCAGGGTCAACGCCCGGCCCGCCGCCGCCGTTGTTCCAAGCGTGGGATGCAACCGATTTCTATAATCCGCCCCCTTAAAGCCGGAGGGATCACCGGCCGAAAGACTGCACGCCGTCTGACCGTAGTCGTCGAGAGAGCCGTTCATGAACCGCCTTGCCGCCATCCTGCCCGTGGACAACGTGCTGGTGGGTGTTGATGCGACCAGCAAGAAGCGCGCGTTCGAGCACGCCGGCCTGCTGTTCGAGAACCAGCACGCCATCGCCCGCGCCACCGTCACCGACAACCTCTTCGCACGCGAGCGGCTGGGCTCCACCGGCCTGGGGCACGGCGTGGCCGTCCCGCACGGCCGGGTCAAGGGCCTGAAGAACCCGCTGGCGGCGGTCCTGCGGGTGCGCGACCCGATCCCCTTCGACGCCCCCGACGATGAGTCGGTCAGCCTGCTGATCTTCCTGCTCGTGCCCGAGGCGGCGACCCAGCGTCACCTGGAGATCCTGTCCGAGATCGCCGAGCTGCTTTCGGATCGCGAGTTGCGCGACAAGCTCAAGACCGCGCCGGACGCGGCCACGGTGCACCAGCTCATCGCCGACTGGGAACCGCTGAAATCGGTGGCCTGATCGGCGCGCCCGGGTGAAGCCGATTTCCATCAGCGCCGAGGCGCTGTTCGAAGAGCACCAGCCCTCGCTGCGCTGGGAGTGGATAGCCGGGCACGCCCATCCCGAGCGCCGGTTCGACGAGGCGGCGGTGCGCGATGCGCGCTCGGCCGCTGACCTGGTCGGCTACCTGAACTACATCCACCCCTATCGCGTCCAGCTCGTGGGCCGGCGCGAGGTGGCCTACCTGAACGACGCGGCGCCGGAGGTCCTGGAGCGCCGCATCCAGCGCATCGTCACGCTCGAACCACCGGTGATCATCGTCGCCGACGATCAGCGCGCGCCGGACCGGCTGGTGGCGATGTGCGATCGTGCCGAGATCCCGCTGTTCATCACCTCGGCCTCTGCCGGCCACGTGATCGACGTGGTCCGCTCGTACCTGAGCCAGCTGTTCGCCGAACGCACCACGCGTCACGGCGTCTTCATGGACATCCTGGGCCTGGGTGTGCTGCTCACGGGCGAGTCGGGCCTGGGCAAGAGCGAACTCGGCCTGGAGCTGATCTCGCGCGGCCACGGCCTGGTGGCCGACGACGCGGTGGATTTCGTGCGCCTGGGACCGGATTTCATTGAAGGCCGCTGTCCGCCGCTGCTGCAGAACCTGCTCGAAGTGCGCGGCCTGGGCCTGCTCGACATCAAGACCATCTTCGGCGAGACCGCCGTGCGGCGAAAGATGAAGATGAAGCTGGTGGTCCAGCTGGTGCGCCGCAATGACGGCGAGTTCGAACGCCTGCCGCTCGATTCGCAGT
>CAMLGG010000121.1 GCA_946479475.1 uncultured Ideonella sp. | reverse complement strand
AGGACGACGAGAACATCAACTCGCAGCCCTTCATGCACTGGCGCGACCGCTTCCTCTACGTGATGGACGGCGTCAACAAGGCCAGCGCCGCCACCGGCGAGGTCAAGGGCTCCTACCTCAACGTCACCGCCGGGACGATGGAGGGCATCTACGAGCGCGCCGAGTTCGCCAAGAGCCTGGGCAGCGTGGTGATCATGATCGACCTGATCGTCGGCTGGCCCTGCATCCAGAGCCTGGGCGAATGGTGCCGGCGCAACGACATGGTGCTGCACCTGCACCGCGCCGGCCACGGCACCTACACGCGGCAGAAGAACCACGGCGTTTCCTTCCGAGTGATCGCCAAGTGGCTGCGCCTGGCGGGCGTGGACCACATGCACACCGGCACGGCGGTCGGCAAGCTGGAGGGCGACCCGCTGACCGTGCAGGGCTACTACAACGTCTGCCGCGACTCCTACACGAAGACGGACCTGCCGCGCGGCCTGTACTTCGACATGGACTGGTGCGACCTGAAGAAGGTCATGCCGGTGGCCTCCGGCGGCATCCACGCCGGCCAGATGCACCAGCTGATCGACCTCTTCGGCGACGACGTGATCCTGCAGTTCGGCGGCGGCACGATCGGCCACCCCGGCGGCATCCAGGCCGGCGCCGTGGCCAACCGCGTGGCGCTGGAGGCGATGGTCAAGGCCCGCAACGAAGGCCGCGACATCAGGAACGAGGGCCCCGAGATCCTGCAGAAGGCCGCGCAGTTCTGCAGCCCGCTGAAGCAGGCGCTCGATACCTGGGGCGACATCACCTTCAACTACACGTCGACCGACACCAGCGACTACGCCGTCACCCCGGCGATGGCTTGAACAGGAGCTCCCGACCATGATGACCAACCCCACCGGCCGCGTGACCCAGGGCCAGTTCAGCTTCCTGCCCGACCTCACCGATGCCGAGATCGCGCTGCAGGTCCAGTACGGCCTGGACAAGGGCTATGCCTGGAGCGTCGAGTACACCGACGACCCGCATCCGCGCAACACCTACTGGGAGATGTTCGGCATGCCGATGTTCGACCTGCGCGACGCCGCCGGCGTGGTGCAGGAGGTGAAGGAGTGCCGCAAGACCTTCCCGAGCCACTACATCCGCCTGATGGCCTTCGACTCGACGCGCGGCATCGAGTCGATCGCGATGAGCTTCATCGTCAACCGGCCGGCGGTCGAGCCCGGCTTCGGCCTGGTGCGGCAGGAGGCCGAGGGGCGGTCCATCCGCTACACGGTGCACAGCTACGCCACCGACAGGCCCGAGACGCAACGCTACTGACGGACGGAAGGAGCGAAACCCGTGTACCGCATCGCCCCCTCCATCCTCTCGGCGGACTTCGCGCGCCTGGGCGACGAGGTGCGCGGCGTGATCGCCGCCGGCGCCGACTGGATCCACTTCGACGTGATGGACAACCACTACGTGCCGAACCTGACCATCGGCCCGGCGGTGGCGAAGGCGATCAAGCCTCACTGCAAGCGGCCGGACGGCACGCCCGTGCCGCTCGACGTGCACCTCATGGTCGAGCCGGTCGACGCGCTGGCCCAGGCCTTCGCCGAATCGGGCGCCGACCTGATCAGCTTCCACCCCGATGCATCGACCCACGTCGACCGCACGCTGCAGCTGATCCGCGGGGCCGGCTGTCAGGCCGGGCTGGTGTTCAACCCGGCCGAGCCGCTGGACGTCCTGGAGTGGGTGATCGACAAGGTCGACCTGGTGCTGGTCATGAGCGTCAATCCGGGCTTCGGCGGCCAGAGCTTCATCGACTCGGCCCTGCGCAAGATCGAGCAGGCACGGCGGCTCGTCCAGGCCTCCGGCCGCGACATCCGCCTGGAGGTGGATGGCGGCATCAAGGTCGACAACATCCGCCGCGTGGCCGATGCGGGGGCGGACACCTTCGTCGCCGGCAGCGCGATCTTCGGCCAGCCGGACTACCGGCGGGTGATCGATGCGATGCGGACGGAGCTGGATGCCGCCCGGCCTTCGACAGGCTCAGTCCGAACGGAGGTGGAGACCCGCCAAGCGGGCGAGCCTTCGACAAGCTCAGGCCGAACGGAAAGAGGTATGCGATGAGCCGCCCGCTGTACGCCATCCCCGGCGCGTCCGTGCAGGCCCAGCCTGAAGCGCCGGCGCCCGTCGAGACCCCGCAGCACGGCACGGCCCGCTCGGTAGCGCAGGTCCTGCGAGACAGCCAGGTCGAGGCGGTGCTCGAGGAGCTCGACCGCGACCTCGTCGGCCTCGCCCCGGTCAAGCAGCGCATCCGCGACATCGCGGCCCTGCTGGTGATCGACAAGCTGCGCGCCAACCTGGGCCTGCAGGCGCAGACGCCGTCGCTGCACATGTGCTTCACCGGCAATCCCGGCACCGGCAAGACTACGGTGGCGATGCGCATGGCCGAGATCCTTCATCGCCTCGGCTACGTGCGCAAGGGCCACCTGGTGGCGGTGACGCGCGACGACCTGGTCGGCCAGTACATCGGCCACACCGCACCCAAGACCAAGGAGGTGCTGAAGAAGGCCATGGGCGGCGTCCTCTTCATCGACGAGGCCTACTACCTCTACAAGCCCGAGAACGAGCGCGACTACGGCCAGGAGGCCATCGAGATCCTGCTGCAGGTGATGGAGAACCAGCGCGACGACCTGGTGGTGATCCTCGCCGGCTACGCCGACCGCATGGAGACCTTCTTCCGCTCCAACCCCGGCATGAGCAGCCGCATCGCGCACCACCTGGACTTCCCCGACTACAGCCACGACGAGCTGCGGCTGATCGCCGACCGCATGCTCGCCGGCATGAACTACCGCTACGGCGAAGGTGCGCGCGACACCTTCGGCGACTACCTCACTCGGCGCACCGGGCAGCCGCATTTCGCCAACGCCCGCAGCGTGCGCAACGCGCTGGACCGAGCCCGCCTGCGCCAGGCGAGCCGCCTGTTCCAGGACCGCGAGCGCGAGCTGACCCAGGACGACCTGATCACGCTGCAGCCCGACGACATCCGGGCCAGCCGCGTGTTCGCCCAATGAATCCCTGACTTTCGACAAAGAGGCGACCCCATGTCCATCACCGGCCGCAAGACCCTGACGCGCTACCTCATCGAGGAGAGGCGCCGATTTCCCCAGGCCAGCGGCGAGCTCAACGGCCTGATCCTCGACATCTCGCTGGCCTGCAAGGCGCTGGCCCGCATCGTCTCGCGCGGGCCGCTGGCCGCCGCGGCGATGCCGGAGGCCGGCTCGGTCAACGTGCAGGGCGAGGTGCAGAAGCCGCTGGACGTGCTGTCCAACGAGATCTTCGTGCGCATGAACGAGTGGAGCGGCTACCTCGGGGGCATGGCCTCGGAGGAGATGGACGAGCCCTGCCAGATCCCCGAGACCTTCCCGCGGGGCAAGTACCTGCTGGTGTTCGATCCGCTGGACGGCTCTTCGAACATCGACGTGAACGTGGCGGTCGGCAGCATCTTCTCGATCCTGCGGGTGCCGCCGGAGGTGGTGAAGACGGCGCGCGACGTGGTGGAGGCGGACTTCCTCCAGCCCGGTGCCGCCCAGGTGGCCGCAGGCTACGCCATCTACGGGCCGACCACGCAGCTGGTGCTGACGGTGGGCAACGGCGTCGCGGTCTTCACGCTCGACCACGACCTGGGCGAGTTCGTGCTGACACGGCAGGACGTCCAGGTGCCCGAGGACACGCAGGAGTTCGCGATCAACAGCTCCAACGCGCGCTTCTGGGAGCCGCCGGTCAAGCGCTATGTCGACGAATGCCTGGCCGGCAGGACAGGGCCCCGGGCCAAGGACTTCAACATGCGCTGGATCGCCAGCATGGTGGCCGAAGCCCACCGCATCCTGATGCGCGGCGGCGTCTTCATGTACCCGCGCGACACCAAGGATCCGGCCCGGACCGGGCGGCTGCGCCTGCTGTACGAGGCCAACCCGCTGGGCTTCGTGATGGAGCAGGCCGGCGGCCGCGCCAGCACCGGCCGGCAGCCGGTGCTGGGCGTCAAGCCCACCGAGCTGCACCAGCGCATCGGCCTGGTGTTCGGCTCCAGGAACGAGGTCGAGCGCATCGAGCGCTACCACCACGAGCCGGTGGCCGACAGGGTCGCCCCGGCGCCGCTGTTCGCCACGCGCAGCCTGTTCAGGGACTGAGAGACGGAGGGACTCGCCATGTCGGAACGACACCCCATCATCGCCATCACCGGCTCGTCGGGCGCGGGCACCACCTCGGTGACCCGCACCTTCGAGAACATCTTCCGCCGCGAGAACGTCACGCCGGCCATCATCGAGGGCGACAGCTTCCACCGCTACGACCGCCAGGAGATGAAGCAGCGCCAGGCCGAGGCCGAGAAGCGGGGCGACACCCACTTCAGCCACTTCGGGCCGGACAACAACCTGTTTGCCGAGCTGGAGCAGCTGTTCCGCGACTACAGCGAGACGGGCGGCGGCAAGCGGCGCAAGTACTTGCACGACCGCGTCGAGGCGGCGCCCTACAAGCAGGAGCCGGGCACCTTCACCGCCTGGGAGGACCTGGAGCCGAACACCGACATCCTCTTCTACGAAGGCCTGCACGGCGCGGTCGTGACCCCCGAGGTCAACGTGGCCAAGTACCCCGACCTGCTGATCGGCGTGGTCCCGGTGATCAACCTGGAGTGGATCCAGAAGCTCTGGCGCGACAAGAACGTGCGCGGCTACAGCTCCGAGGCGGTGACCGACACCATCCTGCGCCGCATGCCCGACTACGTGCACTACATCTGCCCGCAGTTCCGCCACACGCACGTCAACTTCCAGCGCGTGCCGGTGGTCGACACCAGCAACCCGTTCATCGCCCGTGACATCCCGAGCGCCGACGAGAGCATCTGCGTGATCCGCTTCGCGAACCCCAAGGGCATCGACTTCCCCTACCTGCTCAACATGATCAACAACTCGTGGATGAGCCGGGCCAACACCATCGTCGTGCCGGGCGGCAAGATGGAGCTGGCGATGCAGCTGATCTTCACTCCCTTCATCTGGCGGATGATGGAGCGCCGCCAGCGCGCGGTGGGAGCGCTGTGATGGCCGGTTCGTCGAACGACCGCGTGCTGCGGCCCGACAGCGGCCGCTACGAAGCGATGGCCAACGCGCTGCGGGCGCTGGCGATGGATGCGGTGCAGCAGGCCCACTCCGGCCATCCGGGCGCGCCCATGGGCATGGCCGAGATGGCAGTGGCGCTCTGGGGCTTCCACCTGCGGCACAACCCGGCCAACCCGAAATGGCCGGACCGCGACCGCTTCGTGCTCTCCAACGGGCACGCCTCGATGCTGCTGTACGCGCTGCTGCACCTGACGGGCTACGAGCTGCCGCTGGAGGAGCTCAAGCGCTTCCGCCAGTTGCACAGCAAGACGCCGGGACACCCCGAGGTGGGCATCACGCCGGGGGTCGAGACCACCACCGGCCCGCTGGGGCAGGGCCTGGCCAACGCAGTGGGCATGGCGCTGGCCGAGAAGCTGCTGGCCGACGAGTTCAACCGGCCAGGCCACCAGGTGGTCGACCACCGGACCTACGTCTTCCTGGGCGACGGCTGCCTGATGGAGGGCGTGAGCCACGAGGCCTGCTCGCTCGCCGGCGCGCTGCAGCTGAACAAGCTGATCGCGCTGTACGACGACAACGGCATCTCGATCGACGGCGCGGTGACGAACTGGTTCCGCGACGACACGGTGAAGCGCTTCGAGGCCTACGGCTGGAGCGTGGTCGGGCCGGTGGACGGCCACGACACCGACGCGGTCGGCCGCGCCATCGGCCAGGCGAAGACGAGTGCCGACAGGCCGACGCTCATCGTCTGCCGCACCACCATAGGCCGCGGCTCGCCCGCGCGCGCCGGCACGGCCAAGGCGCATGGCGAGCCGCTGGGCGCCGAAGAGATCGCCGCGACCAAGTCGGCCATTGGCTGGCAGGGCGGATCCTTCGAGATCCCCGATGCCGTGCGCGAGCAGTGGAAGGCCACGCAACTCGGCGCCTCGCAGGAAGCAGTCTGGCGCCGTGCCTTCGAGGCCTATCGCAGCAAGCATCCCGAGCTGGCGGCCGAGTTCGAGCGCCGCATCACCGGCACGCTGCCCACCGGCTTCCACGAGACCGCGCTGGCGCTGATGGCCCGCCAGGGCCAGTCGACGGACAGCGTGGCGACCCGCAAGGCCTCCCAGCAGGCGCTCGCGGTGCTGGCGCCAGCCATCCCCGAGCTGATCGGCGGCAGCGCCGACCTGACCGGCTCCAACCTCACCGACTTTCCCGGCTGCGGGGCGGTGCGGGCCGGCCAGCCGGGCGGCCGCCACATCAACTACGGCGTGCGCGAGTTCGGCATGGCCGCGGCGATGAACGGCATGGCCCTGCACGGCGGCTTCATCCCCTACGGCGGCACCTTCCTCACCTTCAGCGACTACAGCCGCAACGCGGTGCGCATGGCCGCGCTGATGAAGCAGCGCGTCATCCACGTCTTCACCCACGATTCGATCGGGCTGGGCGAGGACGGGCCGACGCACCAGTCGGTCGAGCACGCCGCCAGCCTGCGCCTGATCCCCAACCTCGACGTCTGGCGGCCTTGCGATGCGGCCGAGACGGCCGTCGCCTGGCTGCATGCGCTCGAACAGGCTAAGCGCCCGAGTGCGCTGCTGTTGTCTCGCCAGAATCTGCCGGCGCAATCGCGCACGCCGGAGCAGGTGGTCGACATCCGTCGCGGCGGCTACGTGCTCAGCGACCGGCCGGACGCGCGGGCCGTGCTGCTGGCCACCGGCTCCGAAGTGGCGATCGCGATGGCCGCGCAGCAACTGCTCGATGCGCAAGGCGTTCCGGTTCGCGTCGTCTCGCTGCCCGGCAGCACGGTGTTCGATCGGCAGCCACGCGAGTGGCGCGAATCGGTCCTGGGCCGTGGCCTGCCGCGCATCGGCATCGAGGCCGGCGTCACGCGCTGGTGGGGCCAGTACGGCTGCGAGGCAGCGCTGGGCGTCGACGAGTTCGGCGAATCAGCCCCGGCTGCGCAGGTCTACGAGCACTTCGGGCTGACCGCGCGGCGCCTGGCCGAGCAGGTCCTGGCCTGCGTCGAGCCGGCGAGCGCGAAGGCGCTGGACCAGGCCACCTGAGGACGAGCCGCGAATGGACTTCGACATCATCAGCTTCGATCTCGACGGCACGCTGGTCGACACCGCCGGCGAGATCGCCGAGGCCGCCAACCGCGCGCTGGAGTCGCACGGCATCGCGCGCCGGCCCGAGGCGGAGATCACCCGGTTCATAGGGGCCGGCACGAGGGAGCTCATGCTGCGCGTCCTGGCCCGGGTGTTTCTCGACGAGCCCAAGCTCGCCGACCGGGTGCGCACCGATGACGTGCTGGAGAGCCTGGACAAGCACTACGAGGCGACGGCCGGCACCACATCCACCCCGTACCCCGGGGCGCTGGACCTGCTCGAGCGGCTCAAGGGCGAGGGCGTGCGCCTGGCCTGCACGACGAACAAGGAGCTGAGGCACGTGCGCCGCCTGCTGGACAAGCAGCGCATGGGCCACTGGTTCGACCTGGTGATCGCCGGCGACTCGCTGCCGGTCAAGAAGCCGGATCCGGGCGTGCTGCGCCACGTCGTCTCCACGCTGCGGGGCGACACGCGGCGCACCGCGCACCTGGGCGACTCGCACACCGACGTCATGGCGGCCCGCAATGCCGGCGTCGCGGCCTGGGCCGTGCCCTACGGCTACAACGGCGGCGAGCCGATCGAAGCCTCGCGGCCGGACAGGCTCTTCGCGAGCCTGCCGGCCGTCACCGCGCATGTCCTGGGGGAGAAGGTCTCATGAGTCTTCAAGCGTTGCTCTGGGATGTCGACGGCACCCTCGCCGAGACCGAGCGCGACGGACATCGCGTGGCCTTCAACCGGGCTTTCGAAGCGCTCGGCGTGCCGTGGCGCTGGGACGTGGACACCTACGGCGAGCTGCTGGCCGTCACCGGCGGCCGCGAGCGGCTGCTGCACGACATGGCCCGCCGCAGCGAGGCACCGGTGCTGCAGGCCGAGCGCGAGGCGCTGGCGCGGACCCTGCACCAGCACAAGAACGCGCTGTACGCCGAGATCGTGCGCGACGGCGGCGTCCGCCTGCGGCCCGGCGTGGTCGAACTGCTGGAGGAAAGCCGCTTCCGCAACGTCCGCCTGGCGATCACGACGACGACCAGCCGGTCGAACGTCGAGGCCTTGCTGCGCGCCAACCTGGGTCCGTCCTGGGGCGCCTGGTTCGAGACCCTGGTCTGCGGAGAGGACGTGCGGACGAAGAAGCCCGATCCCGAGGTCTACACGATCGCGCTGCAGCGCCTGGGCCTCGGCCCGCTGCAGTGCGTGGCGCTGGAGGATTCGCCGGGCGGTGTCGCGGCGGCGCGTGCCGCCGACGTGCCGGTGCTGGTCACCCGCAGCGTCTACTTCGCGACCTCGACCGTCGAGGGCGCCGTGGCCATCGGGCCCGGCCTCGACAAGCGCAGCGGTTGGCGGCCTGCGCTGCCCGACCGCGCCGGCCCGGACCGCATCACGCTCGACGACCTGGCGCAGTGGCATGGGCGCATGGAAGAGGTGTCCGCGCTCGGCTGATCCGAAGTCTGCTTTCTTCATCGAACCCCGAAGGGACTCCCATGGCTCTCGTCTCGCTCCGCCAGGTGCTCGACCATGCCGCCGAGCGCGGCTACGGCGTGCCGGCCTTCAACGTCAACAACCTGGAGCAGATCCAGGCCATCATGGAGGCGGCCCAGGAGACCCAATCGCCGGTCATCCTGCAGGCCTCGGCGGGCGCGCGCAAGTACGCGGGCGAGGCCTACCTGCGGCACATGGTGCTGGCCGCGGTCGAGTCGCACCCCGACATCCCGGTGGTGCTCCACCAGGACCACGGCGCTTCGCCCGCGGTGTGCCAGCAGTCGATCCGCTCGGGCTTCACCAGCGTGATGATGGACGGCTCGCTGCAGGAGGACGCGAAGACGCCGGCCTCGTACGACTACAACATCGAGGTCACGCGCAAGGTCTGCGAACTGGCGCATGCGGTGGGCGTCTCGGTCGAGGGCGAGCTCGGCTGCCTCGGCTCGCTGGAGACGGGCGAGGCGGGCGAGGAGGACGGAGTAGGCGCGGCCGGGGTCCTCAGCCACGACATGCTGCTGACCGATCCCGAGCAGGCGCGCGATTTCGTCCGCCGCACCGGGGTCGACGCGCTCGCCATCGCGATCGGCACCAGCCACGGCGCCTACAAGTTCAGCCGCCAGCCCACCGGCGACATCCTGGCCATCGACCGCATCGCCAGCATCCACGCCGCGGTGCCTGACACGCATCTGGTGATGCACGGCTCCTCCAGCGTGCCGCAGGAGTGGCTGGAGACGATCCGCAAATACGGCGGCGACATCAAGGAGACCTACGGCGTGCCGGTGGAGGAGATCGTGCGCGGCATCGCCCACGGCGTGCGCAAGGTCAACATCGACACGGATATCCGCCTGGCGATGACCGGCGCGATGCGCAAAAGCTTTGCCGAATCACCTTCCGAGTTCGACCCCCGCAAGGCGATGATCGAGGCCCGCAAGGCCGCGCGCGGCATCTGCAAGCTGCGCTTCGAGGCCTTCGGCTGCGCGGGCCAGGCGCCGCTCATCAAGCCGGTGTCGCTTGATCTGATGGTCAGGCGCTACCACTGACCGGCCGGCCCCTCAGGGCAGCTGCGGCAGGCACTCGGGCCGCAGCACCTCCAGCCGGTGGCCCCTGCGGCGGATCACGTCCTGGGACTCGAGCGCCTTGAGGTGGCGCGAGACGGCCTGCCGCGTCGTGCCCAGCCACTGCGCCACGTCTTCCAGGACGAACGAGGCGGCGGTGTCCGGCCCGGTGCCGGATCGCAGGTCGAAGTAGCGGTGCATCATGTGCAGCCAGCCGCCGATCCGGTAGTCGATCGGCCAGTCCATGGAGAAGGCGTAGCGCGTCGCGTGGGACCACTGCAGCGCCAGCAGGCGGACCAGCGCGAGCCGGTAGTCCAGGCTTTCGCCGCACAGCTGCTCGAAGGCTGCAGCCGGCATCCACAGCAGCGTCGTGGGCTGGAGCGTCGTCGCATCGAAGATGTTCGGGCTGTCGTGCACCAGGTCGTGGTGCGAGTGCCAGGCGCCCGGCGGCAGGAGCGCGATGGTGCGATGGGGTGGCTTGGCCCGCGGGTTGTCCAGGCGGATCGCGCCTTCGATCAGCAGCCAGCAGGCATCGGGCCATTCGTTGGCACGCAGGACCTGCTCGCCGGCCTCCAGCCTGCGGACCTGGCTCAGCAGCAGGATGCGTTGCTGCAGGGCCGGCGAAAGGCTCGCATACCAGCGGCCGCGTCGCACGCGCTCGAGCTCGCAGGTGCGAAGCGTGTCGACCGCGCAGGGGCCGGCCGGGGCGCCTGCAGCCGGCCTCGGGCGCGAGGGCGGTCTCTGCGGCGCCATGTACGGCGCTTCGACCGCACGCGTTTCCGCGTCCATCGCCGCCTGCAGGGCCGCCGGATCGCCGATGATCATCTTCCGGCCGGCGCGCCGGACCAGGCCCTCGGCTTCCAGCAGCTTCATGCCGTCGCACCAGGCCTGCCGGGAGACGCCGTGCGCCCGCGCCACGCTGTCCTGCCTGACCTCGAGCACGTGGTGGCCGCGGGCCGCCTCGTCCCGCGGGATGTGCGTCTGTTCGAGCAGCCAGAGGAGCTGGCGCTGCCTGAGCGATGCGTGCTGCCACGCCATGGTCATCTGGAAGGCGCGCCGCAGGTTGCCGGCGTTCGCGATGGCCATCTCGCGGCCGAGTTCGGGGAAGCGCCGGCACAGCAGCATCAGGTCGCTCGAGCCCACCGCGGCGATGGTGCTGGGCTCGACGACTCGCAGCTCGACGTCGCTGACGGGGCGGGTGAGCGGGTTGTAGAGGTTCAGCCAGACGCCCGGTGGCGACCAGACCAGGCCCTGCAGTTCGGGCTCGTGCGGCTGCACCATGAAGACCTGCGCCAGGCCCGAGGCGATGCCGAACCAGTGCTCGATGGGCTGGCCGATGCGCAGCAGGGTCTCGTCCTGGGCCAGGCGCCACACGCTGGCGCGCGCGAGGATCGCATCGACCAGCGGCGGGGGCAGCCGTGACATGAAGCCGCCGGCGACCAGCGTCTGCCTTTCGGCGGCACTCAGAGGGCCGTCGTGGCGGCGGGTCGCAGCGGGGATGTCGGAGGCATCTGCGTGGGGCATGGCGGCAAGGAAGGAGGGGTGCATGACGCCGGGCAATGTCGATGCTAGCGGGCGTCGGCTGCTGAACGCGGGTTCAGGGTGCGTGCGGATGCAAGCGCCGTCCGATGGGTCCATGATGGCCCGGTCGACCGGCCCTTGCGATGAGAAAGCGGACCTTCAATGCCCTGCTGCCGCTCGCCTGCCTCGTGGCAGCGGGTGGGGTGCGTGCGGCGTCTGCGACCGCGCAGGAGGTGCGCGAGCTGCTGGCCCGCGCAAGAAGTGCCGGCACGCGGGCCGAGCTGTCGGGCATGGACCTGTCCGACCTCGACCTCGGGCAGATGGATTTCACCGGGGCGAGGCTGGTCGGGACCCGTCTGTTCAGCGCGCGCCTGGTGTCATCCAACCTGTCGAACGCCGACCTGACCCGCGCCAACCTCAACGGCGCCTGGCTGATGGGCACCAACTTCAACGGCGCCTTGCTGGCCGACGCGACGCTGATGAGCGTCGTGGTGCTCGGCGGCAGCGTGACCGCCAAGCCCAGCTTCGCCGGAGCCGACCTTTCCGGCGCGCGGATCATCGCGGAGTTCGCCGGCGTGGACTTCGCCGGGGCGCGGCTGGCGCGGGCCAACCTGGGCGTGGACATCAAGAACCAGGGCATGGGGCAGATGCGCACGAACCTGGCCGGCGCGAGGATGGCCTCGGCCGATCTTTCCGGCGCGGACCTGAACCGCGCGCTGCTGGAGTTCGCCGACCTGACCCGGGCCGACCTGTCGGGCGCATCGCTGTTCCGCGCGAAGCTGGCCGGTGCCGACCTGCGCGGGGCCAACGTGGCGGGAGCGGATTTCACCGAAGCCGACCTCGATGGCGCGCGCTTCGAGGGCGCGCTCGGCGTCGACCGCGCGAAGGGCCTGGAAAGCGCGACCAACCGCGACCGCGCCCACTGGTGAACCGAAGGAGCAACAAGCATGACGCAATGGCGCAAGAAGACCGCCGACGAGGTCTACTCCCAGGAAGAGATCGAAACCCGCCTGAAGCAGGAGCTGCCGGCCTGGTACCTCGAGGAAGGCTGGATCCGACGCAAGTTCAAGACCAGCGGCTGGAAGAGCACGCTGATGGTGGTCAACACCGTCGGCCACCTCGCCGAGGCGGCCTGGCACCACCCCGACCTGACGGTCTCCTATGCCTTCGTCATCGTCAAGCTGATGAACCACGCCGCCAAGGGCGTCACCGAGAAGGACTTCGAGCTCGCCCGCAAGATCGAGGAGACGGTGATGTGGCGGCCGCAGGCCACCGAAGGCTCGGCACTCGAAGGCACGCCGGACGATCCGCGGTTCAAGTACCTCAAGTACGACTGAAGAGACGGCCCCGCGGGCGCATGACAGTGTGTCCCGGGCCCGGTACATCGGCTGGGGCCCGGGGAGCGGGCAACTCGGCTTGCGAGGGGCAGGGCCGCGGGGAACGATGTTTGCTTTGAAGCTTGTTCCAGCTGACTCCCGACAGGCTTCGAGATGGCGTCCTTTCGTTCCTCCCACCGCAGCGGGCGCAAGGCGCCCGTCCACGGCAGCGGGCGCAATGCGCCCGTCCATGGCAGCGGGCGCAATGCGCCCTGAGGGCCACGACGCGCTGACCGTGCGGGCGCCGGGCCGCCTGCACCTGGGCTTCCTCGACCCCGCCGGGTCCCTGGGGCGCCGCTTCGGCAGCGTAGGGCTGGTGATAGGCGGCCACGAGACCGTCATCGAGTTCAGCGCCGCCGCGCGCGACTCGGTCGATGCGGCCGACGAGGCCAGCCGCGCAGAGGCCGACCGCGTGGTCGCCTGCCTGCATGCCCTGCGAGAGCACAGCGGCCGCATGGAGCCGCTGCGGCTGCGCATCCTGAAGTCGCTGCCGGCGCATGCCGGGTTCGGCTCGGGGACGCAGCTGGCGCTTGCCGTGGGCCGGGGCTTCGCGCAGTGGCACGGGCTGGACCTGGGCACGGCCACGCTCGCCCGCTGGCTGGGGCGGGGCCTGCGCTCCGGCGTGGGCATCGCCGGCTTCGACCATGGCGGCCTGCTGGTCGACGGCGGCCCGGGCGCGGATGGCAGCCCGGCGCCACTGCTTTCGCGCATGGAGCTGCCCGGGCGCTGGCGCGTGATCGTCGTCGAGCATCCGGGCCACCGTGGCCTGTCGGGTACCGCCGAGCGCCAGGCATTGGCCGCGCTCGCCCCCTTGCCCCAGGCCGCTGCAGCCGACATCTGCCACCAGGTGCTGATGCGGGTGCTGCCGGGCGCGGCCAGCGGCGACTTCGGCCTCTTCGCCGCGGGCGTCACCCGGATGCAGCAGGTGCTCGGCGGCCACTTCGCGCCGGCGCAGGGCGGCACCGGCTACACCAGCCACGAGGTCGGCCGGCTGGTCGACTGGCTGGGCTCGGCCGCCCCCTCCGGTGCGGCCACCGGCCAGAGCTCCTGGGGCCCGACCGGCTTCGCCATCGTGGAGTCGCAGGCCACGGCCGAGCGCCTGGTCGAGGCCGCGCGTGCGGCCGGCGCGATGGCCCCGGGCCTGTCCCTGGGGATCGTGGCCGCCCGGCAGCGTGGCGCCACGCTGGCCTGGCACCGGCTGGACCACGCTCGCCTGGCGGATTCCACTTCCCATTGCCATTGACAGGAGACGCCATGGAGCGCCCTTACATCCTCCACATGTTCACGCCGGGCAAGCAGATGAGCCCGTTCGACGTCAACATGGCCGCCGACGCCGGCTACCAGGTCATCGTGCCGTACTGCGAGGTCGGCCCCGAGGCGGTGAGGGGCCTGACGCAGGACGCGATCTTCTCGCGCGGCCCCAAGGGCGTCGCCCGCACCGGCATCTTCATCGGCGGGCGCAGCGCCACGGTGGCGGCGGACATGCTCGACAAGGCGCGCGACTCGATGGTCAAGCCCTTCGTCGTCTCGCTCATGGCCGACCCGAGCGGCGCCTACTCGACCGCCGCGGCGATGGTGGCCTGCGTAGACGCCGCGCTGAAGAAGCAGCATGGCCACGGGCTGCAGGGACAGCGCGTGGTGGTGCTCGGCGGCACCGGCCCGGTGGGGCGCGTGGCCGGCGTGCTCGCGGCCCAGGGCGGTGCCGACGTGCGCCTGTCCAGCCGCGAAGGCACCGAGGCGGCGGAGGCCGCGGCGCAGGAGACGGGCAAGCGCTTCGGCGTGACGCTGCACGGCGTCTCGGGCGGCGGCCACGACGCGGTGCGGGCCTCGATCGCCGAGGCCGACGTGATCCTCGGTTGCGCGGCCGCGGGCGTCCAGGTGGTGTCGGCCGAGGACCTGGGCTTCGCGAAGCGCCTGAAGGTTGCAGCGGACGTGAACGCCGTCCCTCCCGAAGGCATCGCGGGCGTCGGCGTGATGGACGACTCGGTGCCGCTGGCGGGAAGCTCGGCGGTGGGCATCGGCGCCTTGGCCATCGGCAACGTCAAGTACCAGACCCAGCACCGGCTGCTGGTGCAGATGCTCAATGCCGACAAGCCCGTCGTGCTGAGCTTCGCGGAGGCCTTCGCGACGGCACGCGCCTTCCTCGACGAGAAGCGCTGATGTCTGGCCCGGCGACGACCGCGCCGGTGCTCGCGGTCGCCGGCCTTTCCGCCCGGGCGCTCGCCGAGGCAGCGCGCCGCGGCGGCCACGAGGTCATCGCACTGGACCTGTTCGGCGACCAGGACACGCTGGCTGCGAGCCTGCAGTGGCTGCCGATCGGGGATCCCTCCCGCATGCGCATCGAACCGGCGCGGGTCCTCTCGGCCCTGGCGGCGCTGGCCGAGCGGGGCGACGTCGCCGGCTGGGTGGTCGGCGGCGGGTTCGACGGGCATGCGGCCCTGCTGGAGGAAGGGGCCGCCGTGCTGCCCGTTATAGGCCGCCACGCGCGGGGCCGGGAGGGCGGTTGGTAAACCGCCCCATTAATCGGGGCGCGCGTGAGCCGCGGGGG
>CAMLGG010000120.1 GCA_946479475.1 uncultured Ideonella sp. | reverse complement strand
CCTGGCGAGGGGCCGGGCCACTGGCCCGGCGCGGCCTGCAAGGCGGCCCCTGGCAAGGGGGCGTGGGGGCTCAGTGATACAGCCACGCGGGCAGCCACAGCGTCATGCCGGGCCACGCGTACATGATCACCATGCACAGGATCACGATCAGCATGTACGGCATCATCCCCGCGAAGATCTGGTTCAGCGTCACGTGCGGGGGCGAGACGCCCTTGAGGTAGAAGGCCGACATCGCGACCGGCGGCGAGAGGAACGCCGCCTGCAGGTTGACGAACACCAGCGTGCCGAACAGCAGCGGATCGATCTGGAAGTGCTGCAGCAGCGGCAGGAAGATGGGCACGAAGATCACGATGATCTCGGTCCACTCCAGCGGCCAGCCGAGCACGAAGATGATGGCCTGGGTCAGCAGCAGGAACTGCAGTGGCGTGAGGTTCATGCCCATCACCCATTCCTCGACCAGGCGCTGCCCGCCCAGCAGGGCGAAGACGGCCGAGAACAGCGCCGAGCCTACGAACAGCCAGCAGACCATGGCAGTGGTCTTTGCAGTGAGGAACACCGCCTCCTTGACTCGCTGCCAGGTCAGCGTGCGGGCCTGCAAGGCCATGAGGAACGCCCCTGCGGCACCGACCGCGGCCGATTCGGTCGCGGTGGTGATGCCGAACAGGATCACCCCCAGCACCACGAAGGTGAGGATGCCAAGAGGCATGACCGAGGTGACGAGCAGGCGCAGGATCTCGTACTGCTCGGCGTCCATGCGCCAGTAGTACCAGGCCAGCAGCGCGAGCGTCAGCGCGCAGGCCACGCCGAACCAGGTGTAGAAGGCATCCGGCACGGGCTCGGCGTGGGGCGCCGCGACCGGCTCGCCCAGCGGCTTGAGCGCCCCCTCTTCACCAGCGGCCTTGTCGGGCTCGGCGCCGGGGGGCTCCGCCAGTCCGGTGCCGCTCGGCGAAGCCTCGTCGGCCCCGGGGGGCTCGGCCAGGCCGGTCGATGAAGGCCCGTTCGACGAGGCGGGCTCGACGACAGCGGCCGCGGCGGCCGGCGGCGCGCCGCCGTCGTCCTGCTGCTGCGAGTAGATGGTGACGTACCACCACGCCGCGCCCAGCGTGACGAGGGCCAGCAGCGCGGGCGACAACGCGCTCAGCAGGTTCTTCGTCAACAGCCATCGGCCCGGACGCAGGCCCGGGATGCTCGCAGCGCGGGCCCGCGCCGGCGCGAGCCAGGCCTTCACGATCGCCAGCAGCAGGTGCGGCGAATACTGGGCCGACAGGTGGGCGACCCAGGGCGTCACCTCTGCGCGCTGCTTGTCCGGCGGCAGCTTGGGCGCCACCTGCGGCTGGATCAGCGCCCAGCCGATCACGTAGACCAGGTACAGGAACGCGAGGAAGAAGCCCGGGAACATGGCGGCCGCATAGAGCTTGACCACGGACTGACCTGCCACCGCCGCGTAGACGATGATCATCACCGAGGGCGGGATGAGGATGCCGAGCGTGCCACCGGCGGTGATGACGCCCGACGCGAGGCGCGTGTCGTAGCCCGCATCGAGCATCGGCCGCATCGCGATCACGCCCATCAGCACCACCACCGCGCCGACCAGCCCCGAGGCGATGCCCCAGAAGGTGCAGATGATGAGCGTGGCCACGGCCAGCGAGCCCGGCACGCGGCGAAACGCCAGCTGCACGGCGTGGAACATCTTGTCGACCAGCGCGCCGCGCTCCATCACGTAGCCCATCAGCACGAACAGCGGGATCGACAGCAGCGTCTCGTTCGTCATCGCGCCGTAGGCGCGCTGCACGAACAGGTCGAAGATCTGGTTGTCGAACCAGTGCTGCCCCGGCGCGTGGAAGGCGATGAAGCCGAAGAACATGCCCAGGCCCATCAGCGTGAAGGCCGTGGGGAAGCCGAGCATGATGACCACGACGATCAGCGCGAGCATCGTCAGGCCGAGGGCTTCATTGGACATCCGCGATTCCCTCTCGTTGTTCTGCCGGGCCCGCTCGGCTCATGTGCTGCGCTGCCGCGCGCTCTCATCGATCTCGTGGGCCTTCTCGATCACCTCGGCCTTCACCGATTCGTCGATGTAGGTGCTGCCGGCCAGCTGCTGCTCGACCACGTCCATCTCCTCGGCATCCTTCAGCCGCGGTGGCCACTGGCCGGTGCGCAGGCACACCACGCAGCGCAGGATCTCGGCCAGGCCCTGCAGCAGCACGATGGTGCCGGCGACGGGGATGATGAACTTGAAGGGATAGACCGGCAGCGGCGTGGCGTTGAAGGTCTGCTCGTGCATCGCGAGCGAGACCTGGAAGTAGTCCCAGCCGGCCAGCGTGAGCGCGCCCACGCCGGGCAGGAAGAACACGATGTACAGCACGAGGTCGAGGCTCGCCTGCAGGCGCGGCTTCATGCTGCCGTAGAGGAAGTCCCCGCGTACATGGCCGTCCTTGGACAGCGTGTAGGCGCCGCACATCATGAACAGCGTGCCGTACATCATGTTGTTGGCGTCGTAGATCCAGGCCGTCGGGGCGTTCAGCGCATAACGCTTGAATACCTCGACGCACACGACGGTCATCAACGCGACGATCAGCCACGCGAAGGCCTTGCCCACCCAGGTGGACAGGCGCTCCGCGGCATGCAGGACGGTATCGGTTGCCATCGCTCGGCGCGGCCTCCTCGGGGGGCGGCATGACGCAGTCGTCATGCCGGGGGCCCTATTTCGCGAAGTAGTGGTTCCAGGCCATCTTGAAGTCGACGAGGTAGTCGTTCTGCCACTGCCCGGCGCGCTGGGCGAAGGCCTTCTGCGAGGCGAGCACCTTGGCGAACTGGGCGTTCTCGCCCGATTTCTTGGCCATCACCTTGTCCCAGGCGGCGAGCTGCGCGCGCAGGATGGCATCGGGCGTCTTGTAGAACTTGACGCCCGACTTCTTCATCTCGTCGTAATCCTTTGAGTTGCGGTCCACCGCCTTCCAGCTCATGTCGGCGCTGGCCGCCTGCACGGCGTAGTCGATGATGGCCCTCAGCTCGCCGGGCAGCGCGTCGTACTTGCCCTTGTTGAACAGGATCTCGAACTGCTCGGTACTCTGGTGGAAGCTCTGCAGCATGCAGTTCTTGACCACGTCCGGGAAGCCCAGCATGCGGTCGCTGGAGGCGTTGTTGAACTCGGCCGCGTCGATCAGGCCCCGGTCGAGCGCGGGGACGATCTCGGAGCCGGGCAACGGGTTCACCGCCGCGCCGAGCTCGGTGTAGATGTCCACCGCCAGGCCGACGGTGCGGTACTTCAGGCCCTTGATGTCCTCGACCTTGGCGATCGGCTTCTTGAACCAGCCGAAGGGCTGGGTGGGCATCGGGCCGTACAGGTACGAGACCACTTCCATGTTGATCGACTTGTAGATCTCCTCCAGCAGGGCCTTGCCGCCGCCGTAGTAGTGCCAGGACAGCAGCATGTTCGGATCCATGCCGTAGCCCGGGCCGGACCCCCACAGCGCGAGCGCCGAGTTCTTGCCGTAGTGGTAGGCCACCACGCCGTGGCCGCCGTCCAGCGTGCCCTTGTTGACCGCCTCCAGCAGCTGGAACGCGGGCACCACGGAACCGGAAGGCAGGACCTCGATCTTCAGGCGCCCGCCAGCCATGTCGTTGACCTTCTTCGCGAAGTCCAGCGCGTACTCGTGGAAGATGTCCTTCGCCGGCCAGGTGGACTGGAAGCGCAGGCTCACCGTCTCGGCCCGCGAGACCATCGGCGCGGCCAGCGCGCCGGCGGCGACGGTGCCGGTGGCGGCGTTCTTCAGGAAGCTCCGGCGCGAAGCCGGGACCGGGGTGTCGGCACTCATGGCTGTCTCCTGTCCTGATGTACTGCAAGGTCGAAAGGACACGCCCGCACCGTCAGGCACATGGCGTTGCCTTTGACTGTCGAAGCGCGCCGCCCGATAGGCAATGGGGCGAACCCGAGCGCGGTCCGCATGAGCAGCTTGCAGGAACGCACGCCGCCCGGCGTGCGAAGCGGCGTCGGCGGCGTCAGCCCGGCCGCGATTGCGCCGCGTTGCCCTGCGGCAGGCTGCGGACGAGCTCCGCCAGCAGTTGCGCGGTGTGGCGCTGCAACGGCGTCGCACGCCTGTGGGCCGAGGTGGCCAGGCACAGCACGCTCATCAAGGGCGGCTCGACGATGGGGCGCGCCACCAGTTCATCCGCGCGGCCCGAAGCGAGCACGGCGCTGGCGTGCAGAACGGCGTGTCCATAACCGGCACACACCAGGTCGATGATCGCCGCGATGCTGGACACCTCCCAGGCGATGTCCAGCGACAGGCCGGCCAGCGTGGCCTGCGCCTCGAGCATGCGGCGCATCACGTGCTGGCGCTCGGGCACGACGAGCGGATGGCGGCCGAGCGACTTCAGCGGCACCGGCCCTCGCGCTTCACCTGGCCCCCGGACCGAGCTGACCAGGCACAGCGGCTCCTGGAGCAGGGGCTCGATGCTCAGGTGCGCGGCCGGCTCGGGGTTGTAGACCAGGCCCAGGTCCACGCGGCCGCTCGTGAGCCATTCCGCGATATGTGACGACAGCCCTTCGACGATGGCCAGACGCGCCTTCGGCAACTGGCGCCGGAAGGCGTCGATCAGGGGCAGGGTGAGCTGGCGGTTGATGCTGGGGGGCAAACCGACGGTGATGCGCCCGACCGGCTCGTCGCGCTGCGCGCCCATGTCCTCGCGCGCCTGCGCGACCCGGTTCAGGATGGTCACGCTGTGCTGGAACAGGCGCTGGCCGGCTTCGGTCAGCGTCACCCCGCGGCCGTTGCGCAGCAGCAGGGTTTCGCGCAGGTCGACCTCGAGCGCGCGCACCTGCCGGCTCAGCGCCGGTTGCGCGATGTCCAGTGCCACCGCCGCCTTGCTGAAGCTGCCGAGCTCGGCGACGCTGACGAAATATTCCAGTTGCTTGAGGTTCATCGGGGCGGACCATGATAGGCCTGCCGGGCGGGGCTCAAGGCCGCGTGCCACCGGGTTGGAAGTACAGCGCCGCCTGGGCCTCGATCGCCTGCCGCGCCGCCGGCGAGAGGTACCAGCCGAGCGGCACGAGGTCGTCGTCGTCGAGCTGGTCGAAGAAGAGCGGGCGCTCTGCATCGGGCTGCACGGCCAGGCGCGCCGCCAGGTCCGCCGGCGCCTCCCGGCCGTGCGCTCCGATGCCGGAGACGTTGGCCAGCGCGACGGGCGGCCCGAGCAGGTCGGCCAGCAGGTCGAGCCGGCGGCGGTTGGCGGGGTGCATCAGGTCGGCCTCCAGCTCGGCATCGCTTGGGCGCGCGCGCGGGTCGAGGCAGATCGTGGGCGGGCCGTCGCGCGGGCCCTGCTGGCAATCGATCCGCGGCCGGCCGTTGCGGATCAGCAGCAAGCGCGCCCGCCACGGCGCCGGCAGCAGTGGCTGCAGGCTGCGCCACAGGTCTGCCAGGCTCGCGGTGGCGCTGTTGTCGTGGTAGCCGCCGTCGGCCAGGTGACCCCTGGATCGCTGGCTGCCGGGCTCGGGCGGCAGCGCCGCCAGCGGGCCGACGAAAGGGAAGCGGGCGCCGGCGTGGGCCGCGCTCACGAGGGGTGGCCAGGCTCCGAGCTCGGCGACGAGGTCGTGGCTGGCGGGGTAGGGGAGGCCGTCGAAGCTGCCGAGCACGGCCCGGTTGCCGGATTCCACCCAGGTGCCGTTGAGCAGCAGGGGCGGCACCGTCACCGGCCGGCCGTCGGCCATGGGCAGGTCGCCCAGCGAATCGCCCAAACGAGAAAACTGGCGGATCCACTCGCGCTCGAAGGGCAGGGCGCGGCTCAAGTGCGCACAGCCGGGCTGGCGGCAGGCCAGGTCGACAGGCCCCCAGCGCAGGGTGGTCGGCAGCACGCGGGCGAATGCGTCCTCGAACAGCAGGCCTCCCAGCAAGGGCGAGAGGCTGTCGAGCTGGCGGAAGCCCGATTCGACGCAGGCGCGGACGGAGCCGCCGGTGGCGGTGTGGGCGAGGCAGGCGCGGTAGACCGCGATGCCCATCGCCCCGCCCGAGACGCCGCTGAGGCCGGCGATGCGCCGGTCGATGGACGGATCGGCGTCGTGCAGCCGCGCGAGGACCTGGGCCGTCCAGTAGGCGCTGCGGATGCCACCGCCCTCGGCCGCGACGAGCAGCACCGTGGCCCGCTCCGGCGGCGGATCCGGCAGCTGCAGCACCCAGCTGGCCAGCGATTGCCCGGGCGGCTGCCGGGGGCCCGGGCTGCGGGTATCGGCACGCGCCGCGAGCGGGGTGCTCCAGCGGTCGATCGCCAGCAGCGCCACGGAGGCCAGGGCGGCCAGCGCCAGGGCCAGGCCGGTGCGCGCCAGGTTGAAGCGGGTCGTGCTCCAGCCGGCGAGCAAGCGCCCGGGGCCGGCGTGCCGGGCGCAGAACAGCAGCCATTGCGTGGCGGCGAGCACCAGCAGCACGGCCATCGCCGCGAGGCCCTGCCAACGCAGCGCGGCCAGGTCTTCCCAGCGTGGCGCGGTCAGCGGCAGGCGGTGGTTGTCGACCCAGCCGAGCGCCGCGAACAGGCCGATGACCGCCAGCAGGGCGAGGCTCCACGCGACCGCCCGGCGCTGCTCCGCGAGCGTCAGCAGTCCGGCCACCCCCATCCACCAGTTCAGGGCCAGGGCCAGCAGCGCGATCGTCGCCGGGGCCTGTGCGGTCACGTCGGGCCGCCAGGCCATGGCCAGGCGCAGCACGGCCATCAGGATCAGCGCGGTGAGCGGCCAGAACACCGGATGGGCCAGCGGCCACAGCAGGCGCGACACCCAGCGCACCGGCGGCGCGGCCCAGGCCGCGAGGCGCCGGGCTCGCTCGATGCAGGCGTTCGAGGCCGACGCGGTGCCGGCGGAGCCCGATGGAGGCTCGGCGCGGCCGCGCCACGCGATGGCCTCGCCCCACAGCAGGCGGTAGATGTCGGGCTCGCTGTTGTAGTAATCGGCGGCGCGGGGCAGCGCATGCCAGCGTCTCCACTGCAGGAGGAACACGCCGAAGGCCAGCGCCGCCACGCCGAAGCCCAGCAAGGCGACCAGCGTGCCGGCGAGCTCGCCCGCCACCGTGCCCGGTTGCGCTGCCCGCAGTCCCGCCGTGATGGCATCGCCCACGGTGTAGGCCACCAGCACGGCGACCAGCAACAGGGGCACGATGGACAGCGCCCGCGCCCATCCGCGCGCGAAGGCTCCCACGGCTTCGGCCACTCGCGGATCGCCTTCCAGCGAGAGGCCGGGCCGCTGCACCATGCCGGCCAGCCGCGTCCATAGCCAGCAGGAGTAGGCGAGCATCCCCACCGACACGGCGCACAGGCCCTGAACGACGCGGCGCCAGAGCAGGGCGCCAGGACTGGCGGCGGGATCGGGATAGGCCAGGCCGAGCAGCACGTCGCGGCACTGGTCCAGCACCAGCGTGAAGAGCGCGAAGAGCAGGAGCATGGCGATCACGTAGCGGCTGCGGCCCACCACGCCCGCCACGCCGGCCCGCCAGGCGGCGCGGAAGGCGGCTTCCCGGCGCTGGTCCGGCACGCCGAGGTTGAGGTCCAGGCCGAACCACCAGAAGAGCGCCGCCGCGAGGATCGGCAGCAGGGCCAGCGCGATCACGAAGGGCTTGGCGGCGTGCAGCGCGGCCCAGGGGGCGGGCAGGCTGCCATGCGCGGCCCGCTCGCAGGCGCCGGCAGCGTCAGAGGCGCCGACCAGCACCGCCAGGAGCAGCAGCGAGCCTGCGAGGGCCGAGGCGCCGATGCAGGCGAATGCGCGTTGCGATGTCTCCGATGCCGACGCCCAGCGCCACACCAGCACCAGCAGCACGAGGCCCGCCGCCACGCTGGCGGCCCCGATGCCGGGCGCGATGCCCAGGCGCAGGGCGCCGACCAGGTTCTCGCCGAAGTCGAGCACGACGAGCGCGGCGATCGCCAGCCGGCCCATCGATGGCAGCGCGCGAGAGAGGACGCCTGCCGCCAGGCCCGGCCCCGTCGAGAGCGACCGGCTCAGCCGGCGCAGGCTGACGAGCAGGAGCGCCGCGTACAGCGGCACGAAGAGCGCGCTATCGGCCAGGACGTAGGCGGCCGCGCTGCGCCAGCGCAGCGCGAACTGGCACCAGAGGTGGACGGCGGCGGAGACGCTGTCGCGCCGCGACCAGCCCAGCAGGTCCTCGATGCCCAGGCCGGACGGCAGGCGCAACGCCAGTTGCAGGGTGAACAGGCCCAGGCCGACCAGCAGGCTGCCGCCGGCCAGCCAGGCCAGCGGAGCGATCGAGTCGCCGGTCTCCTTCGCACCGCCAGGCCCGTGCCGGGCCGGGGGGCCATCCGCCATCGCCATCGGGCTCGCTCCTCATGAGGAGCCGCGAGCATAGCGGCGGCCGGTCGGCCGGCGGGGTTCAGCGTTGGGTGTAGACGGGCGCCGAGGCGCTGCCCTGGGCCGGATCGGCCGCACGCGGTTGCACCGGGGCCGGCGGCGCAGGCGGGCGCGGCGTTGAGGCGACCGGCGGAGGCAGCGTGGGCGCGGCCGGCGCCGGGGCCGAGTAGGACTGCGGAGCCGGCGCGGGCACCGTGCCGGCGGGCGCGAGCATCACGCGGGTGCGACCCCCGGTGGTGACCAGCAGGACGGCGTCGCCGACGTTGAGCGGCTCGTTGCCCTGGGCCTGGACGATGGCGCGCCGCTCGCCGTTGCGCAGCTGGACGATGATCTCGTAGGCCTTCTCGCGAGTCGCATCGCGCTCGATGGCATTGCCGATCACGGCCCCCGCGACGGCGCCGATCACGCCGACCACCGCACCTTCGCGCGGCCCGCCGACAGAGGAGCCGGCGATGCCGCCCACCACGCCGCCGGTGACGGCGCCGGCGCCGCTTTGCTGCCCGTCCACGGTGACCGGACGGATGCTCAGGATGGTGCCGTCCTGCACATGTGACATGCGCTGGGCGTGATAGGGCTGGACGACGTCCGGGCTGGTGGTCATGCAGCCGGCGAGCGTGGCGACGGCGGCCAGCGCGGCGACGGTGAGGGTGATGCGTTTCATGGCGTCGCGTTCCGACGGGATTCAGAGGGGATCACCGGCCAACGGGCGGCTGTGCAGCGGCGTTGACAGGGGTTGCCTGGCGATTGTGGAACCCGCCCGCGACACCGGTGCGCCCGGTGTGTAAAGAAGCGTGGAGCAGCTTGCGCCCGCTCAATCGTGCAGCCGGCTGTTGCGAGGCACGCTGGCGAGCAGGAAATCCATCTGGTCGGCCAGGATGCGGCGGCCGCGCAGGATCATGTCCTCGTGCAGGCTGGGGACGTAGGGCAGGTAGATGAGGCTCATGTGGGCCTCTTCGGGCAGGCGGCTGCCCTTGCGGCCGTTGCAGGAGCGGCAGGCCGTGATGCAGTTCATCCAGGTGTCCTGCCCGCCGCGCGAGACGGGCACGATGTGCTCGCGCGTCAGGTCGTCGAAGGCGAAGCGGTGGCCGCAGTAGGCGCACATCCCGCGGTCGCGCACGAACAGCTTGGGGTTGGTCAGCGCCGGCGACTGCCGCCAGGCGCGCGAGGGGACGGCACCCCGCACCGCGATGATCGGATGGACCTCGATGCGCGACTGCACCCCGGTGGTCCGCTGCACGCCGCCGCGCAGCACGTGGCAGGTGTCGCCGAGCGTCCAGGCGATGCTGTCGCTGGCATAGAGCACGGCCGCCTCGCGGACCGTCATCCATGCCTGCGGTCGGCCTGACACGTCGAGCTGCAACACCTCCATGATCCGGGGAACCTCTCAAGCAAATGTGGCTTTGCCACCTTGTTTGACCCTGGCGGAGGGAAATGACGCAGTCATTCCCTGGGGCTCAGAAACCGTCGAAAGTTCAGCGCGCAGCATAGCGCCTGCAAGTGACATGCCTCAACACCCGGGATTTGACGAACGGGCTTGCCAACCCGGTCAGGGTTAACCCGCAAACGTGCCTGGTTTGCTGCGGCTTCTAGGCCATCGACCCTAAAAAAGTCTCTCGATCGGATGGGCGGTGGCGGTCGATTTCTGCAAAATAGCACGACCGTTCGTTCCAATCGTGGAGCGACCTGACGGCTTCCTGCGAGGTCTTCCCGCCGTGTCTCTGCCCTTGGACAACCGACGCCCGAGTCCCAGTGCCCGCTCGCTCCAGAAGGGCCAGGCGACGCGCGCCGCCATCCTGGATGCGGCGCTCGCGCTGGCCTCGAACATGGGCCTGGAAGGCTTGTCGATCGGCGCCCTGGCCGAGGTCACCGGCATGAGCAAGTCGGGTGTCTTCGCCCATTTCGGATCGCGTGAGGAGCTGCAGATCTCCGTCATCCGCGAGTACCACGCCAAGTTCGAGGAAGAGGTGTTCTTCCCGGCGATCCGCGAGGCACGCGGCCTGCCGCGACTGATGGCGCTGTTCGAGAACTGGATCAAGCGCGTCGCGGTCGAGATCGACTCCGGCTGCATCTACATCAGCGGGGCGGTCGAGTTCGACGACCGCCCCGGCCCGGTGCGCGATGCCCTGGCCGACATGGTCCGCGCGTGGCACTCGGCCCTCAAGCGCGCGATCGAGCTGGCGGTCGAGGTCGGCGACCTGCGCGAGGACACCGACGCCGGCCAGCTGCTTTTCGAAGTGCACGGCCTGATCCTGGCCCTGCACCACGACGCCCGATTCCTGCGCAGCCCCGGCGCGGTCGAGCGCGCGCGCGCGGGATTTGCCCGCACCCTTTCCCACTATGCAGCGGAGGGCGCCCTCGAGCGCGCCCGCCACTGTCTGGCCGCCATCGCGCGGCGATAACTCGTCCACACGCCCCAAGGAGCTCTCGATGGCCCAGTACACCCCGCCCCTGCGCGACATGCAGTTCGTGCTGCATGAAGTCGTAGAGGTGACCAGCGAGTTCAAGCAGATCCCGGCCTTCGCCGAGGTCGATGCGGACACGATCAATGCGGTGCTCGAGGAGGGCGGCAAGTTCGCCTCCGAGGTGCTGTTCCCGATCAACAGCAGCGGCGATGCCGAGGGCTGCACGCTGGACAAGGCCACGCACGAGGTCAGCACGCCCAAGGGCTTCAAGGAGGCCTACGCCAAGTACGTCGAGGGCGGCTGGCCGGCGCTGAGCTGTGACCCGGAGTACGGCGGCCAGGGCCTGCCGCACACGGTCAACCAGTGCTTCTACGAGATGCTCAACAGCGCCAACCAGGCCTGGACGATGTATCCCGGCCTCTCGCATGGCGCGTACGAAGCCCTGCACGCCCACGGCACGCCCGAGCAGAAGTCGACCTACCTGCCCAAGCTGACGAGCGGGGTGTGGACCGGCACCATGTGCCTGACCGAGCCGCATTGCGGCACCGACCTGGGCCTGCTGCGCACCAAGGCCGAACCGCAGGCCGACGGCACGTACAGGATCACCGGCAACAAGATCTTCATCTCGGCCGGCGAGCACGACATGGCGCCCAACATCCTGCACCTGGTGCTCGCGCGCCTGCCGGACGCGCCCAAGGGCAGCAAGGGCATCAGCCTGTTCCTCGTGCCCAAGTACAACGTGAAGGCCGACGGCACCATCGGCTCGCGCAACGGCATCTACTGCGGCGGCCTGGAGCACAAGATGGGCATCCACGGCAACGCCACCGCGCAGCTGGTGCTCGACGGCGCCGTCGGCACGCTGGTGGGCGAGCCGAACAAGGGCCTGCCCGCGATGTTCGTGATGATGAACGCCGCGCGCCTGGGCGTGGGCAACCAGTCGCTGGGCCTGACCGAGGTGGCCTACCAGAACGCCCTGGCCTATGCCAAGGACCGCATCCAGATGCGCAGCCTCTCCGGCGCCAAGGCCAAGGACAAGCCGGCCGACCCGATCATCGTGCACCCCGACGTGCGCAAGATGCTGCTGACCGCGCGAGCCTACGCCGAAGGTGGCCGCGCCCTGGCCATCCACACGGTCGTGCAGCTGGACAAGGCGCTGCATCACCCGGACGAGGACGTGCGCAAGGAGTGCGACGACGAGGTCGCGCTGCTCACGCCCATCATCAAGGCCTTCATCACCGACAACGGCTGGATCGCGACCTCGCACTGCATGCAGGTCTACGGCGGCCACGGCTACATCCATGAGTGGGGGATGGAGCAGTACGTGCGCGATGCCCGCATCAACATGATCTACGAGGGCACGAACACCGTGCAGTCGCTGGACCTTCTGGGCCGCAAGATCCTTTCCGACAACGGCAAGAAGCTCAGGGCCTTCGGCCAGAAGATCATCGCCTTCGTCGAGGAAGAGGGCATCCGCGAGGACATGCAGGAGTTCGTCAACCCGCTGGGCGACATCGGCGACAAGGTCACCAAGCTGACCACCGAGATCGGCATGAAGGCCTTCCAGAACCAGGACGAGGTCGGCGCCGCCGCGGTCGATTACCTGCGCGTCGTCGGCCACATGGTGTTCGCCTACTTCTTCGCCCGCATGGCCAAGGTGGCACTCGACGCGCAGAAGGCCGGCAGCACCGACCCGTTCTACGCTGCCAAGCTGGTCACGGCGCGCTTCTACTTCGCCAAGCTGCTGCCCGAGACGGCCGGCCTGATCCGCAGCTGCCGCGCCGGCCTGCAGCCGCTGATGGCGATGGACGAAGCCCTGTTCTGACCCAGGAGACCCGCATGACGATCCGCCACCTCTGCACGGGCCTGGCCCTGTTCGCGGCCGCTGCCGGCGCGTGGGCCGACACGGGCACGCCCGTGGGCCTGTGGAAGACCATAGACGACGACGGCAAGACGGAGAAGTCGCTGGTGCGCATCACCGACAACGGCGGCGTGCTGACCGGCAAGATCGAGAAGGTCTTCGATCCGAAGCAGCAGGACGCCAGGTGCGACAAGTGCACCGACGAGCGCAAGGACCAGCCGCTCGTCGGCCTGACCATCATCCGCCAGGTCAAGCAGGACGCCGACGACAAGGAGATCTGGACCGGCGGCGACGTCCTCGACCCGAACAACGGCAAGGTCTACCGCACCCGGCTGAAGCCGCTCGACGGCGGAAAGAAGCTGCAGCTGCGCGGCTACATCGGCCCGTTCTATCGCTCGCAGACGTGGATCCGCGTCGAGTGAAATCCCAAGGAGAACCCATGAATCGATTCCAGGTCCGCAAGGTCGCCGTGCTGGGCGCCGGCGTGATGGGCGCGCAGATCGCCGCCCATCTGGTCAACGTGAAGGTGCCGGTCGTGCTGTTCGACCTGCCGGCCAAGGAGGGTCCGAAGAGCGGCATCGCTCTGAAGGCGATCGACAACCTGAAGAAGCTCAAGCCCGCTCCGCTGGGCGTGCCCGAGGACGCCGCGCGCATCCAGCCGGCCAACTACGAGGAGCACCTGGAGCTGCTGAAGGACTGCGACCTGGTGATCGAGGCGATCGCCGAACGCATGGACTGGAAGCTGGACCTCTACCAGAAGGTCGCGCCCTTCATCGCGCCGCACGCGATCGTCGCCTCGAACACCTCGGGCCTGTCGATCACCAAGCTGGGCGAGGCGCTGCCCGAGAGCATCAAGCCGCGCTTCTGCGGCATCCACTTCTTCAATCCGCCGCGGTACATGTACCTGGTGGAGCTGATCCCGACCCCCACCACCGAAGCTGGCTACCTGGACCAGCTGGAGACCTTTGTCACCACCACCGTGGGCAAGGGCGTGGTGCGGGCGAAGGACACGCCGAACTTCGTCGCCAACCGCGTGGGCATCGCCGGCATGCTGGCCACCATCCACGAGGCGGAGAAGTTCGGCCTGTCGTACGACGTGGTCGACGATCTGACCGGCAAGAAGATGGGCCGGGCCAGCTCGGGCACCTTCCGCACCGCCGACGTGGTGGGCCTGGACACCATGGCCCACGTCATCAAGACGCTGCAGGACAACCTGAGCATCGAGACCGACCCGTTCTACGAAAGCTTTGGCACGCCCGCCGTACTGAAGAAGCTGCTGGAGCTGGGCAACCTGGGCCAGAAGGCCAAGGCCGGCTTCTACAAGAAGGTGGGCCGCGACGTGATGCGCTTCGAGCTGGAAAGCGAAGAGTACGTGCCCGCCGGCCAGAAGGCCGACGAGGTGTACGCGCGCATGCTCAAGAAGCCCGCCGCCGAACGCCTGCGCCTGCTGCGCAACGCCGAAGGCGCGCCCGGCCAGTTCCTCTGGGCCATCCTGCGCAACAGCTTCCACTACGCCGCCGTGCACCTGGGCACCATCGCCGACAACGCCCGCGACGTGGACCAGGCCATGCGCTGGGGCTTCGGCATGAAGCAAGGCCCCTTCGAGCTGTGGCAGGAAGCCGGTTGGCTCGAAGTCGCGAAGATGATCCAGGAAGACATCGACGCTGGCAAAGCCCTGTGCAAGGCACCGCTGCCCGAGTGGGTCTTCAAGGGCCCCGTGGCCGAAGCCGGTGGCGTGCACACCGCGCAGGGTTCGTGGAGCGCATCGCGCGGCCAATTTGTGCCCCGCCGCCAGCTGCCCGTGTACGAGCGCCAGATCTTCCCCGAGGCTCTGCTGGGCGAAACCAGCCTGCCCGACTGGCGCACCGCTGGCACCACCATTGCCGAATCGAAAGCCCTGCGCACCTGGACGCTGGACGGCCAAGTGCTCATCGCCAGCATCAAGAACAAGATGCACGCCATCAGCCCCGAGGTGATGGAAGCGCTGATGGAAGCGCTGGAACTGGCCGAGTCTGAATACCAGGGCATGGTCATCTGGTCCGGCGATGCACCGTTCAGCGTGGGCGCCGACCTGGAAGCCACCATGCCTGCCTTCATGGTCGGCGGCGCCGATGCGGTCGAAAGCATCGAGCAAGAGCTGCAGAACCTGATGCTGCGCATCCGCTACGCGCAGGTGCCCGTTGTCGCAGCCATCCACGGCATGGCGCTGGGCGGTGGCTGCGAGCTGGCCGTGTATTCGGCCAAGCGCGTGGCGCACATGGAAAGCTACATCGGCCTGGTCGAAGTGGGCGTGGGCCTGGTGCCCGGCGCCGGCGGCCTGACCTACATCGCCCGCCGCGCGGCCGAGAACATGGCAGCTTCCACATCCAAGGACATCCTGCCTTTCCTGACCGAAGGCTTCACCGCCGCCGCCATGGCCAAGGTGGGTACCAGCGCCATCGAATCGCGCAAGCTGGGCTTCCTGCTGGACAGCGACGTGATCGTGCCCCACAAGGACGAGCTGCTGTTCGTCGCCATCAACGAAGCCAAGTCCATGGCCGCGAGCGGCTGGCGTGCACCGCACA
>CAMLGG010000119.1 GCA_946479475.1 uncultured Ideonella sp. | reverse complement strand
ATGGCGTTGCGGACCTCGTCCGCCGCGACGACCATGTTCTTGCTGAACTTGAAGATCATCACGATCCGCGCGTTGCCTTCATTGGCAGTCGAGCGGACCTCGTCCACACCGGTGATGCTCTGAAGGGCCTTCTCGACGCGGTTGATGATCTCGCGCTCGACAGTGTCCGGCGAGGCACCGGGATAGTCGATGCCGATCACCAGCACCGGCTGCTCCACGTCGGGAATCTGGTTGACGCGCAGCTGGTTCAGCGCCATCAACCCGAGACACATCAGCGCGATGATG
The DNA here is from genome assembly GCA_946479475.1 of uncultured Ideonella sp. The sequence goes on along the minus strand of CAMLGG010000119.1, from coordinate 14,886 downwards.
ATGGCGACCATCGCCACCGGCCGCTTGATGCTGAAGTCGGAAAGGAACATGGTTCAGCTCCCCGTGGCGGCCGAAGCCGTGGATGCGGCGGCAGCACGTTCGACGCGCTGGCCGTCCACCAGAGTGGCGGTGGGCTTGCGAAGCAACTGGTCGCCTTCGGCCAGGCCGGCCAGGACGACGATGTCGCCGCTGCGCTGGTCGCGCGCTCCCAGCTTGACCGGCACCTTCTTCAGGGTGCCCCCCTGCACGCGCCAGGCGAAGGCGTCCTCGCCTTCCCGGGTCAGGGACGATTCCGGCAGCATCACCGCCTTCTGCCCGCTCGTGGCCACCAGGCCCTCGGCGTAGAGGCCCGCGACCTTGGGCGGCTCGCTGCCGGGCTCGAAGTCCACCAGCACCTCCACCTGCCGTGTCGAGGCATTGGCCGACACGTCGACGCGGCGGACCTTGCCGCGGAACTCCTGCTGGCCGAAGCCGTTGATGCGGAAGCTCACCGGCTGGCCCACCTGCAGCTCGCTCATCCGGTCGGAGGACACCAGGCCCTCGAAGCGCATGCTGGCCGGGTCGATCACCTTGAGCAGCTCCTTGCCGACCTGGGCGGTGTCGCCGGCAGAGACCTTGCGATCGCTGATGACGCCGTCGAAAGGCGCCCGAACCTCGGTGCGCTGCAGTTGCTGGCGCGCGGAGACCACGCGCGCCTTGGCCGCCACCAGGTCGCTCTGGGCGTTGTTGCGCCGGACCTCGGCGTCGTCGGTGGCCTGGATGGAGCTCATGCCCTGGGCCTGCAGGGTCTTCAGGCGCTGGAAGGTGCGCTCGGCCTGATCGGCCGATTGCCCGGCCGCGCGGGCCGCCTCTTCGGCAGAGGCGAGGCTGTCGCGGATGGCCGTGTCGTCCAGCCGCACCAGCAGCTCACCCTTGCGGACCGGCTCGCCGTTGTCCCTCAGAACCTGCAGCACGACGGCCGAGACCTCCGCCCGCAGGTCCGCCCGGCGCTCCGGCTGGATCGAGCCGGTGACCACGGGGCCCATGGCGTGCAGACCGCTGCTCACGGTCCGGATGTCCTCGGCTGCCAGAAGCAATGCGGGGGCCGAAGCCGCCGCGGCGGGCTTGGCCGCCGACTGCGCCCCGTTGGCCGGCCGGCCGCAGGCCGTCAGGCCAGCGGCGAGCACTGCGGCCGACAAGGCCGCCGCCATCAAACTAGGGGCAGGCCAAGAAGCACGACGACGCGACATCGGGGAGTCCTCCGGAGCAGAATTTCGAATGATGAAGGGCAGGCCAGGGCCTGCAAGGAGCCGGGCCGCCCTGGTCCTCTTCCCTTGGGGCAGGCTCGGCGAAGGCGGTGGCCAGGGGCACAAGCAGCGCGCGAGCTTATCGTGAAGCAGGCGGCGATTGACCCCCCTGCGACGAACTGCGGCCTGGCGTGGGCGAACGGCGATCGAATGGTGCCGGCTGCTGGCCGCGAGGCCGCCGATTCCGCCCCGGCGTCACGGTGCCGCTCATCCGCACCGGGTGCATTTCGTCGCCGCCGCGATGCGCTTCGTCGCCGGCCAGCTGTGGGTCGGGATCGCCACTCCTACACTCCGCTGCGCCTTCAAGGTGAAGAAACATTTCGCAGGAGAACGACGCATGAACAAGCGCTGGGTGATCGCAGGCGTGGCCGTCGCGGTGCTGGCAGTCGGCGGCACCGCGGCCGTCATGGCGGCCCGCAAGGGGGCGCCGTCCGGCGAGGCCAAGCCGGAGGAGAAGGTGCTGGACTTCACCGCCAAGGAGGTGGTGGCGCCCAAGACCCAGCCGCTGGCCGGCGCGGTGGAGTTCTCGGGTCCGCTGGTGGCGCCGAACACCGCCGTGGTCCGCGCGAAGGCGGCCGGCACCCTGCTGAACCTGACGGTGCAGGAAGGCAGCCGAGTGACGGCCGGCCAGAAGCTCGGCACGGTCGACCTCGCCGACCTCACCGCGCGGCTGAACGAGAGGCAGGCGCTGATGGAGTCGGCCCGCGCCCAGATGGTCCAGGCCGAGCGCACCCACGCCTCCAACCAGCGCTTGGCCGAGCAGTCGTTCATCTCGCCGAACGCGCTGGAGTCCTCGAAGGCCGCGCTGGACACCGCCCGCGCCAACCTCGCGGCCGCGCAAGCCCAGGCCGAGACGGTCCGCATCAACCTGCGCGAAGCCGGCCTGGTCGCACCGATCTCCGGCATCGTCGCCAAGCGCCACGTGGTGCCCGGCGAGAAGGTGGCGCAAGAGCAGCAGATCGTCACCATCGTCGACCTGACCCGGCTGGAGATGGCGGGCAGCGTCGGCACCCACGAGGTGGGCATGCTGCAGCCGGGCATGCCGGTGACGGTGCGGGTCGAGGGCGTGGCCGAGCCGGTGAAGGGCAGCCTCGCACGCATCGCGCCGGCTGCCGAGCCGGGCACCCGCTCGATCGGCGTGGCGATAGCGATAGGCAATCCCAAGGAGCAACTGCGCGCGGGCCAGTATGCCGAGGCGCGGGTCGTGATGCCCGAAGGGACGCCGCGCCTGACCCTTCCGGTCGCGGCGATCGGCACGGCCTCCGGCCAGGAGTACGTCTGGATGATCGAGGAGGGCAAGCTGCTGCGCCGCGCGGTGACCACCGGCCGGCGCGACGAGGCCAAGGGCCTGGTCGAGGTCAAGGATGGCGTCAAGCCGCAGGCCCAGGTGCTGGCGATGCGCTTCGACAATCTGCGCGAAGGCGCGGCTGCGCGGGTGATCGCTCCGACCGCGGCCGCCTCGGCGCCCAGGCCGAGTTCCGCGCTGGCCAGCGTCGCCACCGCGTCGAACTGACAGCAGGGGGTCGCCATGTGGATCACCCGAGTCTCGATCAGGAACCCGGTCTTCGCGACCATGGTGATGGTTGCGCTTTGCGTCCTCGGCCTCTTCTCGTACAGCAAGCTGGGCGTGGAGCAGATGCCGGACATCACGTTGCCTGGCGCCTGGATCGACATCCGCTATCCCGGCGCTTCGCCCGAGGCGGTGGAGCGCGAGGTGGCCAAGCCGCTGGAGGAGGCGGTCAATTCGATCGCCGGCGTCGACCGCGTGCAATCGCGCAGTTTCGAGGGGCGCGTGCAAGCCAGCGTCGAGTTCACCCTGAACACCGACATGGGCCGCGCCATGCAGGACCTGCGCGACCGCATCGCGCTCGCCCAGGCCCGCTTCCCGAAGGACGTGAAGCCGCCTTCCGTCTCGCGCTTCCAGGCGGACAACGCCCAGCCCGTCGTGGTGATGGCGCTGATGAGCAAGACCCGCACCCAGCGCGAGCTCTCGACGCTGGCCGAGCTGACGGTGGCCAAGCGCCTGGCGCGGGTCGACGGCGTGGCCACCGTCGACGTCGGCGGCCTGGTCTCGCGCGAGGTGCGCATCGACCTGGATCCCCTGCGCCTGAGGGCCTACGGCGTGACGCCGGCCGAGATCTCGACGGCCCTCGCCGCCGCGAACGAGGACCAGCCGGTGGGGCTGGTGTCGGACAAGGTCTCCGATGCCATCCTGCGGGTGGAAGGCCGCGTCAAGGATCCGAAGCAGTTCGCCAACATCGTCGTGGCCCACCGCGGGACCCTCGCCCTGACGCTGGCCGACCTGGGCACGCTCGTCGAGAGGGAGCGCGAGCCGGACTCGATCGCCCGCACCAACGGTGCGCCGGCCATCAGCCTGAACGTGTTCAAGCAGCAGGACGCCAACATCGTCGCCACCGGCAACGCCGTGAAGGAGGCGATGGACGAGCTGCGCGGCCAGCTGCCGCCCGACATCGAGCTCAAGCTGATCTACGCCTCCAGCGACTTCGTCAAGAGCTCGCTCGAGGGACTGCGCCACACCTTGATCGAAGGCGCACTGCTGACGGTGGCGATCGTCTTCCTGTTCCTGCACAGCTGGCGCTCGACCATCATCACGGGGCTGACGCTGCCGATCGCCGTCATCTCGAGCTTCATCGCCGTCTATGCCTTCGGCTTCACGCTCAACTTCATGACGATGATGGCCCTCAGCCTTTGCATCGGCCTGCTGATAGACGACGCGATCGTGGTGCGGGAGAACATCGTGCGCCACGTCGGCATGGGCAAGGACCACCATCGCGCGGCGGAGGAGGGCACCAACGAGATCGGCCTGGCGGTGATGGCCACCACCTTCGCCATCTGCGCGGTGTTCGTGCCGGTCGCCTTCATGGGCGGCATCATCGGCAAGTTCTTCTACCCCTTCGGCATCACGGTGGCCGTGGCGGTGATCGTGAGCCTGTTCGTCAGCTTCACGCTCGACCCGATGCTCTCCAGCATCTGGCGCGATCCGCCCAGCGAGCGGCTGCGCCACCTGCCGGTGATCGGCCACATGATCCGCTTCACCGACCGCAGCATGGAGGTGCTGCACCGCGTGTACGAGCGGTTGATCATGTGGGCCTTCTCGGGCCGGCGCTACCGCGTCTTCGTGCCGCCGATCCCGGCCTACGGGCACACCTTCGATGCCGCCGGCCAACGCGACAGGCAAAGCCGCCGCGTGCTGCGCTTCGCGACGCTGACGCCGCGCGGGCTGATCCTGTTCGGCGGGGGGCTGAGCTTCGTCGGCGCGCTGATGCTCGCGCCCTTGGTGGGCAGCGAGTTCGTGCCGCAGACCGACCAGGGCTTCACGCAGCTGAACCTGCGCTTCCCGGTCGCCTCCAGCCTGGAGCGCGGCAACGACAAGGTGCTGCAGGTCGAGTCCATCCTGGCCTCCAGGTACCCCGAGATCAAGACCGTGCAGACGGTGGTCGGCTCGACGGGCGAGGGCCTGGCCACGGGCCGCAACCAGGCCGCACTCAACATCGCCCTGGTCGACCGCAAGGAGCGCACGCGCAGCCAGAAGCAGATCGAGGATTCGATCCGGGCGGACATCGCCAACATCCCGGGCCTGGAGGCCAGCGTCGGCTTCGACAAGCCGATCTGGATCACCATCCTCGGCGCCGACGGCGACCAGCTCACCGCCGTGGCCAAGGACTTCGCGGAGAAGCTGAAGAAGATCAAGGGCGCGGTGGACGTGGACACCACCGTGAAGCCCGGCCTGCCGGCCTTCGCCGTGCGACTGAAGGATTCGGCGATCCGCGAGCTCGGCCTGACCGGCCCGCAGGTGGCCGCCTCGCTGCGCGCCTACGTCAACGGCGAGGTCGCGACCTACTGGACGACGCCCGACGGCAACCAGGTGGAGGTGCTGCTGCGCCTGCCGCAGGGGCAGCGCGAGCGCATCGAGCAGATGAGCAAGCTGCCGGTGGCCTTCGCCAAGGACGGCTCGCCCATCGCGCTCGACCAGGTCGCGACCATCCAGCAGGTCTTCAACCCCGAGGTGATCCGGCGCCAGAACCTGCAGCGCCGCGAGGCTGTGTATGCCGGCGTGGAAGGCCGCCCCTCGGGCGACGTCAACGCCGACGTGCAGAAGCTGATCAAGGAGACCCGCCTGCCGCCCGGCGTGAGCTTCATGGTCGACGGCGCCGGCAAGCAGCAGGCCGAGGCCTTCAACGGCCTGCTGAGCGCGATGGGGCTGGCGGTGATCTTCATCTACATCGTGCTGGCCAGCCAGTTCGGCAGCTTCCTTCAGCCGCTCGCGATCATGGCTTCGCTGCCGCTCGCGCTGATCGGGGTGATGCTGGCGTTGCTGCTCTGGCGCTCGACGCTGAACGTGTTCTCGATGATCGGCCTGGTGATGCTGATGGGCCTGGTGACCAAGAACGCGATCCTGCTGGTCGATTTCGCCAACCACGCCCGCAGGGCAGGAGCCTCTGTGCGTGATGCGCTGCTGCAGGCGGGCCAGATCCGCATGCGGCCGATCATGATGACGACCGCGGCGATGGTCTTCGGCATGCTGCCGATGGCGATAGCGCTGAACGACGGCGGCGAGATCCAGGCCCCGATGGGCCGGGCCATCATCGGCGGGGTCATCACCTCGACGCTGCTGACGCTGGTGGTGGTGCCGGTGCTCTACAGCTACCTGGTGCGCAAGCCCCGGGCGAAGCGGGCGGAAGAGTCCTCGCACGATGTCGATGCGGCGCAGGCCCAGGCTCCCGCGATTCCGTCGGGCGGGCCGCTCGGTGCGCCGGCGGATCGCTGAAGCTCGCCGGTCACCCATGCAAAAGCGGGGCCTCGGCCCCGCTTTCTCGTCGGGTGGCGTGGCCGGTCAGCCGGCCAGCGCCGCCGTCACCTGGCCGCTGGAGGTGTAGATCCCGCAGCCGACGAGCAACTGGTCGCTGATCGCCACCACGTAGCTCGCCTTGGGCTGCACCTTGCCGGTGACCTGGTTGATGATGCTGTACTCGACCCAGTGGTTGCGGGTCGTTGCCTCCCACGATTCGCGGGCGAAGCGATCGCCGTCGATCCCCGGCACCTCGTGCACCCGCCTGCCTTCCATCGCCGGCTTGGCGCCGTGCACGTGGTAGCGGCCTTCGCGGTCGGTGACGAAGATGTAGAGGTCGCGGTCGAGGAAGCCGCTGCCCGGCTGGCGGAAGACCTGCGCCGCAGCCTGCAGGCCGCGCTCGCGGATCAGCGCGACCGCCTTGTCGACCATCGCGCGCGCCTCGTCGGCGCTGCCCTGGCGCAGGCGGATGGCCGCGACGGCCTCGCTCAGCATCGTTGCCCGGGTGACGAGCTCGCCCGAGGCACGGGAGGATTCGTCGACCATCGTCGCGTTCTGGTGGGTGATCTCGTCGAGCGTGCCCACGCTGCGCGAGACCTCCTCGAGGCTGGTCGATTGCTGCGCACTCGCCTGGGCGATGCCCCTGAGCTTGTCCGAGACGTCGCGCACGCCGCTCACGACCGCGTCGAGGGCGCTGTTCGTCCGCTGGATGCGCTGCACCGATTGCCCGACCTGGTCGGTGGACTGGCCGATCAGCTGGCGGATCTCGGCCGCCGCAGAGCCGCTGCGCTGGGCGAGCTGGCGCACCTCGGTCGCCACGACCGCGAAGCCCCGGCCGGCTTCGCCGGCGCGGGCCGCCTCGACGGCAGCGTTGAGGGCCAGGATGTTCGTCTGGAAGGCGATCCCGTCGATCACCCCGATGATCTCGGCGACACGGCGGGAGCTCTCCTCCAGCTTGCTCATCGACTGCACCGTCTCTCGCATGGCCGAGCCGCCGGCCTCGGCCTGGTTGCGCAGCTGGGCGGTGAGCTGGTCCAGGCTCTGGGCCGCGCCGGCGTTGGTGGCGACTGCATCGCTGAGCTGGCCGACCGTGGCGACCGTCTCGCGCAGGTTCTGCGCCTGGGTCTCGGTGCGTTGCGACAGGGCTTCGCCGCTGCTGGCGAGCTGCTTGCCGGCGATGCCGACCCGAACCGCGCTGCTCCGGATCTCGGCCACCATGACCGACAGGCCCTCGCTCATGCGCTCGACGACCTGGCCGGTCGCCGCGAGCTCGTCCCGGCCCTCGATCTGGACCTTGTGCGCGAGGTCGCCGGCCGCGATGGCGGCAATGCCTTCCTGCAGGACCTGCAGCGATTGGCTGAAGCTGGCGTGCAAGGCCAGGCCCAGGTAGGCCAGCGCCGCGACGGCAGCGGCCGAACAGGCCAGTTCGAACCACAGGGCGTGCTGCACGGCAGCCCAGGCCAGGGGAAGCAGGGCCGCGCAGGTCGCGATGGCCAGCAGGCCGATCTTCGACGACGTGCTCAGCCGGCGCATCAGGCCCATGGCCGGTCGCAGGAAGAAAGGGCCGGTCGATGGCATAGGGGTTTGTCTCCCGCGGGCACCTCCTGAGGCGACACGCCTCACCCACTGGCCCACGCTCGTGTATCTTCGGCCGCCTCCGCCAGGACAAGAGGGAAAAAAGACGCCTGTTCGGGCCGCAGATTTGCCAAGTCCGCACGCTTCGGGCGCCGGCGTGGCTCCCGGCGACCATGAGGAGGCTCCGAGATGAAGCGTTTGCAGCAACTCGTTCGTGGGGTGGCGGCCCTCGGCATGGCCCTGACGGCTGCCTCGTCCGCGGCGATGGAAGGCCGGGTCGTCCTCACCGGCCTGGACCAGCCGCTTTTCGTGACCGCCCCGAAGGGGGACCGGCGCCTGTTCGTCGTCGAGAAGACCGGTGTCGTCCTGCTGGTCCGCGGCGACCGCATCACCACCTTCCTGGACCTGTCCGACCGGGTCGACCTGGAAGGCGAGCGTGGCCTCCTGGGGTTGGCCTTCGACCCGCACTACGACAAGAACGGCCGGTTCTATGTCGACCGGGTGGACAAGAAGACGCTTCAGACCCGCATCGAGCGCTACACCGTTTCGCCGCCGGACGCCGACAGGGCCGACCGTGGCAGCCGCGAGACCATCCTTGCCATCGACCAGCCGCCGTATCCCAACCACAAGGGCGGCTGGCTGGGATTCCGTCCGGGAGAGCCGCGCAACCTCTGGATCGCGATGGGCGACGGGGGCAGTGCGTACGACCCTGACAACAACGCGCAGAACGGGCAGGCGCTGCTGGGCAAGCTGCTGCGCATCGACGTCAGCGGCCACGGGCCGGGCTACAGGATCCCGCGCGACAACCCCTTCGTGGATTCGAGGAAGGTCCGGCACTCGATCTGGGCCCTGGGACTGCGCAACCCCTTCCGGGCCAGCTTCGATCGCGACACCGGCGCGCTGTGGATAGGCGACGTCGGCCAGTACACCCGCGAGGAGATCGACTTCGAGCGGCCGGGCCATCCCGGCGGACGCAACTACGGCTGGCGGCTGCGCGAGGGCAGGATCAAGACGCCCGGCGGCGTCGGCGGCAGCCGCAAGGGCATGACCGACCCGGTCTTCGACTACCCCCACTCCGGGCAGCAGGGCAGCCTCGGCGATTGCGTCATCGGCGGCTACGTCTACCGCGGCCCCTCCATCCCCGTGGCCGATGGCCGCTACTTCTTCGGCGATTGCGTGAGCGACCGGGCCTTCTCGTTCACCTACCGGGCCGACGGCACGCCCATCGACATGAGGGAGGAAACCGCAGCACTGCTGGGAGGCTCGGGCTTGTCGACCTTGAGCTCGTTCGGCGAGGACGGCCACGGCCGCCTCTACGTCGCCGGGCAGAACGGCGTGATCGTCGTGATGTGCCCTTCGCGCGGCGAGCATCCGCCACCGCCCGCGCCGGCTCCCGATGCCGCGCAGGGGCCTCGCGCGCACGTCTCGGTTGCCGACCCCTGCCTCTGATCAGTGCGGGGTCAGGGTGAGCGTGGTCTTCGTGTGGCTGGCCACGTCGGCTTCGTCCAGGTGCTGCGGGCGGGAGCCTCCCTGGGCGTAGAGGCCGGCCTGGTCGGCATAGTGGCTGTCGCCCCAGACGCCGCTCTGGCCGACGGGGTTGATGCCCCGGGCGGCGCCCGGCTGGGCGAAATCCACCACGCGCCGGGTGGAGGGCCCGTAGGTGACCGGGATCGGCACGCCGCTCAAGGGGCCGTTCAGGTTGTTCGGCGTCTCGCGGCCGCCGGGGGCGGCGAAGGGGCCGACGTTGAAAAGCCTGTCCAGCGGCGGCTGCTTGCCCAGCGGATGCTCGTGAGTCAACCGGTGGGCGCGGCCCCAGGTCCAGCCGGCCGGGTCATCGCCCAGCGTGGCCTTGAGCTGCGCGATGGTGGCTCGCCAGGCGGCCACGACGATCTCCGCCCGCGTCTCCTTCACCGCGGTCGTGCCGCGGCGGTCCCACCAGGGTGATGCCGCGTCGGCCGCCAGCCGCGGCAGCGCGTGATCGAGGGCGCGGGTGCGGCGCAGCACCTGGTAGGCGTCTTCGCCGAGTTCGTCGGCGAAGGCCTCGCGCGCGAGGTCGAAAAGGAACTGGTTGAACAGCGTCGGCGCCAGCGCGTCGACCGGGTGGTCGCCCCGCCAGGCGGCCAGTTGCTCGGCCAGCGCCGCTTCGCCGGGGCCGGTGGCGGCCAGCTTCAGCTCGGCCATCAGGGGCGCCAGCACGCGCGGCCCGTAGCCGGTCTGCGTGTCGAGCTGGAGGGATTGCATGGAGGCCGCATCCCAGCCGCTGGCCTTGGCGGCGAGCTGCTCGTCCAGCCGCTGGGCGCGGTCCCAGAGGTTGTAGTAGCCGGGGATGGGGTCGGCGCCGGCCGGCTGGTGGTTCGCCGAGACGATGTAGCCGCGCGCCGGGTTCTCTTCATGCGGGTTGTCGCTGAAGGGGCGGAAGCCGGGCTTGTCGGCCTCGGCGCTGCCGCCGTCGAGCAGGAAGCTCGGGTTGACGCCGGGCGGACGGATGGGCAGCTTCGCCGCAGCCCACCAGCCGATGTCGCCGGCCGCGTTGGCCCAGACCACGTTGAGGCCGGGCGCGTGGATGAGGCTCGCGGCATCGCGGGCCTTGTCCAGCGTTTCGGCGCGGTCCAGCCGGTAGAAGGCCTCGATCACCGGGTTCTCGGTTTCGAGGTAGGCCCACCACATCGCCACGGGCTGCGTGCCGGCCAGTGCGCCGAGGGCGTCGTTCACGATGGGGCCGTGCGGCGAGCGCCGCAGCGTCACCGTCACCGGCGCCTGCCCTTTTACGGCGATGGTCTCCTGCCGCTCCACGAGATCGACCCACTGGCCGCCGGCCCAGACCTGCTTGGGGTTGGCCGGGTTGAGCTTCTCTGCGACGAGGTCGAGGTCGTCGTTCTGGAACATCGTCAGGCTCCAGCCGAAGCGCTGGTTGTGGCCGACCAGCGCGAAGGGATTCAGCGCCTGGTGCAGCCCGTAGAGCTCCAGCCCTGGCGCGGACAGGTGCGCCTCGTACCAGACCGCCGGCACCGAGAAGCCGATGTGGGGATCGCCGGCCAGCAGCGGCTTGCCGCCCGCGGCGCGGGAACCGCTGATCGCCCAGGCATTGCTGCCCTCGTACATCGGCACGCCGGCCAGGTCCAGCGCCTGCTGGCTCAGCAGGGCGAGGCGTTCCAGGCCGACCCGGGTCGGCTCGTCCAGGCGCGCCACGCCGCTGGCAGCGGGCGCCGGCGCTGCCGGCTGGCCCTGGGCGACGCCCTGCGGATACCAGGCGAGGTCGAAGACCTTGAGGTACTCGGGGCCGAGCTGGTCACGCACCCGGGTGAGGACCGGCTCGGTACGGAAGGCTGCCGCGAAGCTGTAGGCCAGGTAGCCGCCCACGCTGAGAGTGTCGGCCAGGGTGAAGGGTCGCTTGGGGATGCGCAAAAGCGCGAACTCGATCGGCGCAGGGTGTTCGGCCTGGAACTGGTTGATGCCGTCGAGGTAGGCCTGCAGCGCGCGCGTCGAAGGGGCGAGCGGATCCAAGCTGGCGGCCTGGCGGTCGGCGTGCTCGCGGATGGACAGGCTGCGGAAAAGCTTGTCCGTCTCGACCAGCTTCGGCCCGAGGACTTCGGCCAGCTCGCCGCGCGAAAGGCGGCGCAGGATTTCCATCTGGAAGAGCCGGTCCTGGGCGTGGACGTAGCCGAGCGCGCGGTAGAGGTCGGGCTCGCTCTCGGCGCGGATGTGGGGCACGCCCCATTCGTCGTAGCGCACCGTGACAGGGGCGGCCAGGCCGGTCAGCGGCAGGCTGCCCGAGCGCTGTGGCAGCCGGGCGTGCCACGTCAGGCCGAGGGCGACGCCGGCGACGAGCAGGACGACGAAGAGGCCAAGCGCGAGGCGCTTCAGGACACGTTTCATGGGCAGGCGGCAGCAAGCGGCGACAGGGCCGGATTCTGCCGCTGCCCGCTCAGGCGCCGTTCAGCCTTTCGAGCGCGGCAAGCGACTCGTAGCAGGCGCCCATGTTGTGGTAATCGACCTTGCCGGCCGGGCTCTTCTCGTCGGTCAGCTTGCGGTTGTCGTGGGTGAGGATGCGGAACCAGCCGCCATGCTGGTGGTCGACGAAGTGCTCCCAGGCATAACCCCAGATGCGGTCGTACCAGTCCCAGTAGTGCCCCTCGTGCGTGCGCTCGGCCAGCGCGGCGGCCGCCGCGAGCGACTCGGCCTGCACCCAGTGGTACTTGTCGCCGTCGCAGACTTTCATGTGGCTGTCGGTGGCCGGGTCGCCCTCGGGCGCGAAGCCGTAGACCAGGCCGCCGTGGTGGCGGTCCCAGCCGTGGAGCACGGCGGCGGCGAAGAGGTCCCTCGCGCGGTGGAGCATCCAGCTGTCTTCGGGGACGTCCGGCGTCAGCCGCTCCAGTGTCAGCAGCAGCTTGGCCCACTCGGTGAGGTGGCCGGTCTGGAAGCCCCAGGGGCGGAACATGTTGCTGCGGTCGTGGCGGTTGTAGTTCCAGTCGGGCGTCCAGTCGGCCTGGTAGTGCTCCCAGACCAGGCCGTGCGACTGGCCCGCCAGGCGATGGGTGACCGACTGCGCCAGCGTCGTGGCGCGGCGCAGGCAGAAGGCGTCGCCGGTGGCCTCGTAGGCCGCCAGCATGGCCTCGCAGGCATGCATGTTGGCGTTCTGGCCGCGATACGGACGCAGGAGCCAGTCGGCGGTGGCCTCGTCCGCATAGAGGCCGGCCTCGGGTTCCCAGAAGTGCTTCTCCATCAGGCCCATCGTGGCGTCCAGGCCGGCACGTGCCTCGGTGATGCCGGCCTGCAGCGCATGGGCCTGGGCCAGGAGGACAAAGGCCAGGCCGTAGCAGTGCTGGGTGGAATCGATGACCTGCTTCCTGCCGGCCTCCCAGTGCAGCAGCCAGGTGTAGCCGCCGGAGGCCTCGTCCTTGTGGACCTGCTCGACGAAGGCGAGCGCGTGCCGGGCCGTCTCCAGCCAGGCCGCGGCACGCGGGTGCGCGGGGAAGTGGCGCGCGGCGCTGGCGAAGGTGTAGACGTAGCGGGTGCTGCTGACGAGGTGGCGCGTGTGCCGGTCGTAGACCGTGCCGTCGTCGCGGAAGAAGTGGTACAGGCCGCCGGACGGATCCACCGCCCGGTCGTCGTAGAAGGCCATGGCCTGCAGCACCTGCGCGCGCAGGAACTCGGCGCTTCGGAAATCCGGGACGTGTCGCATGCATCGATGCTACGCCGGCATGTTGCGCGGCGCAGCAACCCTATGCAACGCGTTGGTCCTGGGCATCGAACAGGTGCGCGGATGCACCGGACCAGGCCAGCGCCACCGCTTCGCCTACGCGCTGCGCCACCTTGCCGGGCACGCGCGCCGTCCAGGTGCCCAGCGGCGTGTCGACCATGGCGTAGGTCTCGGGGCCGGTGGGCTCGATCATCGCGAGCGTGCCGGGCAGGGCGCCCGGCTGCCCCGGCTCGGCCAGGGCCAGGTCTTCCGGACGGACGCCGTAGCTCAGCGACGGCGTGCCCGACCGGCCGAGCGCGGCGCGCTGTTCTTCGGTGGCCGGCAAGGCGAGGCCGACGGCGTTGACGCCACTGCCGCCGCTGGCTTGCGCCGCGACGAAGTTCATCGCCGGAGAGCCTATGAACTCCGCGACGAATCGCGTCGCCGGGCGGCTGTAGATGTCGTCGGGCGTGCCGAACTGCTCGACCCGGCCATCGCGCATCACCGCGATCCGGTCGCCCAGCGTCATCGCCTCCACCTGGTCGTGGGTGACGTAGACGGTGGTGGTGCGGGTGCGCTGGTGAAGGCGCTTGATCTCGGCGCGCATCTCCACGCGCAGCTTGGCATCCAGGTTGGACAAGGGCTCGTCGAAGAGGAACAGCTTCGGGTCGCGGGCGAGCGCGCGGCCCATTGCCACGCGCTGGCGCTGGCCGCCCGACAACTGGCCGGGCTTGCGGTCCAGCAGGTGGCCGATCTGCAGCATCTTCGCCACCCGCTCGACGGCGGCCTCGCGCTCGGGCCGGGGCACCTTGCGCATCTCGAGCCCGAAGGCGATGTTCTGCGCCACGCTCATATTCGGGTAGAGAGCGTAGCTCTGGAACACCATCGCGATGTCGCGGTCGCGGCTCGGCAGGTGGGTCACGTCGCGCTCGCCGATGCGGATCCGGCCGCTGGTCGGCACGTCGAGCCCGGCGATCATGTTGAGCAGCGTCGACTTGCCGCAACCCGAGGCCCCGACGAGGATGAGGAACTCGCCGGCCTCGATCTCGATGTCTATGCCCTTGAGGATTTCCACCGGCCCGAAGGCCTTGCGGACCTGGTTGATCGAAAGCGCGCCCATCTTCAATTCACCCCTTGACGGCGCCGGCGGTGAGCCCGCGCACGAAGTACTTGCCTGCGACGATGTAGACGAAGAGCGTGGGCAGGGCGGCGATCATCGCGGCCGCCATGTCCACGTTGTATTCCTTGACGGTGCTGGAGGTGTTGGCCAGGTTGTTCAGGCCCACCGTGATGGGCTTGGAGTCGGCCCCCGAGAACACGACGCCGTAGAGAAAGTCGTTCCAGATCTGGGTGAACTGCCAGATGAGCGTGACGACGAGGATGGGGATAGACAGCGGCAGCACGATGCGAACGAAGATCTGCCAGAAGCCCGCGCCGTCCAGCATCGCGGCCTTGACGAGCTCGTCCGGCAGGCCGACGTAGTAGTTGCGGAAGAACAGCGTGGTGCTCGGGATGCCAGCGAGGACGTGCACCAGCACCAGCCCCCACACCGAGGAGGCCAGCCCCAGCCAGCCGAGCACCTGGCTCATCGGCAGCAGCACCACCTGCATCGGCATGAAGACACCGAACAGCATGAGCGCGAACATCAGCTCGCTGCCACGGAAGCGCCACTTGCTCAGCACGTAGCCGTTGAGCGAGCCGAGGAAGGTGGACACCGCGACTGCCGGCACCACCATCAGCACCGAGTTCATGAAGAACGGCTTCAGGCCGCCGCAGTCGGTGCCGGTGCAGGCCTCGGACCAGGCCTTGGCCCAGGCCGCGAGGGTGGGACTGGCCGGCAACGCGAGCAGCGTGCCTTCGCGGATCTCGTCCATGCTCTTGAGCGAGGTCGAGACCATGACGTACAGCGGTGCCAGGAAGAAGGCGGCGAACAGGCCCAGCGCCGCGAAGAGCACCATCCGGTGCCAGGTCAGACGGCTGTTCATTGGAGCCCCTCGCCCGACGAGTACGTCGGCCGATCCCCCGAGGGGATGCGG
>CAMLGG010000118.1 GCA_946479475.1 uncultured Ideonella sp. | reverse complement strand
ACCCCCGACCTGCTGCTTAGAAGGCAGCTGCTCTATCCAGTTGAGCTACGGGCAGACGGGGGCGAATTCTAGGCTCCTGGCGCCGGCCGCTTCGTTCAGTGCCGTGTGTACTGTCGCTGCCCGAAAAGCACCTCGCGCGATTGTTCATCGGTGATCGAGCGCCGGCGGTCGGCCAGCACCTCGACGCCGCGCATGACCGCGGGCCGCTTGCCGATCTCGTCGAACCAGCCCTTCAGGTGGGGGTAGTCGTTCCAGTCGATGCCCTGGTTCTTCCAGGAGCGCAGCCAGGGGTAGATGGCGATGTCGGCGATGCTGTATTCCTTGCCGCCGAAGTAGCGTGACTGCGCCAGGCGCCCGTTCATCACCGCATAAAGACGACGTGCCTCGTTGGTGTAGCGGTCCACCGCGTAGGGGATCTTCTCGGGGGCATAGACGCGAAAGTGGTGTGTCTGGCCCAGCATCGGCCCGACGTGGCCGACCTGGAACATCAGCCACTGCAGCATCTGGAACTTGCCGGTGGTCGTCGCGGGCAGGAGCTTGCCCGTCTTGGAGGCGAGGTACAGCAGGATCGCGCCGGACTCGAACAGCGAGATCGGTTCGCCGTCGGGGCCCTCGGGGTCGACGATGGCCGGGATCTTGTTGTTGGGGCTGATCGCGAGGAACTCGGGCTTGAACTGGTCGCCGGCGCCGATGTCCACCGGGATGGTCCGATAGGCGAGGCCGCACTCCTCCAGCATGATGTGCACCTTGTGGCCGTTGGGCGTGGCCCACGAATACACTTCGATCATGACCTCGGCTCCTCAGCTGGTTCCTGGTGCGACTCTAATCCAACCATGCTGAAGTTCATCAGGCAACGTTTGTTCAGAGCCAGCAGCTTCGAAGGGCGTGAAGCGCTGCAGGCATGGGCCGAGTCTTCGGGCTGGACCATGCGTGGCATCCGCGAGCAGGAAGGCTTCGTCATCGACACCCGCTCGGGGGCCCTCGAAGGCCGGATCGAATGGGGCCCCTCGCAACGCCACTATCTCGGCTCGCACGAGTTGCGCCTTCGGGGCGAACTCGCCTTGAGCCCTGAGGCGCATGCCCTGGTGATGCCGCGGGCCTTGCTCGATTCGATGGAGAGCGAACTCTTCAGCCGCTTCGTCGGCGGCGTGCAGACGCGCCTGGACGATGAAACGCCCGAGGAGATGCGCTGGCTCGCGTTGTCGCCCAAGCTGAGCCCGGCGCTGCTGGGCGAGTTGAAGACGCACTACGCAGCGGTCAGCAATCGCACGCCATGGCTGGCGCATTGGCTGCAGGGCCCCTTGGGCGATGCGCTGCTGCAGCGCGCGCAGGGGCCGGTGGAGCAGGCGCCACCGTTCGCGCTCATCGTGCAGCGCTCCCGCCTCACGCTGCGCGTGGCGATGCCGGATCCCGACGTGGCTTCCGTACGGGCGAGCCAGGAGTTGTTCGAGGTGGCGCTCGCCCAGGCTCGGCTCACGGCCGAGGAGGCCGCGGAAGAAGATCCGGGCGATTCGGTCGGATGAGGTTCGGGACGCCGCCCTCGGCGGCGGTCGCCCCGGCAGGGAGTCAGCCGCCTTCTCTGCTCAGGCCGCCGCGGGGCGCCTGCCGAACTCGAGCTTGGCGATCGCGTTGCGGTGCACCTCGTCCGGCCCGTCCGCGAACCGCAGGGTGCGCGCGAGGGTGTAGAAGTAGGCCAGGGGGAAGTCCTGGCTCATGCCCGCGCCGCCATGGACCTGGATCGCCCAGTCGATCACCTTGCAGGCCATCTGCGGCGCGACCACCTTGATCATCGCGATCTCGGCCTGCGCGCTCTTGTTGCCGGCCACGTCCATCATCCACGCGGCCTTCAGCGTCAGCAGGCGGGCCTGCTCGATCATGCAGCGCGCTTCGGCGATGCGCTCCTGCGTCACCGTCTGCTGCGAAAGAGGCTTGCCGAAGGCCACGCGTTTCAAGGCGCGGTCGCACATCAGCTCGAGTGAGCGCTCGGCCAGGCCGATCAGACGCATGCAGTGGTGGATGCGGCCCGGGCCGAGGCGGCCCTGGGCGATCTCGAAGCCGCGTCCTTCGCCGAGCAGGATGTTCGAGGCCGGCACGCGCACATTGCTGAACTCCACCTCCATGTGGCCATGGGGCGCGTCGTCGTAGCCCATGACCGTCAGCGGGCGCAGCACCTTCACGCCCGGGGCGTCCATCGGCACGAGGATCATCGACTGCTGCGAATGGCGGGCCGCGTTCGGGTCGGTCTTGCCCATGAAGATCATGATGGCGCAGCGTGGATCGCCGGCACCGCTGGTCCACCACTTGCGGCCGTTGATGACGTACTCGTCTGCCTGGCGCTCGATGCGGGCCTCGATGTTGGTGGCGTCCGATGAGGCGACCGCCGGCTCCGTCATCGCGAAGGCCGAGCGGATCTCGCCGCGCAGCAAGGGCTCCAGCCAGCGCTTCTTGTGCTCTGCGCTGCCGTAGCGCACCAGCACTTCCATGTTGCCGGTGTCGGGGGCGGAGCAGTTGAAGACCTCGCTGGCCCACGGCGTGCGCCCCATGATCTCGGCCAGGGGCGCGTATTCCTGGTTGCTCAGGCCGGCGCCCAGCTCGCTGTCCGGGAGGAACAGGTTCCACAGCTTGGCCGCGCGCGCCTTGGGCTTGAGCTCCTCGATGACCGGCAGCGGCGACCAGCGCTTGCCCGCCTCGGTGTTCGCCTGCAGTTCGGCCCAGTAGCGGGCCTCGTTGGGATAGACGTGCTCGGCCATGAAGGCCGAGACGGCGGCGCGCAGCTCCTGCGTGCGGACAGAGTAGCCGAAGTCCATGAGGGTTCCTCTTGGTGGAAAGGGGTGTCAGGCCTGCTGGGCGAACTGCCAGGCCAGGCGCGCGAGCTCGGGCGCCGCGTCACCCGTGGCGCGGGCCGAGGCGCTCGCGGCGGTGCCTTCCACGACGCGCTTGGCAATGCCCTGCGCGATGGCGGAAAGGCGGAACAGGTTGTAGGCGAGGTAGAAGTTCCAGTCGGCCATGACGGCGTCGACGTCGGCGCGGCCGGTGCGCTCGCAGTAGCGGCGGACATACTCGCGCTCGCTGGGAATGCCGAGCGCGGCGTGGTCCAGGCCCGCGATGCCGCGGAACACGCCCGAGGGGATGTGCCAGCTCATGCAGTGGTAGCTGAAGTCGGCCAGGGGATGGCCGATGGTCGACAGCTCCCAGTCCAGGACGGCGCTGATGCGCGGCTCGGTGGCGTGGAAGATGAGGTTGTCCAGCCGATAGTCGCCATGCACGATGCTGGCCTGGCTCTCGTCGCGGGCGCTGGCGGGGATGTGGCCGGGCAGCCATTCGAGCAGCTGGTCCATCGCCGGGTTGGGCCCGGTCACCGAGGCGAGGTACTGCTTGCTCCAGCGGCCGATCTGGCGCTCGAAGTAGTTGCCCGGCCTGCCGTAGTCGGCCAGGCCCACGGCCGCCACGTCGACGCTGTGCAGCGCCGCGATGACGCGGTTCATCTCGTCGTAGATCGCACCACGCTCCGCGGGCTGCATGCCCGGCAGCGACTGGTCCCACAGCACCCGTCCGGAGACGAACTCCATCACGTAGAAGGCTCTGCCGATGACCGACTCGTCCTCGCAGAGCAGCTGCATGCGCGCCACCGGCACGCCCGTGCCCTGCAGCGCGGCCATGACGCGGTACTCTCGCTCGATGGCGTGGGCCGAGGGCAGCAGCTTGGCGGCCGGGCCTGGCTTGGTGCGCATCACGTAGGACGCGCCCGGCGTGACGAGCTTGTAGGTGGGATTGGACTGCCCGCCCTTGAACTGCTCGACGCTCAAGGGGCCGGCGAAGCCTTCGAGCCGGCGGGCCAGCCAGGCCTCGAGCGCCGCCGCATCGAACGCGTGGCTGGCGGCCACGGGCTTGGTCCCGGTGTACTGTTCCATCGGCTCATCCTTGGAGCCGGCGGACCCGGCTCTTTGCTAGCGGTCTGCGGCCGCCATCAGCTTCTCGCGCGAAAGCACCACGAGGCGAGTCGGCTCGACGCGCAGCACCCCGTCGCGCTCCAGTTCCTTCAGCTCCTGGTTGACCCGCTGGCGCGAGGCGCCGAGCAATTGCGCGAGATCCTCCTGCGCGAGCTGCAGCCCGATGCGGATCTCTTCGCCCTGCTCGATGCCGTAGCTCTTGGCCAGCAGCAGCAGCTGCTTGGCCAGGCGCGCGGCCAGCGGCTTGGTGTTCAGGTCCTCGATGAGGTTGAACATGAGGCGCAGGCGCCGGCAGTTCAGGCGCAGCAGGGCGTCGTAGAGCTCCACGTGCTGCGAGAGCAACTCCTTGAAGTCGGCCTTGCGGACGATGAGCAGCGTCGTCGCGCCATGCGCGCTCGCATCGTGCGTGCGCGGCAGTCCGTCGAAAAGGGCGATGTCGCCGAACCAGGTGCCCGGCTCGACGTACGTCAGCGAGACCTGCTTGCCCGACAGCGAGACCGAGCTGACGCGCACCGCGCCCTTGGCCACGCCGACCCATTCCTCCGCGGGCGTGCCCCGCGCCGTGAGAGGCGCGCCGTCGGCCAATCGCCTCACCGTGGCGCGTGCCAGGATGGCTGCTCTGAGCGGCTGGGACAGCGTTGAAAACCACGGACCGGCGTCGATGTTGTGTCGCTCGTCGATTGTAAGAATGGGGGTATTCATGATTTGTCCCTGATGCGACAAACAGCGCATCATCGTCGGCGGTATTGTCCAACGTCACCAAGGAGACAAGACCATGCCGAACGACTTTCGCCACCCGCCGCCCGCCGGCTGCTCGCCGCAGGAATGGCAGGCCCGGATCGACCTCGCGGCCGCCTACCGTCTCGTGGCGCTGTTCAAGTGGGACGACCTCATCTACACCCACATCAGTGCCCGCGTGCCGGAGGATCCGGCCCAGGGCGGCCACGCCTTCCTCATCAACCCGTACGGGATGATGTTCGAGGAGATCACCGCCTCGAGCCTGGTGAAGATTGACATCCACGGCACCAAGCTCGACGACTCGCCGCACCCGGTCAACCCGGCGGGCTTCACGATCCACAGCGCCGTCCATGCGGCCCGTCCGGATGCGCAATGCGTGCTGCACACGCATACGCTGAACGGTGTCGCGGTGTCTGCGCAGAAGGACGGCCTGCTGCCGATCTCGCAGCACTCGATCTTCGTGCTGGCGAGCCTGGGCTATCACGACTACGAAGGCGTGGCGCTGCGCGATGACGAGAAGCCGCGGCTGGTGAACGACCTCGGCGACAAGACCTACCTCATGCTGCGCAACCACGGCCTGCTGACGGTCGGCCCGACGATCGCGGATGCCTTCCAGGCGATGTACTTCTTCGAGGCCTCGTGCACGATCCAGGTCCGTGCGCAGGCCGGGGGCGGCAGCCTCACGCGCATCCACCCCGAGATCATCGCCACGGCGAGGGCGCAGGCCGCGCAGGTGACCCGCGGGCAGGGAGGCAACCTGGCCTGGCCGGGCCTCAAGCGCCGGCTCGACAGGCAGATGCCGGGCTACGACACCTGAGCTGCCTACTTGAAGTCCGGCCGCCGCTTGGCGAAGAAGGCGGCCAGGCCTTCGCCGCCGTTGTCGTGGAAGAGGTTGGCGACGAAGGCGTCGCGCTCCGCGTCGAGCTGATCCTGCAGGCTCCGGTCGGGGGCGCCCTGGATCAGCTCCTTGGCGCTGGCGACGGCGTTGGGCGCCATCGCCGAGAGCAGGCGCGCCAGCTGGAGCGCCTGCGCCAGGGCCTGGCCAGGTTCCGCCAGCCGATTGACCAGCCCCAGCGCATGCAGGCGCTCGGCCCCCTGGGGCTCCGCGAGCCACACCCACTCGAAGGCGAGGGCACGCGGCAGGGCCCGGCCGAGGTGCCAGGTGGAACCGCCATCCGGCGAGAACCCGACCTTGGCGTACGACATGACGAAGCGCGCATCGCGCGCCGCGACGATCAGGTCGCAGGCCAGGGCCAGCGACATGCCGCCGCCCGCAGCGAAGCCCTCGACCGCGGCGATGACCGGCTTGGGGAAGCTTCGCATCGCGTCCACGAGGGTGTGGAAGTTCTCGATCGAGGCAGCCTGCGCCTCGGGTGGCCGTTCGCGCGCCCCGCCGATGCGGTTGAGATCGCCGCCGGCGCAGAAGTGCGCACCGTCGCCGCGCAGGATGACGGCGCGCACGTCCGGGTTCTGGTCGGCCTGGTTGAGCGCCTCGATGGCGGCCGTGACGGCCTGGGGCGAAAGCGAGTTGCGCGTCGCGGGGTCGGAGAGGGTGAGGATGAGCGTCTGTTCTTCCTGCGAAGTCAGCAGTTCGGAGGGCATCGCGGGCCTCTGGTCAAAAGGTGGGTCTGGGACCGATTCTTGCATCTGCAGGGCGAACGATTGGTGATAGAGTGGCCCGCCAATTCCAAGGACAAATGCCTCTCGGCATGCCACCAAGAGCGACCGCACTGATCCTCGCTTGTGCCGCATCGGCAACGACCCTACAGGCCCAGGCCATCGGATTCGGTCGTGTCGCAGGTTCCGTCGTCCTCGGGCAGTCGCTGGACCTCCCCGTTCCCCTTCACCTGGACCCGGGCGAGCGCGTCGGCCCCGAATGCATTTCGGCCGAGGTCGTCGCGGGCGACAGCCGGTTCGGGCGTGACCAGGTTCGTGTCAGGCTCGAGCCGTCGAAGGCTCCTGGCGCCACCGATTCGGATTGGATCGCCCGGGTCACGACCCAGGCCGCGATCGTCGAGCCGGTGATCGAGGTCACCCTCAACGTGGGCTGCGAGCGCCGCTTCTCGCGACGCTTCACCGCGTTCGCCGATCCGCCTTCGCAGAATACGGCGACGGCCGCAGCGCCGCCTGCGCGCGTGGCGGCGAAGTTGCCCCCGGCAAGCGCCGAAACCGGCGAGGCGGGCGAGGTGCCGCCAGCCGCGCGGCCGCCCCGGGCCGCCCCTTCGGGTCCAGCGCGACGTCATGCGCGCGCTGCTTCAGCCGCATCCGAGCCCGCAGCGTCGCGCGCGCGTGCTTCCCGGCGCGTCGCGAAGGAGGCCTCAGTCGCGCGCCAGGCTGCTCCCGGCGGGAACCGCCTGCTGCTGGAGCCGAGCCCGCCGCGCCTGAAGCTGGACCTCGAGGATCCGATCATCGTGCCGCGCACGCCGGTGTCCGATGGAGGTGCCGGCGAGACGGCCGCCAGCGCGACAGGTGAGGCCGGCGCGCAGAGTGCAGCCGATGCGGGCCGAATTCAGGCTCTCGAGAACTCGCTCGCCCAGCTCCGGCGCGAAGCCGAATCGCAGGGTCATCGCGCGGCCCTGCTCCAGGCGCGCGTGACCGATGCCGAGCGAAGAGGGCAGGCCATCCCCTGGCTGGCCAGCGTGCTGGCCCTGGCGCTGCTGGTGGCCGGCTGGCTGACGTTCCGGCTTCGCCGGCAGCAGGCCTCGGGCGAAGCCCCCCAGTGGTGGACGCCGGAGCCGGAATCCGCGCGATCGCCTGAGGTGCCGTCCTCGGAGGGCCTCGAGCCGCCATCGGACTGGCGCCACGCCGAAGCGCCGGCGCCTTCCGGCTTTGCCGAGCTCGTTTCCGAGGCGACGGCGCCGTTGCCCGTTGCGCTGTCCATCGAACGCGAAAGCCCTCCGGCTGCGAACCCGGAGAGGACCTTCGAAAGGACCACCGCACTGGCCGGCGCGCCGCTGGCAATGCCCGACCTGGCGGCCGCGGATGCCGGCGTACGCGAGGTGTCCGTCGAGGAACTGCTGGACCTGGAGCAGCAGGCCGATTTCTTCATCGCTCTCGGGCAGGAGGACGCGGCGATCGACCTGCTGATGTCGCACCTGCGCAGCACCGGCGGCCTGAGCCCGTTGCCGTACACGAAGCTGCTCGAGATCTATCGCCGCCAGGGCGACCGCGAAGCCTACGAGCGCATCCGTGCCCGGTTCAACCGGCGCTTCAACGCCTATGCGCCGGACTGGGAGGCCGGGCCGATGAGCGGCCGTGCGCTCGAGGAGTATCCGCAGGCCGTGCAGGAGCTGCAGGCGCGCTGGGCCGATCCGCTTGATGCCATGGCCGTGCTGGAGGCGATGCTGTTCCGCAAGAACTCGGGCCACGAGCTGTTCGACCTGCCGGCGTACAGGGATGTCCTCGTCCTGTACGCCGTGGCACGAGACCTCTGGCAGCAGGCCGGGGCGTCGCAATCGGTGGTGGACGTGCTGCTGCCGCTGGGCGATGAGCAAGCCACTCACGTGGTGGGCCCCGGAGAGCCTTCGAACGGTCCCGGCTGAGGCCGACTACAGCTTCTGCAGGCGGCGCAGCGCCTCGTCCAGGGTCGCCTCCGTCTTGGCGAAGCAGAAGCGGGCCAGCGGGCGACCGGGCGCCTGGGCGTAGAAGGCGGAGAGGGGAATCGCCGCCACGCCGACCTCGGTGGTGAGCCATTCGCAGAAGGCCTGGTCGGGCAGGCTGCTGATACGGCTGTAGTCGACGCACTGGAAGTAGCTGCCGGCGCAGGGCAGCAGCTCGAAGCGGGTGCCGGCCAGGCCCTCGCGGAAGCGGTCCCGCTTGCGCTGGTAGAAGGCGGAAAGGTCCTCGTAGCGCGAGGGCTCCGCCAGCCACGCCGCCAGCCCGTGCTGCATCGGTGTGTTGACCGTGAAGACGTTGAACTGGTGAACCTTGCGGAACTCGGCCATGAGGGACGCCGGGGCGGCGACGTGGCCGACCTTCCACCCCGTGACGTGGTAGGTCTTGCCGAAGCTCGAGATCACGATGCTTCGCGCCGCCAGCTCGGGGTGGCTGCTGAAGCTGGCGTGCCGACGGCCGTCGAAGACCATGTGCTCGTAGACCTCGTCCGAGATGACCAGCACGTCGGTCGGCCGGAGCAGCTCGGCCAGGGCCCGCAGGTCCTCGGCCGGCCACACCGTGCCGGTGGGGTTGTGCGGGGTGTTGACGAACAGCGCCCGCGTCCGAGGCGTGATCGCCGCTCCCAGGCGGGCGAAGTCGATGCGGAAGTCGGCAGGGTTCAGCGGGACCCTGACGACGCGGCCGCCGGCCAGCGTGATGGCCGGCCCGTAGCTGTCGTAGCAGGGCTCCAGCACGATCACCTCGTCTGCCGGATGCACGAAGGCGAGCACCGCCGTGAGGATGGCCTGGGTGGCGCCTGCCGTGATGGTGATCTCGCTGTCGGCATCGTAGCGGTGCCCATACAGGCGCTCGATCTTGCTCGCCAGCGCCTGGCGAAGCGCGGGCACGCCCGGCATCGGCGGGTACTGGTTGTGGCCGGCCCGCATGGCCGCGGCGACGGCTTCGACCAGCCCGGGGTCGCAATCGAAATCCGGGAAGCCCTGGCCCAGGTTCACGGCGCCGTGCTTGACGGCCAGGGCCGACATGACGCTGAAGATGGTGGTGCCGACCTCGGGCAGGCGGCTGGCGAGCGCGGGCGTCCTAAAGCTCATAGTGGTCTCCGGCGCTGCCCATGGCGCGCTCGATCAGGGTGCGGGAAAGCCGGTCCGACAGCAGCTCGGCGAAGGTGAGCACGAAGCTGCGCAGGTAGGCGCCGCGGCGGAAGGCGACGCGCGCCGTGTTGCTGCCGAACAGATGGCCCGCCGGCTTCCAGACCAGGTCCGCGTCGTTGCCCTCGGCCTTCATCGCCATCTCGGCGATGATGCCGACGCCCAGGCCGCTGCGCACGTAGGTCTTGATCACGTCGGAGTCGATCGCCTCCAGCGCGATGTTGGGCTTGAGGTGGCGCAGCGCGAAGGCCTGGTCGATGCGCCGCCGGCCGGCGAAGGCCGGCTGGTAGGAGATCAGGGGCTCGTCGGCCAGCTGCTCCAGCGTCGGCCTCTCCACCTGGGCCAGCGGATGATCGGGTGGCACCACGATGACGTGTTGCCACTCGTAGCAGGGCAGGGTGACGAGCTCTTCGTAGTCGGCCAGCGACTCGGTCGCCAGGCCGATGTCGGCGGCATCGGACATCAGCATCTGCGCCACCTGCTCGGGCGTGCCCTGGTGCAGGCTGACCTGCACCTTGGGGAAGCGCTTGCGCAGCATCGCCACTGGCGAGGGCAGCACGTAACGGGCTTGCGTGTGCGTCGTCGCGATCGACAGGCGGCCGGAGTCCTGCTTGGAGAACTCCTCGCCGATGCGCTTGAGGTTGGCCACCTCGCGCAGGATCACCTCGACGGAGCGCAGTACCTGCTGGCCCGGCTCGGTGACCCGCTTCAGGCGCTTGCCGTGGCGCACGAAGATGTCGACGCCGAGCTCTTCCTCCAGCTCCAGGATGGCCTTGGAGATGCCGGGCTGGGAGGTGTAGAGGGCCTTGGCGGTCTCGGTGAGGTTCAGGTTGCGGCGAACGGCCTCCTGCACGAATCGGAACTGGTGCAGGTTCATGCGCGCTCCTCCAGCGATTGCATGGCGATTCGCGCGAGGGCCTCGGCCAGGATCTCGGACTCGCCGGCGGCCGGGTGCAGCCTCCATTGCACGCCGGGATGCTCGGCTCGCAGCTTCTCGACTCGCGCGGGCAGGTCCTTGCGCACGTGACCTCCCGCGCCCAGGAAGATCGGCAGGATCGCGACTTCGGCGCAGCCGCTGGCGGCCAGGCTGGCGCCGGCCGCGTCCAGGTCCGGCGCCATGAACTCGAGGTAGGCCAGCGAGACGGTCACTGCCGGCCGCGACGCGCGGACGAGCGCGGCCACGCGCTCGAAGGGCTCGGCCCAGCGCGGGTCGCGTGCGCCGTGGGCGAAGAGGATCAGACCTTGTGTGGGCATGGGCTCAACGGTAGCGCACCAGCCACCCGAATGCCGCCAGCGACATCAGCAGGTAGAGCAGGCTCGGCAGCGCCGACGCCAGCCAGGGCGTCCAGTCTCGCAGCAGGCCCAGGTGGCCGACCACGTTGTTCAGCAGCACAAAGCTGATGCCCAGCATGATGCCGCCGAAGACCTTCAGGCTGATGCCGCCGGCGCGCGCATGCAGGTAGGCGAAGGGCAGGGCCAGCGCCACCATCACGATGCAGGCGAAGGGATAGAAGGCCCGGCGCCAGAACTGCAGCTCGTAGCGCTGGGCCGCCTGCTCCTGGTGCTGCAGGTGCCGGCTGTAGCGCCAGAGGTCCATCGTCGACATGCTGCGAATGGGCGAGATGGCCGCCGCGACGACGTTCTCCTGCAGCGTCGTCGGCCAGTCGAGGCGGTCGACGTGGCGCTCCACGAGGGCACCCTGGCCGCCGGCCGGCCAGTCGGTGACCTGCACGTCCTGCAGCCGCCAGACGGCCTGGCCATCGGCGCGGGTGGCGCGGGCCGTGGCCGCCTGCAGGCGGCGCAGCAGCACGCCGTTGGCGTCGTGCTCGAAGATCCTGATGCCCCGCATCTCGCCCTTGGCATCGGTGCCCTGGACGTTGATCGAAAGGCTGCGCTCGTCGTCGCCGCTGCCGCGCCTTTCCTTCAGCCAGGCCCCGGTGCGGCCCAGGGCCTGGCCGCCGCGAAGCTTCGCCTTGAGCGTTGCCGCCTGGTGCTCGCCGATGGGTGCCACGTACTCGCCGACCACGTAGGTGATCACGCCCATGGCCACCCCCAGCGTGAGCAGCAGCTGCAACGCCCGGCCGGGGCCGAGACCGCCCGTGCGCAGGATGGTGAACTCCGACGACTGCGCCAGCCGGGCCATTGCGTAGATCGTGCCGATGAGAACGGCGATGGGGAACAGCTCGTAGAAGCGCCCGGGCAGCTCCAGCAAGGCGGAAAGCACCGCGAACCACACGGTGTAGCCCTGGCGGCCCACGCTCTCGAGCTCCTCCAGGAAGTCGATGAAGAAGAACAGCGACAGGAAGGCTATCGCCACGAAGACGACCGACCAGATGACATCGCGGTAGAGCAGCCGGCGGACCGTCCTCATGCCGCTGCCTCCGCAGTCCGGCGGCGCGCCGGCGTCCAGCGGGGCAGGGAGGTCGCGTGATCGCGCCACCAGATCAGCGTCAGGGCGGCGGCGAAGGCCAGGCCGTGGAGCCCGAGCAGCCCTGCGCCCATGCCGATGCGGCCGGCGGCCACCCAGGCCTGGCTCAGGTTGATCAGGTTGTAGTAGACGACGAAGGCGAGCAGGGCGAACAGCAGGTTCCAGTTGCTCGCGCGCCTCGGGTTGCTGGCCGACAGGCCTATGCCCAGCAACACCAGGTTGGCGGCGCCGAAGAGCAGGCCGAGCCGCCAGGTCAGCTCGGCCTGGTTCTTCGGCTGGGGATCCTGGAGCAGCGCGGCGGTCGTCATGGCCTTGGGCGGCGAGGCATCCGTCACCTTCGCCCGGCCCGGGTCGACGAGCATGCGCAGGTGCTCGAAGCTCAGCCGTGCGTGCTCGCCGGTCTGGTTGTTCTGCTCGCTCCGGTGCCCCGTCTCGAGCACCAGCAGGCGGTCATCGCCTTCCGTCTCGACGCGGCCGGCGCGGGCGGTGGTCACGCTCTCGCGGGTCTCGTTGCGGGACAGCAGGAACACGTTCCTCCCCACGCCGCGCTCGCTGCCGTTGCCGGCGCGCTCGATGAAGAAGACGCGGCTGCCGTCGGCCGAGGACTGGAAGCTGCCCGGGGCCACCCGGGCCAGGTCGCTGCGCTGCTCGTACGCGATGCGCAGCTCGGTGGTCTTCTGGTTTCCCCAGGGCCACACCAGCAGTGCGAGCAGGCCCACCACCACCAGGACGGGCGAACCCGTGCGCAGGACCGGGCGGACGAAGCGCGAGAGGCCGACGCCGCTGCTGAACCAGATCGCCATCTCGCTGTCCCGGTACATGCGGCCCAGGCTGATGACCGTGGCGATGAAGAGTGACAGCGCCAGCATCATCGGCAGCTGCCCGAGGGCCGTGTAGCCAAGCAGCAGGACCACGTCCTGCGGGGCCACTGCGCCGTTGGCGGCGAGGCCCAGCGTGCGGATCAGCATCATCGTCAGCACGATGGTGAGGATCACGACCAGGGTGGCCCCGAAGCTGCGTGCCAGCTCCTTGCGGACAGTCGAATCGAATAACATCAAACGTTCACATCCAAGAGAGACAGATTATGAACTTCCAAGCTCTTGCGGCCCCGGTCGGCGGACTCGGCAGCGTGGCGGCCGACGCCCTCGTCGTGGTACTGCCGGCGGATGGCCAGGCGGCCGTGGGCGACCAGGCGCTGGATGCTGCCATCAACGCGGCCGTCAAGGGCGGCGACTTCGAACGCAAGGCCGGCCGGACGCTCTATCTGCATGGCGTGGATGGCGTGAAGTGCGGTCGCGTGGTCCTGTCCGCCGCCAAGGATGGTTCGCCCAAGGCCTTCCGGGCAGCCGTGTCGGCGGCCCTCGCGCTGCTGAAGAACCGGGCCGTCAAGCACCTGGCCGTGGCGCTGGCAGGCGATGCCTGGACCACCGCGCACGCGGAGGCACTGGCCCTGGCCGTCGAGCAGGCGGGCTATGTGTACCGCCACACCAAGCCGAGCGCCGAGAGCGTGGCGATGCCGGCAAAGGTTTCGCTGGTGACCGACAAGGCCCGCGTGGCCGAGGCACGCCAGGGCCTGGCGCAAGGGCAGGCGATCGCCTCGGGCGTGGGCCTGGCGCGCGAGTTCGCCAACCGCCCCGCCAACGTCTGCACCCCGACCTTCCTCGGCGACGAGGCCAAGCGGCTGGGCAAGGAGTTCGGCCTCGACGTGCAGGTGCTCGAACGCAAGGCGATCGAGAAGCTCGGCATGGGCTCGTTCCTCTCCGTGACCAACGGCTCCGAGGAGCCGCCGCGCTTCATCGTCATGCAGTACCACGGCGCGGGCAAGAAGGACGCGCCGGTGGTGCTGGTCGGAAAGGGGATCACGTTCGACACCGGCGGCATCTCGCTCAAGCCGGCGGCCGAGATGGACGAGATGAAGTTCGACATGGGCGGCGCCGCCAGCGTCTTCGGCACCATGCGAGCGGTGGCCGAGATCAAGCCCAAGGTCAATGTCGTGGGCATCGTGCCGGCCTGCGAGAACATGCCGAGCGGCCGCGCCACCAAGCCCGGCGACGTGGTCACCAGCATGTCCGGCCAGACGATCGAGATCCTGAACACCGATGCCGAAGGCCGGCTGATCCTCTGCGATGCGCTGACGTATGCCGAGCGCTTCAAACCCGCGGCGGTGGTCGACATCGCCACGCTCACCGGCGCCTGCGTGATCGCGCTGGGCAACCACCACGCGGGCCTGTTCTCCCCCGACGACGCGCTGGCCGATGAACTGGTCGCCGCTTCCCGCCGTGCCGACGACCCGTGCTGGCGCATGCCCCTCGACGAGGAGTACGACGAGGCCCTGAAGAGCAACTTCGCCGACATGGCCAACGTCGGCTCGCGCGCCGGCGGCGCCATCACCGCGGCCAAGTTCCTCCAGCGCTACACCAAGGCGTATCCGTGGGCCCACCTGGACGTGGCCGGCGTGGCCTACAAGGGCGGCGCCAGCAAGGGCGCCACGGGCCGGCCGGTCGGCCTGCTGACGCACTTCGTGCTTTCGCGCGCCGGGCGCAAGGCCTGACGGCGGCGAAGTCCCGCTC
This sequence comes from uncultured Ideonella sp., assembly GCA_946479475.1. The sequence goes on along the minus strand of CAMLGG010000118.1, from coordinate 862 downwards.
GTGGCCGAGGTGGTCTTCTTCACCGGCGTGGTCGAGGTGCTCGACTTCGCCGGCCGCCTGCTGCGCAAGAAGCAGCGTGAAGGCGAGCGGGTCGCGGTCTACGCTGCAGCGCCCTTGCTGTCGCGGCTCGATCAATCGCTCTGGGTCGCCGAGCCGCTGGACTTCACGCCTCACGTGCTGATGCGCGCCGGTGCGGCGCTGCCGCCCGAGCCGGTGCGCGAACGCACCTTGCTGTGGCTGCTGGCCGAGCCTCGGCCACCGCTGGCCTGCGACACGGCCATCAACCTCGGCCGCGACGATCTCGATCTCGCAGGCCTCCACCAGCGCGTGGCCGAGATCGTCTCCACCGACCCGGCCGAGATGGCCGCGGGGCGCGCGCGTTGGAAGCGCTACGAGTCGGCCGGCCACCGGCTTCAACACCATCCCCAGCGCTGATCGAAAGGCTCGTCATCCGGCACGAGCCTTGCGACGTTCAAGCCCTGCAGTCGCACGTTCCGAAGCCCTCGCGGGCTCGGGTTGTCCCGGGCCTGCAGCCGATTGGGGCGTGCATTGTTTTGGAGTATCGTGTCTCGCCCGTTGAGAGCACTTAAACCCATGTTTTCTCAACACACCCCATACCGGAGGTTCGTTCCTATGCAAGTCAAACTGAATGTGGTCGTTGCGGCTGCGGCTGCCTTGTTGGCCGGCTCGCTCCACGCACAGGAGCTGGTGGTCAAGATCGGCCACGTCGGTCCGACCAGCGGCGCCATCGCGCACCTGGGCAAGGACAACGAGAACGGTGCCCGCATGGCCATCGACGAACTCAATGCCAAGGGCGTGACCATCGGCGGCAAGAAGGCGAAGTTCGAGCTGCTCGCCGAGG
>CAMLGG010000117.1 GCA_946479475.1 uncultured Ideonella sp. | reverse complement strand
GGACGCACTGTAGCGAGCACATAACATCGGGACATGCTGGATATCGCCGCCGCCTGCCTTGTCATCACCGCCTTGCTGAGTTACGTGAACCAGCGTTTCGTCGGCTTGCCGACGGCCATAGGCGTCATGGCCATCGCGCTGATGCTTTCGCTTCTGCTCGTGGCGCTGAATGCCTTCGGCTGGGCGCCGCAATGGCACGAGTTCGAGGCCGCGCTGGTGCATTCGATCGACTTCTCGGGCGTCTTGATGCAGGGGATGCTGTCCCTGCTGCTGTTCGCGGGCGCCTTGCACGTGGACCTGCCCGCCCTGCGGCGCCTGCGCTGGCAGGTGGCGGTGCTGGCCGGGATCGGCACGCTGCTGTCCACGATCGCGGTGGGACTTGCGCTGTGGTGGCTGCTGCCCTGGGTAGGGCTGCCCCTGCCCCTCCCGGAGTGCCTGCTGTTCGGCGCGCTGATCTCGCCGACGGATCCGATCGCGGTGATGGGCATCCTGCGACAGGTCGGCGCGCCCAAGGACCTCGAACTCGTCATCACCGGTGAATCGCTGTTCAACGACGGTGTCGGCGTGGTCCTGTTCTCGCTGCTGCTGGGCGTGATCGCGACGGGCATCGTGCCGGCGCCGACCGAAGCGGCATCGCTGCTGGCCCGCGAGGCCGGCGGCGGCCTGCTGTTCGGGGTCATCCTGGGCTGGACCACCTACCGCCTGCTGGCGAGCATCGACCACTACCAGGTGGAGGTGATGCTGACGCTGGCGGCCGTGATGGGCGGCTACGCCCTCGCGCAGCGCCTGCATGTCTCGGGGCCGCTGGCGATGGTGGTGGCGGGCCTGATGGTCGGCCACTACGGGCGGGCGCATGCGATGTCCGACACGACGCGCCGGCATGTCGACGTGTTCTGGGAGCTCATCGACGAGATCCTGAACGCGGTGCTCTTCGTGCTGATCGGGCTGGAGGTGGTGATGCTCCACTACGACGGGGCGCTGCTGGCGGCAAGCGGAGTCGCCCTCGTGGTCACGCTGACGGCACGCTGGCTCACGGCGGGCCTTCCGGTGAGCCTGCTGCACGCCCGCTTCCGCCTGCCGGCAGGCTCCGCGGGCATCCTCACCTGGGGCGGGCTGCGCGGCGGCATCTCGGTGGCCCTGGTGCTGTCGCTGCCCTCTGGCCCGGTGCGCGACGCCTTGCTCGGCATGACCTACGTGGTGGTCGTCTTCTCGATCCTGTGCCAGGGGCTGACGATAGGCCGGCTCGTTCAGCGCGCCGTCCGGCCGCGCTGAGCGCCATTCACGGCAGCAGCATTGCTGCGGCCGCCACCGCCTCAGCGCCGGCGCGACGCGCTGACGCGCGATGTCGAGTCCGGGCGCCTTCATTCGTCGTCTGCCTGACTGGCCGCCCGGCCAGACTTGCGAAGGCCCCTCATGAAAATGCTCCTCACGTCCGCCGGCGTCAAGAACCCGAGCATCCACCAGACGCTGCTCAGCCTGCTCGGCAAGCCGATCGCCGAGTCCAACGCACTGTGCATACCCACCGCCGGATACGGCCATCCCCAGTGCACTCCCGGCAGCGCCTGGCGCTTCATCAGCGGGCGAGAACCGCGCTGCCCGATGTGCGAGCTGGGGTGGAAGTCCCTGGGCGTGCTGGAACTCACCGCGCTGCCCAGCATCGGTGAAGACCGCTGGGTGCCCTGGGTGCGGGATGCCGACGTCCTGCTGGTCAATGGCGGCGACGCCCTGTATCTGTGCCACTGGATGCGGCAGTCGGGGCTCGCGGCGCTGCTGCCTTCACTGGACCGGATCGTCTGGGTGGGCCTGAGCGCGGGCAGCATGGTGATGACCCCTCGCGTGGGAGAGGACTTCGTCGAAGCGAAGCCGCCCATCACCGGCGACGACCGGGCGCTAAGCTTCGTCGACTTCTCGATCTTTCCGCACCTGGATCACCCGGACCTTCCCGAGAACACGATGGCCAACGCGCAACGATGGGCGGCGGGCATCGGAGGCCCCGCCTATGCGATCGACGATCAGACGGCCATCAAGGTGGTCGACGGCATCGTCGAGGTGGTCTCCGAAGGAAACTGGAAGTTCTTCGCTCCCTGACCGCCGGCTCGGTTCTCAGGGCAACAACAGCAGGGCCGCCGCGGCGACCGCCGTCGGCGCGAGCGCGCCGAGCAGCAGGCCCATCGCGCCTATGGATTCGTCCGCGAAGCCTCGCCGAAGCAGGGCCACGCCGGCCGGGTTGGGCGCGTTGGCGATCACCGTGAGGCCCCCGCCGGCGACGGCGCCGGCCACGAGCAGGTAGCGGCTGGCCTCGCTCAGGCCGGGGATCTGCGAGCCGAGGTAGGTCAGCGCGGCGTTGTCGGCCACCGCGGTGAGGCCGAGCGCGCCGAAGAACAGGGCGACCGGCTGCAAGCCCTCCACCAGTGGCTGCAGCCACCAGCGCTGCAGGCCGCCCAGCACGACCAGGCCGGCCAGGAAGAACCCCACCAGCAGTGCCTCCTTGACCAGCAGCGTGTCCTGGTGGCGTTCGTAGGCCTGCGCGAAACCGAGGAAGAGCAGGAACAGCCCGAGGAACGCGACCGGGTGGTGGGCCAGCAGCACGATGCCGGCCAGCAGCACCAGGTGGGTCGCGACGATGGGCCAGGGGATGGGCGGCCGGACTTCGCCGGGCGCATCGGCCTCGATCGACCGGCCCAGGTGCCGGCGGATGGCCACGGCGGCGACGGTCGCGTTGAGAAGCACGGCCAGCCCAGCCTTCCAGCCGAAGTTCGCGAGCATGAAGGAGCTGTCCCATTGCCAGGCCGAGGCCACCATCAGCACCGGCGGGGCGGCATACGAGGTGAGGGTGCCGCCGATGGACACATTGACGAACAGCACGCCGAGGGCGAAGTACTTCGGCCCCTCCGGGACGCCAGGCCTGAACACGATCGGCGCGAGCATCAGCGCGGCGATGGTCATGGCCGCCGGCTCGGTCACCAGCGAGCCGCACAAGGGCACCACGGCCAGCCCGAGCCACGCCGTCGCCAGCGGTGGTGGCAGGGGCAGGCGGCGGGCCAGCGCATCCACCGCGCTCCTGACGGCCGTGAGCACCGGGCGCGAGCCCGCGACCACCATGACGACAAAGACGAACAACGGCTCGGTGTAGTCGCGCGACTCGGCGTAGGCCAGGGCCCCGTCGCCGCCGGCCACCAGGGCCATGCCGACCACCAGCACCATCGCCCAGAAGCCGAAGACGACCTCGACCTCGCCGAGCAGGTGGAACAGCCCCGCGTGGCGCGGGAAGCGGTGCGACAGGCGCTCGAACTGGTGGGCGCTGAAGGTGTGGAGCAGGGCGACGCCGAAGAGGATGGCGGCCAGGAGCTCGACGCTGCGATCGTGAGGCATGCAGGGCGGGGCGTGACGGGACCCGCGAGGCGGCCCGACCTTCGCGTCAACCTGCGGCGCCGTGGCGGCTGCCGCACCCGGCCGCGAGTCTAGCCTGGGACTTGGGGGTCCCCTGGCCGTGAAATCCTTCCTCACCAGGGGAGCCGCTCTCCCCCGCACAGGGGATGCCCGGTCCGCTCCGGGGAGCGTCAGATAGCGCCATGGCCGAGCCGCTCGCGCGGCGGGCCCGTGATGGAGGGCTGATCATGAACCCGTCGATGCCGTTCCCCGACCGCCGCCACTACGAGCTGCGTTTCCAGTCGCTTTTCGACACCGGGCGAGCCTACTGCTTCGAATGCGATGCCACCGGCCGCGTCGACCTGGACGCGCTTTCGGCGCGCGCCAGGCTGAACTACCTGTACGCCCGCACGGCGATCGGCAAGGAGTTCTCCTGCCCCGAAGTCCGCAGGCGACCACGAACGCACTGATCCGGGCCCTGCGCGGGGTTGCATGCGTCGCGTGAGGGCCGCCGCGCTCGCCACCACGCTGCACCAGGACTGCCGGTCGAGCAACGCCCAGCGGGCCTCGGACTGCCCGCCGCAGCAGCGGGCTTCGCCGGGCCCGATCACCGGCCGATCTCGATCACCATGGCCGAGCGCGGCGGGGCCACCAGCGTGCCCCCGAGCTCATGTGCCTGTCCGGTGAGGATGTCGGTGCCGCGCGAGTCCGGCGGCAGCTCCTGCCTGAAGCGGCGCAGGTCGAGCGGCACCGGCGCGCCGGCCTTGTTCAGCACCACCATCACGCGCTGGCCGGTGGCCTCGTCGATCCGGAACCAGGTGTAGGTGCCGCGGTCGGGCGCGTAGTGCACGAGGCTGCCCTGCTGGGCCGCCGCCGATCGCTTGCGCCACTGGAACAGCTTGCGCACCCAGGCCTGCATGCGGCGCTGGGCTTCGCCGAGGCCCTCGCCGGTGAAGCCGCTGGCGCGGTCGCCGGCCCAGCCCCCGGGGAAGTCGCCTCGCACCAGGCCATCGTCGCGTTCGGCCGGGCTGCCCATCAGCAGCTCGTCGCCGTAGAACCACTGTGGCGTGCGGGCGATGGTGGCCAGGTAGACGGCGGCCATCCTCGCCAGCGCCTCGTCCTCGCCCAGGGCCGAGAAGATGCGGCTGGTGTCGTGGTTGCCGTTGAAGAGCACCAGCTTCCCGGGATGCGGGTACTGCTGGTCCTCCACCAGCGCTTCGTAGAGGCGGCCCAGGCCGATGCCGTAGCCGCGGTCTTCCGGCTCGACGAGGGCCTGCCTCAACGCCCCGTGCAGCGGGAAGTCCATCATGCTCGGCATGTGCGAGACGTAGCCGTCGTGGTTGCGGTGGCCCTCGAGCCAGTAGGCGACCATCGAGGCATGCTCGGTCATCTCCTCGCCCACGATCGAGAGCTTGGGGTACTCGGCCATGATCGCGCCCGACCAGCGGGCCAGGAAGGCCTTGTCGGAGTACGGGTAGGTGTCGGCGCGGATGCCCGAGAGCCCGAAGGCCTCGATCCACCAGATGGCGTTCTGCACCAGGTAGGTCGCGAGCACCGGGTGGCGCTGGTTCAGGTCCGGCATGGTCGGCACGAACCAGCCGTCGGTGAAGCGGGCCTTGTCTGCTTCGGCGGCGTAGCGGTCCTGCGCCGTCACGTGGCGATGGTTGGTCTGGACGTAGTCGTGCGGCGGGGCGTTGTTCAGCCAGTCCGGCGCCGGCAGGTCGGTCATCCACCAGTGGCCCGAGCCGATGTGGTTCGGCGCGAGGTCCATGATCACGCCGAGGCCCTTGGCGCGGGCCTGCTGCACGAGAAGGCGGTAGTCCTCGTTGCTGCCGAAGCGCGGGTCTACGCGGTAGAGGTCGGTGGCCGAGTAGCCGTGGTACGAGTACTCGGGCTGCCGGTTCTCGACGATGGGCGTGGGCCAAAGCTGGGTGAATCCCAGGCCGGCGATGTAGTCGAGATGGTCGGCGATGCCCTTCAGGTCGCCGCCGTGACGGCCGCCCTTGTTCGTGCGATCCACGGGATCACCCAGGCCCTCGACGCTGTCGTTGGCGGGGTCACCGTTGGCAAAGCGGTCGGGCACCACGAGGTAGATGGCATCGGCCGGGCCGAAGCCCACGCGCTGCGCCGAGCCCGGTTCGCGGGCCCGCAGCTCGTAGCCTTGGCTCAGCACGGTGCGGCCGGCGCGCTGCAGCTCGATCGTCAGCGGGCCGGGCCTGGCGCCGGGCGCGATCTCGAGTTCGAGCACCAGGTAGTCGGGGTTGGGCAGGGAGGTCGTCCGCTTCAGCGTCACGCCTGGGCGCTGCACGCGCGCGGCCAGGCCGGCCAGCTGCGAGCCGTGCAACATCAGCTGCAGCGGGCGATGCTTCATGCCCACCCACCAGAACGGCGGCTCCACCCGGTCGATGGACTGGGCCTGCGCGGCGCAGGCGAGGGCGGCCAGGGCCAGGGCTGTCAGGGCCTTGCTCATCATCGGATGTCGAGCACCTGCACGGACTGCGGTGCGATCGTCATGGTGGCGGAGGAGGGCGCCTGCGCACCGGCCGGGTAGACGGCAGTGAGCCGGTCGCCGGCCGCCAGGCCGGGCACGGTGACCAGGGCCGCGTGAGTGTCGTAGTTGATCAGCACCAGGCTGCGCTCGCTGCCGAGGCGTCGTTGGAACCCGAGCACCAGTCCGTCCGCGAAGCTGGCTTCGAAGCTGCCGCGCGCGATGGAGGGCCGGCTGTTGCGCAGGCCGAGCATGGCCTTGTAGAAGGCGTGCAGGGATCGCGGGTCGCGGACCTCGTCGGCCACGTTGTATCCGCCGGCGTTGGGCGAGGCCGGCCGGAAGGGCCTGCCGGTGCTGAAGCCGCCTTCCGCGGTCCAGCTCATCGGGGATCGCACGGGCTGGTCTGCCGGGAGACGGGTGACGCCGGCCTGGCCGATCTCCTCGCCGAAGTAGACGAAGGGCGTGCCCGGCTGCAGCAGGTAGGCAGCAGCAGCGACGCGATAACGCGCGAGGTCGCCGCCCAGCTGGTCCCACAGGCGGCCGCCGGTGAAGATGTCGTGGTTGGAGAGAAAGGTCGCCATCGTGGGCGATGCGCTGCGGTAGTAGCCCGCCAGCTGCTGCACCGACGCTTGCTTGCCGCGCGCGGCCTCGACGAAGTGCTGCACGTAGCCGAAGGCGAAGGCGCCGCCGCAGACCGCCGGGTCGCCGTAGGCCGCGGGCTGCGCCGTGGCCTCGCAGACCACCTGGCGGTGCGGGTAGCGCTTGATCTCGTCCTGCAATCGCCTGGTGAGCGCGCGGCTCTCGGGCTGGTCGTTCCAGCGCACCGCGTCGTTCTCGATCATGTGCGGCACCGCGTCGAGCCGGTAGCCGTCCAGCCCGCGGTTGAGCCAGAAGCGCAGGCTCGCGAGGTGGTAGTCCAGCACCTCGGGGTTGCGCAGGTTGAAGTCGGGCATGTGCGGGCCGAAGGTGGCGAAGTAGATGTCGGTCGCGCGGGGCGCGGGCCGGGGCATGTCTTTCGGCTCCTGCTTCGACAGCCAGGGCTTCGTCGCCGCGTCGTACCAGGGGTAGGCGTCCCAGATGTTCCAGCCCGGCGGAGCGTCGGTGCGCCAGACATACCAGTGGCGCCAGGGGTTGTCCTGGCCCTTGGCTGCTTCGACGAAGAGCGGATGCTGCGCGGCGCTGTGGTTGATCACGTAGTCCATGACCACGCCGATGCCGCGCGCATGGGCCTGGGCGATCAGCTCGTCGAAGTCGGCCAGCGTGCCGTACTCCGGCGCGACGGCGCGGTACTCGGTGGTGGCGTAGCCGTGGTCGCCATCCGCGCTGGGCTGGATGGGCATCAGCCACAGGCCCTTGATGCCGAGGTCCTTCAGGTAGTCCAGCCGCGACGTCAGGCCCTTGAGATCGCCCACGCCGTCGCCGTCGGAGTCCTGGTAGGCGCGGACGAAGATTTCCATGAACGCGCCGTGCTCCCAGCCTTCGGGCAGGGCGCTCGGCGCCGGCTGGAATGGCACGGGGCTCCTGTCCACGGGCTGGGCCAGGCCCGCCGCCGACAGGGCCACGGCGAGTGAGAATGTAGTAAAGGTACGAAGATTTCGCGGCAACATGGCGGGGCAGGATAGGCTAATTGAACAGTTTGGAGAACCCGTATCCGTCCTCGTGTGTAGTTTTGCTACGATGATTGGATGCTTTCACGCGGACTTGCTTCGCTTCTCCTCGGCTTGTTCGCCACTTCGCGGGCCGCGTCGCCGATGGAGGCCTGCAATGGCCCCCACTGGCAGACGGTGCAAGGCCGGTCCGCGGCCCTGGAGCAGGCGCGCGCCGTGTGGCTGGACCAGGGCCGGCTGCAGTGGCCGGGCGTCCGGCCCGGGATCGGCGAGCGCCTGCGCCTGCTGCACGGTGCCGACGGTGGGCTTGCGGCGGCGCCCGGCGAGCAGGCCACCGGGTTCGATGCCGCCTTCACGTTGACCGAGGCTGATGCGGCGCCGGCCGATGCTCGCTTCGGCTACCTCGCGGAGGGCGTGCGTGCTGCGCTCGGCAGCGGCGACGAGGCTCGCGTCCGCGCGATGCTGCCTGGCCAGTGGCTGCTGGTGCGCGAGGATGCGCAGGGCCGCGTGAAGGAGGCCACCGGGCTGCAATGGCCCGGCCTGCTGGACGCCGCGTTCGCGCCGGCCGCGACCCTGGGCGACCTCGGCGTCACCGTCCAGCGCGGTCCATCCACCCGGTTCGCCCTGTGGGCACCCACGGCGCGGTCCGTCTCTGTCTGCGTGTACGCGCGCGGCGATGGGCCCGCGGAGGCCGTCCATGAGCTGCAACGCGACGAGCAAACCGGAGCGTGGACGACGACCCTGCCCCGCGACCGCACCGGCGCCTACTACACCTACCTCGTCGAAGTCTTCGTGCCCGGCACCGGCTGGGTCCGCAACCGCGTGACCGATCCCTATGCGGCGAGCCTCACGACGGACTCGCGCAGGGCCTACGTCGCCGACCTCGGCGACCCGCGCCTGAAGCCGCCGGGCTGGGACTCGCACGCCGCGCCGGCCACCGTGCGGGCGAACACCGACATGGTCATCTACGAACTGCACGTGCGCGACTTCTCCATCGGCGACGAGAGCGTCCCGCGTGGCCATCGCGGCAAGTTCCTGGCCTTCACCGACACCGCCTCACTCGGCATGCGCCACCTGCGAGCGCTCGCGCGAGCCGGCCTCACGGACGTGCACCTGCTGCCGGTGTTCGACTTCGCCACCGTCCCGGAGGCCGGCTGCGTCACGCCGGCCGTGCCGCACGCGGCGCCCGACTCGCCGGCCCAGCAGGCGAGCGTGATGGCGACGGCCGCGCGCGACTGCTTCAACTGGGGCTACGACCCCTTGCACTACAGCGCCCCCGAGGGCAGCTACGCCAGCGACGCCGCGGACGGCGCCGCACGTGTCCGCGAATTCCGCGCGATGGTGATGGCGCTGCATCGCGCCGGCCTGCGCGTCGGCATGGACGTCGTCTACAACCACGCCTCCGCCTCGGGCCAGCAGGCGAATTCGGTGCTCGACCGCATCGTGCCGGGCTACTACCACCGGCTCGATGCGGATGGGAAGGTCGAGCGCTCCACCTGCTGCGACAACACGGCGACCGAGCACGCCATGATGGGCAAGCTGATGGTCGATTCGGTCAAGCTGTGGGCCTCGCAGTACCGCATCGACTCCTTCCGCTTCGACCTGATGGCACACCAGCCGCGCTCGGTGATGGAGAACTTGCAGCGCGAGGTGGACGCCGCCACCGGCCGCCACGTGAACCTCATCGGCGAAGGCTGGAACTTCGGCGAGGTGGCCGACGGCCGGCGCTTCGTGCAGGCTTCGCAGCTGTCGCTCGCCGGCTCGGGCATCGCCACCTTCAGCGACCGGGCGCGCGATGCCGTGCGCGGCGGCTCCGCGGGCGACGAAGGCGAGGCGCTCGTCGAGCGCAAGGGCTGGATCAACGGCGGCGCGGAGGGCGCGCGGCAAGAGGCGATGCGCCTGGCCGACCTGGTCCGCGTCGGGCTCGCGGGCACCCTGCGCGACTACGAGCTGCAGGCCCGGGACGACGAGTCCAGGCCGCTGGCCCGCCTTGACTATGCCGGCCAGCCCGCCGGCTATGCGGCCGAGCCGGGCGAGGTGGTGAACTACGTCGAGAACCACGACAACCAGACCCTGTTCGACAGCAACGCGCTGAAGCTGCCGCGCGAGCTGCCCGGCCACGAGCGCGCCCGCGTGCAGATGCTGGCCGCGGCCGTCAACCTCTTCAGCCAGGGCATCGCCTACTTCCATGCCGGCATCGACACGCTGCGCAGCAAGTCGCTGGACCGCAACAGCTACGACTCCGGCGACTGGTTCAACCGCCTCGACTGGACGTTCCGGACCAACCACTTCGGCAGCGGCCTGCCGCCCGCGGGCGACAACGAGCGCAGCTGGCCGCAGTTCCGGCCGTTGCTGGCCGATTCGCGGCTCGTGCCGCGCCCCGAGGACATCGCCTGGACGCGCGATGCGTTCCGCGACCTGCTCGCCATCCGCGCGAGCACCCCGCTGTTGCGCCTTCGGACCGCGGCCGAGGTTCGCCGGCGCCTTCGCTTCGTCGGCACCGGGCCGCAGCAGAACCCGGCCCTGATCGCCGCGGAGCTCGACGGCCGGGGCCTCGCCGATGCGCGCTTCGAAAGGCTCGTCTACTTCCTCAACGCGGCCGGCTCGGCCCAGCAGCTGGCCTGGCCGGAACAGGCCGGCGCGCGCTGGGTGCTGCACCCGGTTCACCGCCGCCCCGAGGCGGCCGACCGCCGCGCCTCGCGCGAGGCGAGCTTCGATGCCGCCACCGGGGTCTTCACCATCCCGCCTCGCACCGCGGTGGTCTTCGTGCAGCCCGCTCGATAATGACCGGTTCCGCACCAGCCCGACCGCGCTCATGGCCTCGTTCGACAGCCCCCGGCTGATTGCCGACATCGGCGGCACCTACGCCCGCTTCGCGCTCGAGGTGGCGTCGGGCGAATTCACGCAGGTCGCCTCGCTGCGCTGCGCCGACCACCCCGATTTCCACGCCACCGTTTCCGCCTACCTGGCCACGCTGCCGGCGGGCACGAACGTCCAGCATGCGGCCGTCGCCATCGCCAACCCGGTCGAGGGCGACCAGGTGCGCATGACCAACTACCACTGGCAGTTCTCCATCGAGCAGATGCGCCAGCGGCTGGGACTGGAGACGCTGGTCGTGCTCAACGACTTCACCGCGCTGGCCATGGCGTTGCCGCGCCTGGGGCCGGGCGAGCTGCACCAGGTCGGCGGCGGCACGGCGCGCAAGCAGAACGTGATGGGCCTGCTCGGCTCGGGCAGCGGGCTGGGCGTCTCTGGCCTGATCCCGGCCGGCGACGGCTGGATCTCGCTCGGCTCCGAAGGCGGCCACACCAGCTTCTCGCCGCGCGACGAGCGCGAGATCGCCATCCTGCGGCACGCCTGGAAGCAGTACGACCACGTCTCCTTCGAGCGCCTGCTGTCCGGGCCGGGCCTGGAGTTGATGCACCGCGCGCTGGCCGAGTACGCGGGGGTGAAGGCCGAGGCGCTCTCGGCCTTCGACATCACGCAGCGCGGCCTGGACGGCAGCGACCGGGTCTGCGTCGACACGCTCGAGGTCTTCTGCGCCCTGCTGGGCACGGCGGCGGCGAACCTGGCGGTCACGCTGGGTGCGCTGGGCGGCATCTACATAGGCGGCACCATCGTGCCGCGGCTGGGCGCCTACTTCGAGCGCTCGCCGTTCCGCGCCCGCTTCGAGGACAAGGGCCGCTTCTCGCGCTACCTGGCCGACATCCCGACCTTCGTCATCACCGCCGAGCAGGCGACCTTCACCGGCGCCTCGGCCATCCTCGAGGCGCAGCTGCGCACGATGAGCGACGCGCCGGCCTCGACCATGCTCACGCAGATCCGCCGCGCCCGCGGCGAGCTCACCCCGGCCGAGCTGCGGGTGGCCGAGCATGTGCTGGCCCATCCGCGCTCGGTGCTGAACGACCCGATCGCCGAGATCGCCAAGGCGGCGCAGGTCAGCCAGCCGACCGTCATCCGCTTCTGCCGCTCGCTGGGCTGCGAAGGCCTGTCGGACTTCAAGCTGCGCCTGGCCTCCAGCCTCACCGGCACGGTGCCCATCACCCACACCCAGGTCACGACCGACGACTCGATGCTCGAGCTGGGCAGCAAGGTGCTGGGCAACACCGCCTCGGCCATCCTGCAGGTGCGCAGCCAGCTCAACCGGGAGATGATCAACCGCGCCACCGAGCTGCTGCTGCAGGCCCGGCGGATCGATTTCTACGCCCTCGGCCACTACGGCGTGGTGGCGCAGGATGCGCAGTTCAAGTTCCTGCGCTTCGGCGTGCCGAGCATGGCCTACACCGACCCCCGCCTGCAGATGCTCGCGGCCGGGGTGCTGAAGCCTCAGGACGTGGTGGTGGTCATCAGCGCCAGCGGCCGCCTGCCGGAGCTGCTGGAGGTGGTGGACCGCGCCAAGGCCCGCGGCGCGGCGGTGATCGCCATCACCGCCAGCCAGAGCCCGCTGTCGCGCCGCGCCGACGTGGCCCTGATCGTCGACTACCCCGAGGACGTGACGACCCACCTGCCCATGGTGAGCCGCATCCTGCACCTGCTGGTGATCGACATCCTCGCCGTGGGCGTGGCGATGCGGCGCAAGGCCGACGAGCAGCCCTTGCCGGAGGGCTCGGGCACGGGCGAGGGCGAAGTCGAGGAGGCGGACGGCGGGGCGGCTTCCCCGCTGGCCACCCTGACCTCGCACAGCCGCTGAGTCCGTTCAGGGGCTGCCGAGCGGGATCCTGGCGCCCTTCCTGTCGGCATCCAGCACGTCGATGAGGGCTCCCAGGTCCTCCTGCAGACGTTGCAGCGTGCGCGCGTCGAGCGCCTGCAAGGCCTCGGGGAGGATGCCCGTGTAGGGGCCGGGCGAGGCCTTGAGCGCCCGCTTGCCGGCGGGCAGCAGGTACAGCTGCACCGCGCGCCGGTCATCGCCTTCGCGCCTGGTTTCGACCATCTCGCGCGCCGCGAGCGTCCTCACGAGGTTGCTGGCAGTGGACTGGTGGATGTCCATCGCGCGCGCCAGCTCGTTCATGCCCTGCCCGGGCTGGCCCTGGATGACGCTCAAGGCCCACAGCTGGGCGCCTCCGAGCCCGGCCTGGTGCTCGACCTGCTGGAAATGTGCCTTCACGGCATTGAAGACGATGCGGAACTGGCGCAGTACCTGGGCGGCATCCGGCCCCAGCGGCGTCGGCGCTGCATCGGACCTGGTCTTTTCTGGCGACGGCTTTCGGGTGACCATGGCCGTGCATTCTGGCAAACCGGGCGCGTGCCTCAGCGCCGCGGCGGCCGGTTCTTGTCCCAGATCGCGAACAGGATGAGCCCGTAGGACAGCAGGCGCAGCAGGTACACGCCCGGCCTGTCCTCGCCCCAGGATGCGCTCAGGCCGATCAGGATCCTTCCCACGCACTCTATCCAGAAGGACACCGCGAAGAAGACGAAGAGCCGGTCGCGCGAGCGGATGGCGAAGCGCAGGAAGAACAGCCCCGCCACGAACGCCGCCATGGCGATGGCGCCCAGCAGCATCTCGTTGACGACGGCGACGTTCACGAGTCGGACTCCATGACGAGCCCGACCAGCAGCAGCACCATCGAGGCCAGCGCGACCGACAGCCGCAGCGTCGACAAGTCCTGCTCCAGCAGCACGGTGCGGTCCAGCACCAGCAGCGTGTTGTTGATGCTCAGGCCGATGAAGCACAGGCCGCTCCAGAGCAGCAGGCCGAAGCGGTCGATCAGATAGCTCCTGAGCAGGACCACGCCGCAGGACAGCGCGGCCAGGGCGCACAGCGCGTAGATCGCCTTCTCCATTCAGGGGTCCTTTCGAAGCTTGAACGCATCCGCGAACCGCTGCGCGCTGCGCTGGACGGAATCATGGATCAGGTGGGTCAGCCCGATGAGGTCGGCGTGGTAGGCGGCGGCGACGCCCTCGATCGCAGCGGCCATGTCGGCGTCCCGGGGCTTGAGGCGGGCCGCGCCTTCGTCGTCGCGCTCCAGCATGCCGCAGGCGACCAGATGGTCGACGACCTCCTGCGCGCGGGCTTCGGTGAGGTAGAGCTCGCGCGCCGCGTCGCCGGGCAGCCGGGCCGAGGGCGACACGCGCCTGAAATACAGCAGCGCCTCCAGGTGCGGCACCGAAGGGATGCAGGTCAGCACGAAGCGCCTGACGTTGTCGGGCAGCGGGTTCACGGCGGGGCTCCCCGGCCGGCGAGCGCGTCCAGGAGGCAGTCGAGCAGCTCCGGCATCTGGGACGTGTCGCGCAGGCGGAAGCGGGCGCGCGTCGGCCCCGCGGCCTCGTCGCCGATCCGCACGGTCAGCCAGTCGTGCCGCCCGCGCTCGAAAACCGGCTCGTCGTTCACGTCGTCGCCGACGAACAGCGCACCACCGCAGCCGGCGGCCGATACCAGGCGCTCCAGCGCGTCGGCCTTGTCCGCGGCCTGGGCGCTCACGGCGTTGAGCACGCAATGCCCGCCGAACAGGCGCACGCCGTCCGGCGGCCGCCGCGAAAGGGCCGACAGCACGCGCAGCGCGCGCCGGCGATCGGGAGCGCATCGGTAGTGCAGGGCGATGGACAGCCCCTTGTCCTCGAGGGTGACGCGCGCATCCTGCAACTGCTCGCGGTATTGCTCCACGCGCCGGCGGAAGGCGTCGAGCGCCCCGGCGGACGCGGCGGGCCGCACGGCGTCCGCCTCGGCGCCGTGGTTGCCGACGATGAAGCGCGGAGCGAAGGGCAGCCGGGCCGCGACATCGCGCCGGCTGCGGCCGCTGATGATCGCCAGCGGCCGCAAGGTGTTGAGGCGCTCGAGCTTCGCGGCGACGGCGTCCGGCACGCGGGCGCTGGCGGGATCACGCACGATCGGGGCCAGCGTGCCGTCGAAATCGAAGGCCAGCAGCGGCTGGCCGCGGCACAGCAGGTGCAAGGATTCCCGGCCTTGGGCGGAGAGCAGGGGCGGGGCCGTCATGGCTGGAGCGAAGCCTCCTCGGGCTCGTTGGTGTGGCGCTGTACCCGCGCGGCGATGCGCTCTCGCAACCGGAAGCGCCCCGCGTCGGCCAGCATGCGGCCGGCCCAGCGGAAGACGTTGTTCTCGCGCACGTTCATCCGCAATGCTGCCATGCGCTCCCGCTGCTCCGCCACGGGCATGGTCGCGGCGCGGTGCAGGGCATCGGCCGTCTCCTCGACGTGGTAGGGGTTGACGATCAGGGCCTCGTGCATCTCGCGCGCCGCCCCGGCGAAGCGGCTGAGGATCAGCACGCCCTGCACGTCCTCTCGCGCCGCCACGAACTCCTTGCACACCAGGTTCATGCCGTCGTGCAGGCTGGTGACGACGCAGACGTGGGCGGCGCGAAAGAGCTCGTTGACGGCATCGTGCTCGTGATGCTCCGCCAGCAGGCGCACGGGCTGGTAGTCGCCCTGGCCGAAGCGCTGGTTGATGCGCTCGGCGGTCGCGTGGATGCGCTGCTGGAAGGACTGGTACTCCTCGAGTGCGCTGCGCGTGGGCGCGGCCACCTGCACGAAGACGAAGCGGCCGATCCACTCCGGATGCTTCTCGAGCAGGCGCTCGACCGCGTTGAGCCGCTCGAGGATGCCCTTGGTGTAGTCGAACCGGTCCACGCCCACCGCCAGGCAGGTCAGCGGACTCAGGCCCAGGCGCTCGAACACGCGCGCCCGGCAGGCCGCCACCTCGCCGGCGGCCTCCACCTCCGACCGGACCTGCGCCTCGGGCCAGGCGATGGAGATCGGATAGCTCTCGACCAGCGTCTCCTTGTCGCGAAACGAGATGGTGGAGTGCTCGTGCTCGATGCGGGCCTCGAGGTAGCGGTCGACCGTCTCGATGAAGTTCTTGCAGTGAAAGCGCGTGTGGAAGCCCAGGATGGTGCTGCC